>NZ_AEJC01000643.1 GCF_000317595.1 Streptomyces ipomoeae 91-03 | reverse complement strand
CCCGTTCCAGTGATGTGCGGTACGCCGTCACGCCGGCCCTGAAGGAGACGCGGCGACCATGGCCGAGGGCCCGCCGGGGGCCTCACCCCGCTCACCCGCTTTCTTCTTCCTCGCTCTCCCCGCTCCCGGCTTCCTCGCCATCCCCGCTTTCCTCGCTCTCCCCGCTCTCTTCCGCGCTCGCGCCCCCTTCTTCCTGGTCCTCGTCTTCCTCCGCGCTCGCGCCTCCTTCCTCCTCGCTCCTGTCTTCCTCCGCGCCCAGCACCTGCCGGAGGCGCTCGGCGCCCGCGCGGGCCGCGTTTCTGGTGGCGGTGTCGTCGATGCCGTGGAGGCCGCCGTGGGTGAGGAGGGCGGCGGTGTCGCCGACGCGTACGGTGGCGAGGTCGAGGGTGAGGGTGCCGTCGCCGCCGTCGATGTCGCCCCTGATGGTGAGCCGGAGCGCCTGGCCGGCGTCGCCGAGGTCGTCGGGGAGGTCGACGGGGGTGATCTGGGCGCCGTATTCCTGACCTTGCAGCCCGGTGATGGTGAACGCCTGGCATTGCTCGGCAAGTTGACGGAAGTGGGTGAGGCGGGCGTCCACGTCGGCCCCGTTGTACGCGCCCACCTGGTAGCGGAGTTGGGCGCCGTACTCGTCGTCGTCGAAGCCGGTGACGGCCGTACCGCCCTTGGGTTCGCCGAGCAGGTCCTCGGCGTAGAACGTGTCGAGGAGTTTCTGGCACCCAGGGGGGTCGGTCCGGCCCTTGAGCAGGCCGTCCCGCCAGGTGGCCGCGCCCTGGGTGCCTGTCCAGGTGTCGCCGAGGTCGCCCTCACGGAGCAGGGCGCTGCGGGCGCGGGCGTCGGTGAGGGCGGTGGCGGTCGGTGAGGCGGAGGCCGTGGTCTCCTCCACGGTGGCGGCCTCGGGGAAGCCGCGCGGACGCTCCTGCTCCTGCAACGTGCAGGCCGTCGCCCCCATGAGGACTCCGGCACCCATGAGCTGGGCGAGAACACGGTACGGACGACGCATGGCGGAGCCTCCCGAGAGCATGGCGTTTGGCTCCACGCCAGCATCACGGGGGCACGGCCACCACCGGACGGGAGACGTACGGGTGAGCCGCACAGGTTTTCCGCCGCCCCCGGCG
Organism: Streptomyces ipomoeae 91-03; assembly: GCF_000317595.1. Classification (GTDB taxonomy): domain Bacteria; phylum Actinomycetota; class Actinomycetes; order Streptomycetales; family Streptomycetaceae; genus Streptomyces; species Streptomyces ipomoeae. Next base: position 19,358 of record NZ_AEJC01000643.1, on the reverse strand, counting down.
CGCCGCCTTGCGTCGGCTCGGCGCACCGCCCCGCCTTGCCCGGCCCCGCCTACTTGTACTCGCCACCTACCTGCCCGAATGGACAATATCGCCGGTCCGCTTCCCCTGCGTAAGGTCACTTCCGTATCGCGGAACGCTCCTGACCACTTACCGCGACGCATCAGACCGACCTCACGGGGAGAACTTCGTATGCCCACCCTCGCCCGCATACCGCAGGCCGTCGCGCTGACAGTCCTGCCGCTGGCGTTGTTCGCCGGGACCGCGTCCGCCGGAACGGCGTCCGGCGCCGGCACCGCTTCCGTCGCCGCGTCGACGTCGTCGAAGGCGGTGTTCGTCCTCGACGCCGACAGCGGCGTGTTCGGGACGACATCGTCCAAGAGCGCCACGGCGTCCTCGAATTCGTCGTCGGCCTCGGTGAAGAACCAGGTCACGGCCGGTACGACGTACATCGGGGAGGCGGCCGACAGTCAGATCCTGACCGCCGGCGAGCAGCGGGTGATCGCCGACATCACCCTCGCCTCCTCGCCGAACAAGGCCGAACGCGCCGCGTGGGCCGCCTCGTCGAAGTTCGTCGATCTGTCCTGGCCCGACCTCGGCGCATCCAGCTACACGGTCTACCGCAACGGCGTGAAGATCGCCGACACCGCCGCCCACAGCCTGCGCGACACCGGTGTCACCGCGGGCAGCCAGGCCGAGTACAAGATCTTCGGCGTGGCGGACGGGCTGGGCCACACCTGGGGTCTGACGGCCACCGTGCCGAAGAACGACAGCCCCGAGACGCTCGCCGCGACCGCCTCCCAGATCGAGACGAAGGCGAAGAAGTACACCAAGACCGTGGTGACCTGGCGTTCCTTCATCCGGCAGAAGTGGGCGACCGTACCGAAGAAGCTCGGCAGCGTGTCCGGCTGCAAGTACACGACCGGGTACAAGTACGCCGGTGACAACCGCGGCTTCTCGAAGGCGGTGTCCGGTACGTCGTTCCGCGCCGGGGTCCGGGGGGTCGTGTACTGGACCAAGTCGCAGTACGAGCTGTACCCGCAGACCGGCTGGACGAAGGTCTACAACGCCAAGACCGGCAAGTTCGTGGAGAAGAGGAAGGCGTCCACGAAGAAGATCGACTTCAGGACGATGACGCGGTTCGACGGCAAGACCCGTGCCGTGCGCGGCACGATCGAGGCCACCGACCCGTTCTGCCCCAAGACCGGCGTCAAGCGGGCGGGCATCGGCGTCACGTACGACGCGCGGCTGGCCCGCAACGGTGACTTCTACGTCTCCGGCAAGTACCGCAAGGCCCCGGACCACGAGATGTACCTCTTCGGCTACACCAGCAACACCAAGCACAGCACGAAGGTCGTGCACCAGTCGAAGATGAGCAACCTGCTGTGCCTGTCCCAGCCGATGTGCGAGCGGGGGACGATCGGGAACAGCGGCGGCTACTGAGCCGACGCGGATGCCGGTGGCCCAGGGCCCGGTGGGAGAATGGGCGTGGGCCGGTGACCGTCGGCTCGGGGGACAGGAGGCACGTATGTTCACTCCCTGGCGCAGCGCCGCCGGCTACGCGGCGATCGTCACCGCCGGATCGGCGGCCGTCGGCGGGCTGATGGGATCGGTGTGGACGGTGGCCTCCGGGTCGATGCCGAAGTGGGGGGACATGCTCCTGTTCCCTGCCTACCAGGCGGCTTTCCTGCCCACCGTGTTCCTGGCGCTGACGGTGACCCGCAGGATGCGCTCGGCGCTGCCCCGCTGGCAGGTGATCGTCACCGACTCCACCATCTACACCCTGACGCTGCTGCTGGCCGTGTTCGCCGTATCCGTGCCCTATGGGCTGAAGGATGCGGTGGACATGCCCTTCGTGGTGGCGGGCCTGTCGATGCTCACCCTGCAACTGCCGTCCGCCTACGTCCTGTCCGCCTGGGCCTCCGGCCGCCTCACCGTGGCCATGCGCACCCCGCGCCTGCCGCGCACCACACCGGGGTCGGCGATGCGCCCGGAGGGCTGACGAGCAAAGCCACCGCCCCGTTTCCCTCAGGAACCGGACCTCGTCGGTTCGGAACTTGAGGGGAACGGGGTCGGTGTCGGGACCGGGCCCTGGATGTCCACGACCGCGCCTTCGGTGAGTTGGGCGTAGAGCCATTCGGCGTCGGTGGGGCGCAGGCCGATCCAGCCGGTGGTGACGTCGTAGTTGCCGGGGGCCTCGTCGTTGTAGGGGATGGCGGCGATGTAGGTGGCGGTCGCGTCACGTCCGGTGGGCTCGGCTTCGCGGGTGTCGCCTCCGGAGGCGGTGTCTCCAGTGGGGTTGCCCTCGGTGGCGTTGTCCTCGGTGGCGTTGTCCTCGTTCGGGTCAAGGGTCGTCGGGGTCAGTTCCAGGACCCAGGGGAGTTTGAGGTCGTAGTCGTCGGTGAAGCCGGTCGTCTCGGCGGAGACCACCTTCGACATGATCTTGGCCGACACCGTCATACGGCCCGTGGGCGTGGGGGTTCTCGGGGTGCCGGCGGTGAAGGGCAGTTCGCGGCCGGCGACGGTCAGGACGCGGTGGGCCAGATCGACCGTGGCGTCGGGGGCGGCCCGCGTGGGGGTCGGGGTCGGGGCGAGGCTCGCGGACGGCGACCGGCGGTGCTCCGTGCCGTCGGGCGTGAGGTGCAGGGTGAGGAACACGGCCAGGGTCGCCGCCGCGCAGGCTCCGGCCACCGTCGCGGTCGTATGGCGGCGTCGCCGGCGGCGTACCGCTGTCGCTCGGACCTCGGCGCCGGTGACGGGTGGGGGTGTCGCCGCGGTCTCCGCCAACTCCCGCAGCCGCTGGGTGAGTTCATCGGACACGGTCGTCCTCCTTCTCACCCTCGCGGGGGGCCAGTTCACGGGCCAGTGCCGCGCGGCCTCGGGACAGCCGGGCCTTGACGGTACCCACCGGGGCACCGGTCTCGGAGGCTACCTGCTCCACACTCAAATCGCACAGATGGTGCAGCACGACCGCCATCCGCTGCGCCTCCGGCAGCCTCCGTAACGCCGCCACCAGCACCGCCCGTTCGGGATCGGGCCCCGGCGCGTGTTCCGGCGGCGGGGTCCCGCGCACCAGCTCCAGCCAACGCCGCGCCCGGCGCCAGCGGCTCACCGCGAGCCGCATCGCCACGGTGCGGATCCATGCCTCGGGCGCCCCCTCCGCGAGGAACTCCCGCCGCCGGTCCCAGGCCCGTACGAACGCCTCCTGCACCACGTCCTGTGCCTCCCCGTGGTCTCCGGTGAAGGCGTAGAGCTGGCCGGCCAGCCGGGGGAACGCGGAGGCGTAGAACGCGTCGAACTCTTCCTCGGTCATGCCCCCGCCGCCGTCGGTCCGGATCCCGATGGGTCCGGACGCGTGTCCGTCCGGCCCCCGTAGGTCCGGATGCCTGTCCCTCCGGATCCTTTTGGATTCCGGTGCAACCCCGTCGCCCCCGTCGTGCGTACAGGTCCCGTACGCACGCCGACCATCGAAACACATCGCAGGGGGATGACCATGAACACGGGGAACAGAGGCGGCCGGAGGGACAGCGGGAGGGCCGGCGGAGTGGGGCGCCGTCGTCTCGCCCGCGCCCTGGCCGCCACGGCCGTCTGCACGGTCGCGCTCGCGCTCGCCGGGTGCTCCGGCAGCGCGGAGGGGGTGCGGGACGAAGGGCCCAGCCGGCGACCCGAGGGCGAGGCCCGGGTCGACGCCGAGGTGGTGGAGCGCAAGCCCGTGCCCAGCCCGACGCCGACCCCGCCCGCCTTGAAGAACCTTGACGGAGCGAAGGTCAACATCGTCGAGGGGCAGACCGTCGGCGTCGGCATGCCCATCTCCGTCACCTTCGACCACGTCATACCGGAGGCCGAACGGGACGATGTCGAGCGGCAGTTGAAGGTCACCACCGACCCCGGTGTCGAAGGGGCCTGGAGCTGGATCGAGGACCGCGGTCTCGGGGAGGGGCGGCGCGTCGACTTCCGGCCCCGCTCCTACTGGAAGCCCGGTACGAAGGTGACCGTGCGGGTCGGCGCCGGCATCACCCGGCACTTCACCATCGGGCGTTCGCTGATCGCCACGGTCGACGTACGCGAGCACACCATGACCGTCGTGAAGGACGGCTCGACCGAACGCGTCCCGGTCACCGCGGGCGCGCCCGGCATGGACACCTGGAACGGCACGATGGTCGTCTCCGACAAGCAGCGCCGGGTGTTCATGGACTCCCGCACGGTCGGCTACGGCGACTCGTACGCGGACTGGTACTCGTACGCCGTCCACCTCACCGCCTCCGGCACCTATCTGCACGAGAATCCCAAGGCGAACACGTACGCCGGTCGGCGGAACGTCACCCACGGGTGCGTGGGGCTCGCCGACGACGGGACGGCCAAGCGGTTCTACGACCAGGTCATCCCGGGGGACGTGGTGAAGGTCGTCGGGTCGAAGGAGACCGTGGCCGTGGGGAACGGGTACGGCGACTGGAACCTCGGCTGGGAGCGGTGGGTGGCGGGCAGCGCCCTGACGTGACACGACGAAGGCGATGGAAAGCACCCAAAAGGGCAACCAAAAGGGGCGCTCGGAAGTCGTGGAAATTGTTCGGCACAAGTGTCATCCGTCCCGCCCCTCTTCCGGGTTTGGACGGGTGAAAGACCAACACAGCTATGGGGGTTGTCCGTTCATGAACATGGCACGGATGCACAAGCTCGTCGCCGCGGCAGCGCTGACCACGCTGCTGGCGGGGGCGCCGACGATGTCGTACGCCGTCTCGCGGGGGGAGACGGCGCACGGCACGGAGACGGTGGCGGCGGCCGTGACCGCCAAGAAGGCGCCGACTCCGCGCATCGTCAAGCCGGGTGAGCACGTCGTCGCCGCGCCCGGCTTCGAGCTCTGGCTCACCGCCGAGGGCAAGCACTGGGTGGAACCGGACCTGCCGGACTTCGAGCAGTTCCGGAGTGTCGTCGACGGCAACGTCGACCTGAGCCGGCCCGGGGTGTCGCTGCAGGCGGGCGGCTTCGAGGGGACCTACTACCTCTCCGGCCTCTACTACGGTGGCAAGGGCACCGCCTCCCGCGTCGTGATCGACACGAGCAGGGGGCCGGTGCGCGGCAAGCTGATCGAGCTGGCCGGGAAGCCGGGTTGGGGTGTGTGGTACGCCACCGCTCCGCTGCCCGCGGGGGACAACGGGGAGGACTTCCTCCGCGCCGTCACGGTGTACGACACCAAGGGCCGCGTCTACGCGCAGCTGCCGCTGAGCTGACCGGCCCGGCGTAGGTACGGAAGTGTCCGTGCGGGCAAGGGGCTTGACCGACCCCTCGCCCGCACGGCACACGCCGAACGCCCTGCGCACGTCGTACGCCCTACACACGCCGTACGCCTACACACGCCGTACGCCTGCGCACACCGTACGCCTGCGCACGTCGTACGCCTGCGCCGCAGGCCCGCACACGTCGTGCGACCCGCTCACCTCGTACGACCTGCTGATCTCGTACGACCCGCTGATCTCGTACATCCCGTACCCCCACGTTCCCGACCCGAGGATCGTCGTCCGTGCCGCATGAGAAACCCGGATCGCCAGAGGGTGGCGACTTCGCCGCGTACGCCACCGCGGCCTGGCCCCGACTGGTGCGCACCGCGCACATGCTGACCGGTGACTTCCACGAGGCCGAGGATCTCGTGCAGACCACACTGGCGAAGGTGTACGCCCGTTGGCGGCGCATACCGCGTGACGACGTCGACTTCTACGTACGGCGGTCGCTGGTCAACAACAACATCAGCCGCGTACGCAAGAGACGCGTGGCCCATCTGCTGACGCCGTTCCTGCCGGAGCGGGTGCACGAGCCGCAGGCCGGGCACGCCGACTCCGTCGCCCAACGGGCCGCCGTCACCCAGGCGTTGGCCGGGCTGTCCGCGCGGCAGCGGTCCGTGCTGGTGCTCCGGTTCTGGGAGGACCTCAGCGAGAGCGAGATCGCCGAACTGCTCGGCTGCTCGCTCGGGACCGTCAAGACCCATGTCCGGCGCGGGCTCACGGCCCTGCGCGCCCATCCGGTGTTCGCCGCCGCGCCGGGCGAGGACGGCTCGTCCGGCCGGTCCGGCGGTGGTCGTCGTCCCGCCTCCGCTTCCCCGTTCGCCCCGTCGCCACACTCGCCCGTCCCCGGAGCCCGCCCATGAACCACCCCACCGGAACCGGTGACGAGGGCATCGCCGCCGAATCCGTCGAGGTAGACGACCTCGACGAGGTCGTCGAGATCGACGACACGGGGCGGCGGCTGCGCCATGCGTTCGCCGAGGCCGCGTACGACTTCACGCCGCCGCCCGTGCCGCTGGAGGCGATCGAACGTGACGGACGGCGGCGCCGGGTACGTCGCCGGGCCGCCATGGTGAGTACCGGCTGCGGACTGCTGCTGCTCCCCCTCGTCGTGCTGGCCTTCCGCCCCGACGGGCCCTCCTCGTCCGTCCAGCCCATGGCGCCGCCGGCCATGAGCGGCAGCGCGACTCCCTCGCCGTCGCCATCACCCTCGTCCTCCCCCAGCCCCTCCCCGCCCGCCGGGAAGGTGCGGGTCGTCACGCCGGGCGAACGGGTGACCGTCGAAGGCGGTACCAAGCTGTGGCTGACGGCGGACGGCAAGCACTGGCGGGATCCGGACCCGGAGCCGGGTGTGCCCGGTATCGAGGAGTTCCGCAGCGTGGTCGACGGCAACCTCGACACCAGCGAGCCGGGTGTCTCCATGCAGGGCTCGGGCTCCGCCACCGGCGGCTACACCGTCCACGGCCTCTTCTACGGCGTCCACTCCGCGGCCACCCGCGTCGAGGTGACGGCCTATGACGGCGAGACCATCAACGGCACGGTGCTGCGGCTGAAGGGCAACACCAGTTGGGGGGTCTACGCCGCCCATGTGAAGGTGCCGGAGGCTCTGGCGCGCTCCCTCGACTTCAAGGACCCGGTGCGGAAGGTCACGGTCTACGACGCCACCGGGAAGGTGATCGCGGAGATGGACTTCAGCATGTGAGCGCGCCCGCCGACGGTCACCGTTTCTCGTACGGGTTCTCCGGCTCCGCCACCCGTTTCACCGACTCGGCGTCCAGTACGGGCGGCCAGGCCTCCTCGGAGCCGAGCTTTCCCTCGGGGTGCCAGGTGCCGGTGACGGTGACCCAGGCTTCGGCGGGCGGGACGTCGGCGCCGCGGATCTCGACCTTGTAGGGGCTGGCGTCGGCGGCACAGCAGGAGACGAGGAGGCGGGTGAGGTACCAGGTCCCGTCCTCGCCCTTGTCCTGCTTGTCCTGCTTTTCCTGCGTGACGAAGCCGGTCATGCGGACCGTACGGCCCTTCAGTGACCGCCGGCTGTCGTAGATCGCCCGCGAGCTGAACTCACCGAGGGTCAGCTCGACCGGGTCCCCCTTCGGCAACGGGTCGAACGTACCGACGCCCCGCGCCGCGTACTCCGCCGCCTGCTGCTCCGCGCTGTACGAGCCGAGGGCCGGGGGTGGGAAGAGGAGGAGGGCGAGGGCGGGGACGGCGAGCAGCCAGGCGACGCGGGGGCCGGCGGGGCCGTGGTCGTGGTCGTGACCATCATCACCCTCGTGGTCGTCCTCGTGGTCGTGACCACCGTCACCCTCGCCGTCGTCCTCGTGGTCGTCCGCCCGCAGCGCCCGCACCCCCGCCGCGACGCCCAGCACCGCCAGCAGCACCCCGGAAGCGATCAGGAACGGCCTGAGCCCCGGTTGCACGTACCGCAGATACAGCCCGCTGAAGAGGGAGATACGCAGGATCGCGGCGGCGGAGAGGAGTAGGAGGACGGTGGGGCCGTAGCGCCTCACAGCAGCCACCACCCCACGAGCATGCTGCCGGTCACGGCCACCACCCAGGTCACGGCGGAGAAGCGGAGCGCGAACGCGCGGCCGAAGGTCCCCGCCTGGAGCGCGATGAGTTTCAGGTCGACCATCGGACCGACCACCATGAACGCCAGCCGCGCCGTCGGCGAGAAGCCGCTCAGCGACGCGGCGACGAAGGCGTCCGCCTTGCTGCACACGCACAGCACGACGGCGAGGGCGGCGAGGAGGAGCACGGACAGCCACACGGAGCCGGTGAAGACGTCCAGCAGCGACCTCGGTACGACGATGTTGAAGGTGGCCGCAGCCGCCGCGCCGAGGACGAGGAAGCCGCCTGCGTGCAGGAAGTCATGCTGAAGCCCGGCGGCGAAGGCGCCCCAACGGGAACCCCGGGAGCCCTCGCCGCCCTGCGCGGCCGTCCCCGTCCTCCGCCTCGGCAGCCGCAACCACTCCTCCTTCCCGAACCGCGCCCACAGCCACCCCATCACCACGGCCGTGCCGAGGGAGGCGACGAGCCGGCCGAGCACCATCGACGGCCGGCCCGGGAAGGCGACGGAGGTGGCGACCAGGACGACCGGGTTGATGGCGGGGGCGGAGAGGAGGAAGGCGAGGGCGGCGGCCGGGGCCACCCCGCGCCGCATCAGGCTCCCGGCCACCGGCACGGACGCGCACTCGCACCCCGGCAGTACGACACCGGCCGCGCCCGCGACGGGAACGGCGAGCGCGGGGTTGCGGGGCAGCAACCGGCTGAAGACCCGCTCGGGCACGAAGGCCCCGATCCCCGCCGACACGAGCGTGCCCAGCAGCAGAAAGGGCACACCCTGCACGACGACCGCCGTGAAGACCGTCCACCAGGCGGCCATCGCGGGGGTCGCGAGATCGAGCGCGACGAGCGGCCCGAGAACGGAGAGGACGGTGGCGATGGCGACCAGGGCGAGGCCACCGAGTACGACGTGGACGAGCACGCGCACGCCGAGCCGCACACCGTCAAGGACGCGCCACGTCGCGGACGGGGACGTGGCCCCTTCCGGGCCCGGCGCCAGGCTGCCGTCCGTGATCCGCTCCGTGATCGGCTCCGTGATCCGCTCCGTGATCCGTTCCGTGCCCCTCGACGGACTCCTCAGCCCGCTGCTCCTCTGTCCCTCCACCGCCTTCTCCACCGCCTTCTCCACCGCCTTCTCCACCGCCCGGAGGCTAGGCGACAACGCTGTGCACAGCTGTGGAAAAGTCAGAGAGGGGGCTGTGCGGGGGCCGGGCCCAGGGTGGTGGTGCCGGGGGCCGTGCGGTGCCCGAGTCCCGTCCGGTACGCGTCCAGCGCTGCCTCCACGCGTCCCGTACGCCGGTACAGGTCGCCCAGCAGACGGCACAGGTCGGCGAGGTCGCCGGCGGCGCCCGCGCGTTCCAGCAGGCTCAGCGCCCGTACGTAGTGCTCCTCGGCGGCGTCCTTGTCCTGTCCGTCCTCGGCGATGATGCCGAGGAGGCGGTGGGCGGCGGCGGAGTGGAGGGCGCCGCGTTCGGAGTGGAGGTCGGTGAGGACCTCCTGGAGCAGCTCGGCGGCCTCGTCGGACTTGCCCCGGCGGTGCAGGACGTCGGCGAGTTCGACGGCGACCTGGCTGGTGTAGAGGGCGGCGCGTTTGGCGGAGAGCATGCGGCGGGCTTCGCGGAGTTCGTCCTCGGCGCGTTTGTAGTCGCCGTTCTGGGCGTGGAGGTAGCCGCGCATCCAGTGGCAGTTGGCGAGCTCGGTGCGGATCTGGAGCTGGCGGTAGAGCTCGGAGGCCTTGGCGAGGGAGGCGTCGGCCTCGGCGATACGGCCCTCGGCGATCATCGTGCGGGCGACGGAGCGGTGCATACGGGCCACGAGGGCGGGGTCGCCGGACTGCGGGGCCAGGGCGAGGGCCAGCTCGGCGGCCTGGGCGGCGCGGGCGTGTGCGCCCATGTCCATGTAGGGCGCGATGACGCCGGTGTAGAGGAGCAGCAACGCGTCGGGGTCGTGCATGCCGGTGCGGTTGAGCTCGTCGAGGGTGGACTCGAAGAGGTAGCAGGAGTAGCGGAGTTCACCGGCGAGGTAGTGGGCGACGGCGCGTCCGCGCAGAGCGGGGACGCGGGCCGGGAGCGGGGCGTCGCCGAGCCGCTGTTCGGCCTGCTCGAAGCGGAGCCGGGCGGTCTCCAGGTCGCCGGTCTCCAGCGCGCACTCGCCCAGCCCGAGGAGGGCGTCGGCCTGTTCGGCCATCAGCCCGTGCTCGTCGGCTTCGGCGAGCACGGAGCAGAACCCCTCGGCGGCGGCCTCGGTGGCGCCGGTCGCGAGGGTGCGCTGGGCGCCGGTCAGACGGAGCCGCAGCTCGGTGGCGAAACCCGCGGGGCGGCCGGTGGCCAGTTCCTCATAACCGATGCCGAGCCGGTCGGCGATATGCCGCAGCGCGGGTTCGGAGGCGCGGACGCGGCCGGCCTCCAGCGTGGAGATGTACGCCGGGGTGTACGCGGGTTCGGCCAACTGCCGCTGTGTGAGGCCGCGTTCCGTCCGCAGTTGCTGCACTCTGCGCCCGATGACCTCGGGGTCGTCACGTTCGGCCATACCTGCCATGACGTAAGCATGCCAGTAAGCGTGCTTACGTCAGCCGCTTTACCCCCAACTCCCCACCATGCTCTTGCCGTTGGTAGGCCAAAGCCTTACGTTAAGCAACGCGTTAAGTGCGCTTAATGAGCCAATCAGCCACCGTCGCTCACTGAGCCGATGAGCCACTACTGCTCACTGAGCCGATCAGCCACTACTGCTCACTGAGCCGATCAGCCACCACTGCTTACCGAACCGATCAGGCGCCGTCGCTCACCGAGCCAACCAGCCACTGTCGCCTGATGAGCGAATCAGCCACTGTCGACAGCCGCCCCCGCTGTCGCCGTAGCCGCTGCGAGGTCCCCATGATCCGAGACCTGCTCACCCGCCACGCCCGCCCCCTCACCGCCGCACTGGTGGCGGTGGCCGCGCTGATGACGCTGGCCAACGCCTTCCCGCGCTGATCCCGGCTTCCGCCGGCTCAGCTCATCATGTCCTTGGCGCTGTACCGGGGCAGGTCACCGGTCTCGATCGTCCATGTGCCCAGCTCGGTCGCGACGGTGACGGTCTTCCCGTACGGCAGATGCAGCCGGTTCTCGTACGCGGGCCGGCCGTCACGCCTGCCGATCTCCCACTGATACGTCCAGGTACCGTCGCGCGGATCGACGATCAGGTAGTGGGGGATGCCCATGGCGGGGTAGTCGCAGGTCTTGTTCTTGTAGTCGTTGTCGGGGTTGGAGGGGGACACGATCTCGACGGCGAGGAGGATCTCGCGGGGGTCGAGCGGATCGTCGGTCAGCATTGCTTCACGTGAGGTGACGAGGATGTCGGGAATCCTCAGCTTGCCGAGGTTCTCGTCATCGGTGTCGGTGGCCTCGAACGCGAAATACCCTTCGGGAAGCTGGGGTTCCAGCTGCCTTGTGACGTCCTTGGCCGTGACCTGATGGCGAGGCCGCGGGCTCATCATCATGACGAACGTACCGTCGGTGATCTCCGGGTATGTGAAGCCGGGCGGTGGCGTGAAGTGCCCGCGAAGTTCGCGCAAGTGCCGGTAGATGGCCTGCCTGGTCATACAGCCGTCTCCTCGGTCTCCCACGTGCCCAAGGTCCGCCGTGTCCAGCTCGAAACCGAGAGGGGTGGTCAGCGGCACTTTCGCGCCCAGCCTACGCTTCGCCCTTCGGGAGTACGCGTCACCCGACGGGGCGGAGTACACCGTCACCTCGCCCTTCCCCCGATCGATCAGCAGGTGGACGGGAATGCCCGCGCGGGCGTAGCAGTGGATCTTCCTCTCGCGATCGCGGTCGGCCGTGCGGGGCGAGCGGCGCCGGCGGGCGTCACGACCGCGTCGCGCACACCTGCTCCTCAAGCCCCTGAAAAGCAGCTCTGCCTTCCAGAACGCCAACCGCCTTACCAGCGACGGAATTTCACGGAACCGAACCCAGGCCTCTGGCGTCTCCTGCTGACGATCGTGGCTCTCTGGTCGACGATCGAAGCTCGCTCACTTCCATGAATCCGGCTTCGAACCGAACAAATCGGGGGACTGTCATGAGCACTACAAACCTGCCCGTGCGACGTCACATCGCCGCCGCCGCTGCCCTCAGCGCCGCCCTGGCGGTCGGCATCACCGCGACCGCTCCGCTCGACACCGCCGAGGCGCAGCCGGCCACGGCCACGAACGCCGCCGCGGCAGCGTCCTGGCCGACGGTGAAGTCGGGTCAGCGTGGCACCGACGTGAAGACGGTGCAGCTGCTGCTGATCCACCGGGGCTACAGCCTCAAGGCCGACGGCGTCTTCGGCTCCGGCACCGCCGCCAAGGTCAAGTCCTTCCAGAAGGCCAAGGGCCTCAGGGCGGACGGCATCGTCGGCGCCAACACCTGGTCCAAGCTCATCCTCACCGTCAAGACCGGCTCCAAGGGCAACGCCGTCAAGGCACTCCAGCTCCAGCTGACCGACAACGGCTACGCCACCAACGCCGACGGCGCCTTCGGTACCCGTACCGCCGAGAAGGTCCGGGCCTTCCAGAAGGCCAAGGGCCTCAAGGCCGACGGCATCGCCGGGCCCAACACCTGGGCCGCCCTCGTCAGGGGCGGCGGCAGCAGCGGCGGCGGTTCCGGCCCGGTGACCCTGAAGTTCGACAAGGGCACCGTGACCAACTCGAAGCTCTACGTCCTCAAGGGCGGCAAGGTGATCGCCAGCTACCGCGCGGGCTCCGGCACCATGACGAACGAGTGCACCACGGCCAAGGGCTGGCTGCCCACCGCCACCTACAGCATCGGCGGGCACTGGAGGAACTACAACGGCAGCCTGGTCAAGGGCTACGCGATCCGCCTCGCCGACAAGCGCTGCAACAACGGCAAGGGGACCCTGCGCACCGAGCTGTTCATCCACAGCGAGATGACCAGCAGCGGTGGCCAGGGCTCCACCGAGGCGCGGCGCTGGGACGGCGTCAACGACTACAAGTCCAACGGTTGCATCAAGCTGCACCCCAACGACATCAAGAGCCTGTTCAAGGTGCTGGACAAGAACGGCTGGCCGAAGTCGCTGACGGTCGTCAACTGACCCGCTGACCAGTGAGTCGCTCTCCGCCTTCGTCGCCCGCTACAACGAGCTGACGAAGGCGGAGAACGCCTCCGGGGTGACGGCGAAGGCACCGGCCGCCGGGTTCTTGGAGTCGCGGATGGCTATGTGGGGGGGCAGGGGGGCTACTTCGACGCATTCGCCGCCGTTGCTCCCGCTGTACGACGACTTCCCATCTCGGAGCTGGAGCAGGACGGGGCGATCGCCAAAGGCCGTGGGTTCGCGTTTTCCGAAGGGGACTCGAACCCGGACCGACGGCCAGTGCAGTGACCAGATGTGTATGGGTGGCTGGTGTACTCCTGCCCTGGTCCGGTCAGGAGGCAAGAGGCATGCCGTTCAGGAACTCGTGCATCGGATGAGGAGTGGAGATGCTGATCGAGAAGGTGTTCCGGAGCGACGACGTCCCCTCGACCGACCGCCTCGATGCCTGGCGCAAACGGCTGGGCAGAGACTTCTCCCCTCTCGACTCCCGCAGTGACCAGGGGAACGGCTTCCGGGCGGAGACACGCTTGCTCAGGCTCGGTGGCTCACGCGTGTGGTCCACAGTCGTGGACCCGGCGACCATCCGGCGCACACCGGAACTCGCCCGGCGGTCCGATCCTGGGGTCTACACACTGATTCTGCCGGTCAGCGGCGGAAACGAAGTGGCCCAGGCCGGCCGGGAAGCCGTCCACGGCCCCTTCGACATGCACGTCCTGGACTCCTCCCGACCCTTTCACCTTCGTCTCCTCGGCAGCCCATCGGTGTGCCTGATCGGGGCCGACGTGCCCAAGGCCGGGTTTCCGCTGCCCGCTCCCTGGATGGACCGGATCCTCACCCGACGATTACCAGGCCGGAAGGGAGTCGGGGCGCTGCTGTCGGGATTCCTCCTGCAACTGACCCACGACACCCACTCCTACCGCTCGTCCGACGGTCCACGGCTGGAGGCGGCACTCCTCGAACTGCTGACCGCGCTGTTCGCCCATCACCTCGACGCGGACGACAGCAGCGCGCACGACAGCGCCCGGCGAGCCCTGGTCCTGCGGATCCAGGCATTCATCCGCCGGCACCTCCAAGATCCCCAACTGACCCCGCCGGCCATCGCCGCCGCCCACCACATCTCCGTCAGCTACCTGCACCGCCTCTTCCAGGGAGAGGGCATCACCGTCTCGTCCTGGATCCGCGAGCAACGTCTGACGAACGCCCGCCGCGATCTGGCCGACCCCACGCTACGCGGCACTCCCATCCACGCGATTGCCTCTCGCTGGGGTTTCCCGCGAGCCGCCGACTTCAGCCGGGCGTTCCGTAGCGCCTATGGCTTACCTCCCAAGGACTACCGGCACCACGCCATCGCCCCGGATCAACTCGGGGGCTGAGCGCCGGCCTCGCGCAGTTCAACCCGGACGCCTGAGCCGCCGGGCTCGGACACCTGCGGCATCCCCCGGGGTGCCGCAGGTGTCCGGCCGCCGCCGAACCCTCAGACGCTCAGACGGCGGCCGTGTCGTACGTCAGGCCGCGGCCTTGTTGAAGAGGATGTCCCAGTGGTTGCTCTCGCGGGCGTAGATGTTGCCGCTGGGCGACTTGTAGAGCTTGGCGCCGTCACCGCGCTTGCCGGCGTACTTGAACTTGGTCGTCACGTACTTGTTCACACAGCTCGTCGGCGAGATGTCCAGCTTCCAGCCCATCCAGTGCGTCTTGCCCTTGGACGTGGTGCCACCGGCGTGGCCGTCCTCGGTGCCGCCCGTGATCGTGATGGCGCACTTGCTCTTGGACTTGAAGGCGCGGATGCCGGTGATGCTCGCCTTGCGCACCTCGTCGAGCGAGGTACAGCTCTTGTAGCCCTTCTTGTGCAGGTTGCAGTTGCCGCTGGACACGATCTTGAAGGACATGCCGCCCTTCGTCAGCGCCGCCACCGCCGCCTTGTGCGTGCTGTACCGGGTACTGTCCGCCGCCTCGGCGGTGACCGCGCTGCCGAGGACACCGGCGAGGGACAGAGCGGCGCCGGCTGCGCCGAGAACCGTGCGGTGCGTCAAGGACACAGGATCTCCTTCGGATTGGGATGCCGTACGGGTAACTCCCGCACGTCTCCCAGGTCACACGACGGACCTGGAGAAAACCTTTCACGCTTCTTGCGGCGGGAACGGGCGGCCCGGAGCAACCGGCGGGGGCGGGCGGCCCGGAGCAATCCGCACCGTCGAGCACCCCCCTGTGACCCTCCTGTCAGAGCCATCACTTAGTCTTCGCACATTCGTCGGGAGGCCGTTCAGGCCCCTGCGACGCTTTCTTGCTTTTCTTTTGCTTTCTTGCTTTTCTCTTGCGTTTTCGCAACCGGGGGGTTCGAAAAACCGTGCGTATCCGCACTCTTCCGGCCGCCACCGCGCTGGCGGTCCTCTTCAGCTCGGCCGCGCTCACCGTGGGCACGGCCGTACCGGCGTCCGCCGACAGCAGCAGGCCCCTCGCGGTCTCGGAGCCGGCCGACACGGTCGTGGACGGCACGCACCAGCGGCTGTTCATCAGCGACCGCTACAACGACAAGATCGTCGTCACCACGTACGCGGGTGTGATCGTCGGCCAGATCACCGGACTGCCGCAGGTCAGGGACCTCGAACTCAGCCCGGACAACAGCACGCTGTACGCGGCGGTGTACGGCGCCGACAAGATCGTCGCCATCGACACGGCGACGGGGACGCAGAAGGCCGAGTACGCGACCGGCGCGAAGACGATGCCGTCCCGGCTGGCGTACGCCGAGGGCAAGCTGTGGTTCGCGTACGGCGACCAGTGGGACTCGGGGCTCGGCGCGGTCGACGTGACCGCCGAGACGCCGACGGTGACGCTGGACCTCGCCGGGGGCCACGACTACGCCAGCCCGCCGATGCTGTACGCCGACCCGGACAACCCGGGCACGCTCGTCGCGCTCGACGCGGGCATCAGCTCCGGTCCGGTCATCGTCTACGACATCTCCTCCGGTACGCCCGTGATCCGGGTCTCCGCCGACAAGGGCGGCTTCCCCAACGACGCGGCCCTCACCCCGGACGGCACCCACCTGGTGATGGCCGGCCCCGGCAACCGCGCGCTCACCGAGTACCGGCTCTCCGACCTGGAGCAGACGCGTACGTTCCCGGTGCCGAACGAGCCGCTCGGCGTCAGCATCGCCCCGGACGGCACAGTCGCGGCGACCATCGACGACTGGGACGACACCGGCGACACCTACGTCTTCACGAGGGGCGCGGACCAGCCCGCCAGCGTCCGCGACCTGCACGGTTCCACGCTGTGGAACAAGCATGGCGCGGTGTGGGCGCCCGACGGCGGGAAGCTGTTCGTCCTGACGTCCTCATCCCACATCACGTCGTTCCACGTCGTCGACGAGCCCCGCAAGTACGTCGGCACCCTCACGGTCAACGCCCCGTCGACCGCCACCCGCGCCAAGCCGCTCACCGTCTCCGGCAAGCTCACCTCGGCCCTGCCCCTGCCCGCCGGCACACCGCTGACGGTCACGCGCACCGACATGGAGTCCCCGAGCGGCAAGTCGCTCGGCACCAAGACCCTGGGCACCGGCGGCACGTTCTCCTTCACGGACACCCCGCCGGCCGGCGGCAAGGTGACGTACAAGGTGTCGTACGCGGGCGACGCCGACCACACGGCCGTCTCCGCCTCGGACACCGTCGAGGTCTCGCGCGCCACGCCCACGCTGACGCTCAACAAGAACCGCAACGTCTACGCGTACGGCGCGGACGTCACGTTCACGGCCCACCTCGGTACGACGTACAAGAACCGCAAGCTGGAGATCTGGGCCGACCCGTACGGCTCCGACAAGCCGAGGACGCTGGTGAAGTCCGGGACGGTGAACTCCTCGGGCAACCTGTCCGTCACCCTCGACATGAAGCGCGACACCAAGCTGTCGGTGAAGTTCGCGGGCGACGCGCGCTACAAGCCGAGGACGGTCACGAACACCGTCTACACCAAGGTCAGGGTGTCCACGACGATCGGCGGCTACTACAAGACCCAGTCGGCGTGGGGCCACAAGTACTACTACATCCGCAAGTCCGTGGATCCGGTCATGAAGACCGCGATGACGTACTACCCCGGCCGCAAGCAGCGCATGGTGCTCCAGGCCTACTACCAGGGCTCCTGGCACAGCGCGGGTTCGGACTACTTCCCCCTGGGCACGGCGGGCCGCTCCGACGTCACCCTGACGGGCACCCCGACCACGAACATCCGCTTCCGGGTCCGCTCCGAGTACCACGACACGACGTCGGGCGACAACGTCAACACGACGACGTACGGCGGCTGGAAGTACTTCATCTTCACCAGCTAGCCGCCCCTCACCGGACAGCCGTTCCCCGGCCGGCCACCCCCCTCTCCAGCCAGCCACCCCCCACGCCCCGATTCATCAACAAGTCCCGCCCTGATCGGGAGTTAGGGAACACCGTGCGCAAACGCACCCTTCCGGCGGCCACCGCTCTGGCCGTCCTCTTCAGCTCGGCCGCGCTCGCGGTCGGCTCGGCCACGCCCGCCGCGGCCGACACCAGTACGCCCCTGCCGGTGCAGTCGTCCGGCGACATCGTCGTGGACGGCGTGCACCAGCGGGTCTTCGTCTCCGACCCGACCGGCGGGCAGGTCGTGGCCACCGACTACGCCGGCCAGGTCGTCGGCACCGTGGCCTCGTTGCCCGGCGCCAAGGGCCTGGAGCTGTCCCCCGACTCCGGCACGCTCTACGCGGCGGTGCCGGGCGACGACTCGATCGTGGCCATCGACACGGCGACGGTCACCGAGGCCAAGCGGTACCCGACGGGGGAGGGCACCGACCCGCAGTACCCCGCGTGGGCGGGCGGCAAGCTGTGGTTCGGCTACGGCGCCGCGGCCCAGGGCAACATCGGCTCGCTGGACGTGTCCGGCGCCGATCCGGTGGTCACGCTGGGGCAGGACCGCGGCTGGTACGCGGCCCCGACCCTGGCCTCGACCCCCGGTGCCCCCAACACGCTGGCGGCGGGCATCGAGGGCATGAGCCCGATCAGCCTCGCCGTCTACGACGTGTCGTCCGGTACGGCGACGAAGACGGCCGGCGGCCCCAACACCAGCGACTACGTGGCGAGCAACCTGCGCGACCTCGCCCTCACCCCCGACGGCTCCCAGCTCGTCGTGGCCAGCGGTGCCCCGTATTTCCACCAGGTGTACAAGACCTCGGACCTGACACCGGACGGCAAGTACCCGACCGACGCGTACCCCAACGCCGTAGACATCGCCCCCGACGGCACGGTCGCCGCGGGCATCGACGGCGCGTACGAGCCGGACGTGTGGACCTACGAGCCGGGCACGACCACGGCCACCCACGTGTACGACTTCACCAACACGGCTGAGGGCTCCGGCGACGCCGGCGTCCTCACGCCCGGCGGCCTGGCCTTCACGCCGGACGAGTCGCACCTGTTCGCGGTGGTCGCGGTGAGCACGGGCGGCTACGCGCTGCGCGACCTGGGCGCCGAGGCCCCGCCGCCGCCTCCGGCCCCGTCCCCGACCACGCTCACGGTGAACGCGCCCGCGACGGCCACCCGCGCCCAGTCCCTGACCGTCACCGGCAAGCTCACCTCGGACGCGGCCTTCGCCTCCGGTACCACCCTCACGGTCACCCGCACCGACCTGGAGTCCCCGTCGGGCAAGGCGCTCGCCCCGGTCACGGTCGCGGCGGACGGCTCGTACTCCTTCAAGGACACTCCGCCCGCCGGTGGTTCGGTGAAGTACACCGTCTCCTACGCGGGCGACGCCACGCACGAGCCGGCCTCCGCGTCCGACACGGTCCAGGTCTCGCGCGCCACGACCACGCTGACGCTCAACAAGAACGCCAACGTGTACTCGTACGGGGCGGACGTGACGTTCACGGCCCACCTCGGTACGACGTACAAGAACCGCACGGTCGAGATCTGGGCCGACCCCTACGGCTCCGACAAGCCGAACAAGCTGGTCAAGTCCGGCACGGTCAACTCCTCCGGGAACCTGTCCGTCACCCTCGACCTGACCCGTGACACCAAGCTCACGGCGAAGTTCGCGGGCGACGCGCGCTACGCGCCGAAGACGGCGACGAGCAAGGTCTACACGAAGGTGAAGGTCTCGACGACCCCGAGCCGTCACTACAAGACCGCGTACGCCTGGAACCACACGTACTACTACTTCCACCAGTCCGTGGACCCCCTGTTCACGACCCGGATGACCTACTACCCGGGCCGCGACTACCGGCTCCAGGTCCAGGCCTACTACGACGGCGCCTGGCGCACCACCGGCACGGAGTACCTCCCCCTGGAGTCCGACGGCATCGGCGCGGCCGAGCTCACCGGCACCCCGAGCAAGGGCATCCGCTTCCGCATCCGCGCCTCGTACATCGACACGACGTCCGGCGACAACGTGAACACGACGACGCACAGCGCCTGGAAGTACTTCATCTTCACCAGCTAGCCCCCGGGCAGC
>NZ_AEJC01000642.1 GCF_000317595.1 Streptomyces ipomoeae 91-03 | reverse complement strand
CCGCGCACCTGCCGACCGCTCTGGAACAGGCCCGTGTCGCGCTGCGACTGGCCGACCGCGTGGACGGGCCCGGTCCGAGCGTCGTGGCGTTCGACAGCCTCGGAGCCCTGGCTGCCGTCGCCGAACGGATCACTCCGCAGGAGGCGGGGGCCGTCGGCGACGTACTCCGCCTCGACGAGGTACGGGTCACCCGCCCCTGGGTGATCGACACCCTGCAAGCGGTGCTCGACCAGGCCAGCCTGCGGCAGGCCGCCTCCGAGCTGCACGTGCACCATTCGACTCTCCAGGAACGCCTCACCTGGCTCGTGTCCCAGCTCGGGTACGCGATCACCAAACCAGGCGGACGTCAACGCGCCGCCGTCGCCCTTCTGCTCTGGCGGATCGCTCACAGCGAGAACGAGAACGCGGGCAGCGCCGATTAGACGATCAGCGGTCGCCGCGGCTGTCTCCCTCAAGTGCGTACGCAGCGGGCGACTGCGGCCTGCGCACGTGATCGGTCGCGAGCCATCCCTCCCCGTGCCTCACCCACCGCCACATCACAGCTGTTCGACACCTTAGGAAGACGCCCATGAGCACCGATCCGCTGTCCAACCTGCTGAGCGAAGAACGCAGTTTCCCGCCCCCGCCCGGATTCGCCGCGACGGCGAACGTCACCGCGGGCGCCTACCGGGCCGCCGACGAGGACCGGCTCGGGTTCTGGGCCGAACAGGCCCGCCGGCTGTCCTGGGCCGAGGCACCGAGTGAGGTACTGGACTGGTCACGGGCACCGTTCGCGCGCTGGTTCGCCGACGGCAGGATCAACGCCGCGTACAACTGCGTCGACCGGCACGTGGAAGCCGGCCTCGGCAACCGGGTGGCCATCCACTTCGAGGGCGAACCCGGCGACACGCGCACCCTCACCTACGCCGACCTGCTCCGCGAGGTGTCCCGCGCCGCGAACGCGCTCACCTCACTGGGGATCACGGCGGGCGACCGGGTGGCCCTCTACCTGCCGATGATCCCCGAAACCCTGATCGCCATGCTCGCCTGCGCCCGTATCGGTGCCATCCACTCGGTCGTCTTCGGCGGCTTCTCCGCCGACGCGGTGGCCAACCGCATCCAGGACGCCGACGCGAAGCTGCTCATCACCGCCGACGGCTCCTACCGCCGCGGCAAGCCCACACCCCTCAAGCCCGCGGTCGACCGGGCCCTGGAGTCCTGCCCCGGCGTGCGCAACGTCCTGGTCGTGCGCCGCACGGGCGAGGAGGTGCCCCTCACCCCCGGGCGGGACCTGTGGTGGCATGATCTGGTCCCCGCCCAGAGCGACCGGCACACCCCGGAGGCCTTCGACGCCCAGCACCCGCTGTTCATCATGTACACCTCCGGCACCACGGGAAAGCCGAAGGGCATCGTCCACACCACCGGCGGCTACCTCACCCAGGCCGCCTACACCCATCACGCCGTCTTCGACCTCAAGCCCGAGACCGACGTCTACTGGTGCACCGCCGACGTCGGATGGGTCACCGGCCACTCCTACATCGTCTACGGCCCGCTCGCGGGCGGCGCCACCCAGGTGATCTACGAAGGCACACCGGACACCCCGCACACCGGACGCTGGTGGGAGATCGTCGAGAAATACGGCGTCACCCTCCTCTACACCGCCCCCACCGCGATCCGCACCTGCATGAAGTGGGGCGACGACATCCCCGCCCGCTACGACCTGACCTCCCTGCGGCTCCTGGGCAGCGTCGGCGAGCCGATCAACCCCGAGGCATGGATGTGGTACCGCGAGAAGATCGGCGGTGGCCGCTGCCCAATCGTGGACACCTGGTGGCAGACCGAGACCGGCGCCATGATGATCGCGCCCCTCCCCGGAGTCACCGCGACCAAGCCGGGATCGGCCATGACCCCACTGCCGGGCATCCGCGCCGAGGTCGTCGACGACGAGGGCCGACCGGTGCCCGAGGGCAGCGGCGGCTATCTCGTCCTCACCGAGCCCTGGCCGTCCATGCCCCGCTCCATCTGGCGCGACGACGACCGCTACGTCGACACCTACTGGTCCCGCTTCAGCCGTACGACCGTGTCATCCTCCGGCGAAGAAATCACATCGCCCCTGTACTTCGCGGGCGACGGCGCCAAGAAGGACACCGACGGCCACATCTGGCTCCTCGGCCGCGTCGACGACGTCATGCTCGTCTCCGGCCACAACATCTCCACCACCGAGGTCGAATCGGCGCTCGTCTCGCATCCCTCGGTGGCCGAGGCGGCCGTCGTGGGCGTCACCGACCCGCAGACCACCCAGGCCATCGTCGCCTTCGTCATCCTGCGCGACAGCGGCGGCACGGAAGCGGACGGCGAGGCCGTCATCGACGAGCTGCGCGCCCATGTCGCCGCCACCCTCGGCCCCATCGCCAAACCCCGCCGTATCGTCATCGTCCCCGAACTCCCCAAGACCCGGTCCGGGAAGATCACCCGCCGGCTGCTCCGCGACCTGGCCGAGGACCGCCGCCCCGGCGACACCACCACACTGGCCGACCCCTCCGTCATGGAGCTGATCGCACGGCAACTGACCACCACGCCCGCCGCCTCCTGATGCCCCAGCCGGCCCCTGTTGCCGCGGCCGGCCCCTCCCGAACCACCGTGCCCCGGGCCGGAGCCGCACCGCCATCCACGCCGGCGATGCGCCACCAACCCCCGGTCCGGGGCGCGGTACCCACCCCCTCGGCTGTCCCGGCGGTCACGCGGCCCCCGACCGTGTCTCCGGCCCGCCCTGGTGGAGGGTGGCGTCGTTCAGTCCGGCACGCCCGCTCGCCTCTTGCCCTGGACCGACAGGTTTCCTTAGCGTTACGCCACATCCCCACCACGGGAGGCGAGAGAACGTGACGGGTCCGGCTTCGGGAAACCTGCCCGCTGTCTTCAGCAGCTTCGTGGGACGGCGGCGGAACATCGCGGAGATTCGCCGCCGTCTCGAAACAGCGCGGCTGGTCACGCTCACCGGAGTCGGCGGCGTCGGCAAGACCCGGCTCGCCCTGGAGGCGGCGGCCTCGATGAGCAAGGGCTTCCCCGACGGGGTGTGGCTGGTGGATCTGGCCCCCGTACGGGACCCGTCGGCGGTGCCGGGCGCGACCGCTACCGCCCTGGGCGTGCCGGACCTCGGGCCCGGCCCCGTCGGCGACCGGCTCGCCGACCACCTGGCCGGGCGCCGGACGCTGGTCGTGCTGGACAACTGCGAACACCTGGCCGACGCCTGCGCCCGCCTCGCCCAGTCCCTGCTGGGCGCCGCGCCCGGACTGCGCGTCCTGGCGACGAGCCGCGCCTCGCTCGGTCTCACGGGCGAATGCGTCCTCACGGTGGCGCCCCTGTCGGTGCCGGACGAGGCGGTCGAACTGGTACGGGACCGGGCCGCGGCCGTCCGTCCGTCGTTCCGGATCACCGACGCGAACCGGGAGGCGGTCACCCGGCTCTGCGAGCGCCTCGACGGACTTCCGCTGGCCATCGAACTGGCCGCGACCCGGCTGCGCACCTTGACGGTCGACCAGCTCGTGGAGCGGCTGGAGGACCGCTTCGGCCTGCTCACCGCCGGCAGCAGCACGGCCAGGCCGCACCAGCGCACTCTGCGGGCCCTGATCGACTGGAGCCACGAACTGTGCTCGCCCGCGGAACAGCTGCTGTGGAGACGGCTGTCGGTCTTCGCGGGGGGCTTCGACCTGGCGGCGGCAGAGGACGTGTGCTGCGGCGACGGCCTGCCACGCGGCGAGATCCTCGACCATCTCGACCGGCTGGTCGCGCAGTCCGTCGTCCTCACCTCCGAGGACGAGAGCCGGCCGCAGTACCGGATGCTGGAGACCATCCGCGAGTACGGCCGCGGGCGCCTGGCCGAGTCGGGCGAAAAACGCCGGCTGCTGCGCCGGCATCGTGACTTCTTCCGTGCGCTGGCCGAGTCCTCGGCCGCCGCCTGGTACGGCCCCGGCCAGGAGGACGCTCTGGCCCGGCTGCGGGCGCAGCACGCGAATCTGCGGCTGGCGCTGGAGTACGAGGGCGTGGAGGCGGGCGACGCGCAGGCAGCGCTCGCGCTCGTCGCCGCCCTGCGCTTCCACTGGTGTGCCGACGGTTTCCTCGGCGAGGGCCGGGACCGCATCGAGCGTGCCCTGACGGCCGCGCCCGAGCCCACCGCGGCGCGGGCGGGCGCCCTGTGGGCGGGTGCCTGGGCGGCGCTGCTGCAGGGAGACCACCGCAGCGCCGACCGCTGGCTGACCGAGGCCGACGAACTCGGCGAACGGCTGGATGACCCGGTGGTCCGCGCCTATGTACAGGGCCTGCGCGGCACCTCCGCCCTGTTTCTGGGGCGCCTCGACGAGGCCGTCTCCTTGTACGAGGGCGCGGTGAGCGCCCAGATCGCGGCGGGTGAGGGGCCGGGCGCGCTGTTCTGTCTTTTCCAGCTCAGCGTCGCCCGGGCCCATCTGGGCGATCCGCGGGCGGCCGAGTCGGGGCGCCGCGCGGTCGCCGCCGCGGAGGAGCACGGCGAGCGGTGGTGCCGTTCCTACGCGCTGTGGGCACTGGGCCACGACGCGTGGGTGCGCGGGGACGGCCCCCGCGCACTGGCGTTCGCACGAGCGGGCCTGGAGATCCAGCGCGGTTTCAACGACTACGTCGGCACAGCGCTCATGCTGGAACTGCTGGCCTGGATCACGGCCTCGGACGGCGACTGCGCACGGGCCGGGCGGCTGCTGGGCGCCATCCGCGCCCTGTGGCGGAAGATCGGTACCGGTATCACCGCGTTCGGCCCGCATCTGGCCGAACACCACGCGCGATGCGAGGAGACGGTCGTACGGGCCCTGGGGACGGCCGGATACGAGCGGGCGCTCGCGGAGGGCGGCGGCCACGACGCCCCGGGACCGGCCATCGCGGACGCCCTCGACCCTCCCGTCGCACGGGCCGAACCGGCAGCCGCCGCGGACCCGCTGAGCCGCCGTGAGCGGGAGGTGGCCGCGCTCGTGGCCCGTGGCATGAGCAACCGGCGAATCGCCGCGGAGCTGGTGCTCTCGCCCCGTACGGTCGACGGCCACGTCGAGCACATCCTCGCCAAGCTGGGCTTTCGCTCCCGTACCGAGATCGCCGCCTGGGTGGCCGCGCACACGAATCAGGTACCCACCCCGTAGAACCACCCATGGTCCCCCGCGGTCGCCGCGCCGATCGTGGTCGGCATGTTGCGCATCGACGTGGACGAAGACCGCTGCGACGGCTTCGGATTCTGTGAACAGGCCGCACCCGAGGTGTTCGGCATCGACGACGACGGCGTCGTCACCGTCCTGCTGCCCGAGGTCCCGGAGGACCTGGCCGCCAAGGCCGAGGCGGCCACCCGGGCCTGCCCCGTCGCCGCGCTGCGGGTTCGGCGATGACGGCGGCCGGGCGCGCGGTCGTGGTGGGCGGGTCACTGGCGGGCGCCACGGCGGTGGACGAGCTGCGGGCCCAGGGCTGGGACGGCTCGATCACCCTCGTCGGTGACGAGCCGCACCCCGCCTACGCCCGCCCGCCGTTGTCCAAGGGCGTACTGAAGGGCACCGAGGCCGCGGACTCCGTACCGCTGCCCACGACCGGTGAGGCCGACGTTCTCCTCGGCACCACGGCCACCGGTCTGGACCTCGACGCCCGTCGCGTCCGGGTGACGGACGGCGGCTCACGCGGCTACGACCTTCCGTACGACAAACTCGTCATCGCCACCGGAGCACGGGCCCGCACGCTCGGCCACCCGGGTGAGCGCGTCCTGCGCACCCTCGACGACGCGCTCCGGCTGCACACCGAACTCACCCGCGCCAGCAGCCTGTTGGTGCTGGGGGGCGGCTTCCTCGGCATGGAGATCGCGTCCGCCGCCACCGAACTGGGCGTGTCCGTCACGGTCGTCGACGTCCGGCAGCCGCTCGTCGGCAGCCTGGGGTCCTATCTGGCCGGGCTGTTCGGGGAGGCCGCCCGGGAGCGGCGGGTGCGGATGGTGGTGGCGCCGGACGGGGTAACGCCGATGCCCTACGGCGCCCGGCTCGCCGACGGCACCCGACTGGAGACCGACCTCGTGGTGACGGCGGTCGGCTGTCTGCCCAACACCGAGTGGCTGACGGGCTCCGGTCTCACGCTGCTCGACGGCGTCGTGGTCGACGAGCGGTGCCGAGCCGGGTCCCCGGACGTCGTCGCCGTGGGCGATGTCGCCGCCTTCCCCACCGGGGACGGACGCTTTCGCCGTACCCCGCACTGGGACAGCGCCGTCGCCCAGGCCCGGGCCGGGGTCGCAGCCCTGCTGCGCGGCGACGAGGCGGAAGCCCATGTCCTCCGGCCGTACTTCTGGACCGAGGCGTTCGGGCTCGCCGTGAAACTCGCCGGGACGCTGCCCGCCGTCGGACAGCCGGTCGTCCTCAAGGGCTCGCCGGCCGAGCACTCGGCGCTGCTGCGCTGGGACCGGCCGGGCGGCCAGGTGGCGGCGGCCCTCAACCACCGTATCCCCGTCGCGCGCCTGCGCGCGCTCGTCTCCTGAACCGCCCTGGACTTCCCATCAACAAGGAGATCGTCATGACACTTGCCACAGCCGCTCCGACCTCTGACGCCGACCTGTTCAGCGACCAGGCGCTCACCGACCCCTACCCCCAGTACAGGAGTCTGCGGGACCTGGGCCCAGCCGCTTACCTCACCCGCCACGACCTGTGGTTCATCTCCCGCTACGAGCAGGTGCGTTCGGCACTCGGCGACTGGGAGACCTTCTCCTCCGCGCAGGGCATCGGACTCAACGACGGCTTCAACCAGGCGTGGAGCAGCGCCCTGATCAACATGGACCCGCCCGCGCAGACCGAGCAGCGGAAGCTGTTCACCGAGCGGCTGTCGCCGCGCGCCCTGCGACCGATGGCCGAGGACATCGACCGCAGGGCGCGAGTGCTTGTGGACCGGCTGCTGGAGCGAGGGTCCTTCGACGCGGTCACCGATCTCGCGCAGGACCTCCCGGTCCACGTGATCATGGACCTGATCGGCTGGCCGCAGGAGGGCCGTGACCAGTTGCTGGACATGGCGGCCGGCTGGTTCGACTCGGCCGGCCCCGAGGTGCCGCGTACGGCGGCCTCCGTTCCCAGGGTGGAGGCGCTCATGGCCTACCTCACCGAGGTGGTCGCCAAGGAGGACCTCGTTCCGGGCGGCTTCGGCTGGACGGTGCTGGAGGCCCACAAGAGCGGGCAGATTCCCGTCGAGGGGGCGATCGGGCTGCTCGCCGGCTATGTGGTGGCCGCCTTCGACACCACGATCTCCGCCCTGTCCAGCGGGATGTGGCTGTTCGCCCGTCACCCCGAGCAGTGGGAAGCACTGCGCACCGACTCCTCGCTGGTGCCGTCCGCGTTCAACGAGATCGTCCGGATCGAAAGCCCCATCCAGCTCTTCTCCCGGGTCACCACACGCGAGGTGGACCTCGGCGAGGGCGTCGTGCTCCCGGCGGGAGCCCGGGTCCTGCACAGCTATGGCGCCGCGAACCGCGACGAACGCCATTTCCCCGACCCCGACCGCTTCGACGTCCGCCGCAACCCCGTCGACCACCTCGGCTTCGGCTTCGGCAACCACGGCTGCGCCGGGCAGGGGCTCGCCCGCCTGGAGGCGCACGCCGTGCTGACGGCACTGGCCGAGCGGGTGGAGCGGATCGATCTCGACGGCGAGCCGGTGCGCGCTCTGAACAACATCACTCGGGGATTCGCCTCGCTTCCGGTCCGCGTGCGCTGACCGGCGGCGCGCTGTTGCTGGACGACATCCCGGTTCCGGCATCGGCCGGCGACGGGGCATCGGCGGCACGGCTGCAAGCGCGGACAAGAGCACCGGCCACCAGCCCGGATCCTTGACGGACGGGCTCGACCAGCTCGGCATGGGCACGGAAAGCGCGTCCACCTCAGCCGGCGGGCGGCTGCGTTCCTCCGCCGGCCGCGGTGAACCGTTCCGCCGGCACCCGGCCGAGCCGGTTCCGATCAGTTCGCGGCAAGCGGTGGCCGCCAGCCGGCCTGGTGAAGGCGGCCGGGCGAGGGCGGAAGGGGGCGGCGTGCGTCGCCCCCTTCGGCGGCTACAAGCACAGCGGCTCGGGCCGCTCCATGGGCCCCGACCACCTGGAGGACCTGGCCCAGGTGAAGGCAGTGGTGATCGCTCAGGGTGAGCTGGAACCGCCTGCGGCATCCGGCTCCGGTCGACCGCCGCGGAGCCGCGAGCCGTACGAGTGGGCGGTGGCCGACGCCGTGCCGGCTCAGGTCAAGGCCATGATTCCCGTGGTGTCCAGCTCCGCCGGGAACGCCGGTTCCCCAATCCGCGCAACCCGCTGGAGGAGCGGGAGATCCTGCGCGGCCTGCGCGCGCTGCCGCTCAACGGGGCCGACACCGCCGTCCTGGGCCACCGCAACGCCTACATCCAGAACGTCCTCGACCACGACGCCGACGCCCCCTTCTGGCAGGCGGCCCACCACACGGCCCGGGTCGCCGACATCACCGTGCCGGCCAGTCTCGTCGGCGGCTGGTACGACATCTTCCCGCCCGGCCGGCTACGCGACTTCCGCGTCTTTCAGGAGACCGGACCCGGAATACACCGGGTCACGATCGGTCCGTGGCCGCACTGGGCGAGGGCGATGGACGGACCGGCGGCCCGCGAGGCACTGGAGTTCGACCTGGCCCACGCCCGGGGCGAACAGCCGCCGGAGCGCACCCCGGTACGTCTGTTCGTCATGGGCGGGGGGAAGTGGCACGACTTCCCGTCCCGGCCGCCCCCGGGGTATGAGCCGCGGCGCTTCCACCTCCAGCCCGGCGGCGCCCTGTCCACCGACCTGCCCGGCGGCTCGGTGCCCCGGACGGCTACCGCTACGGCCCGTCCGACCCCACCCTCACGGTCGGCGGCGGGCGCATGCGGACCCTGCAGAAGCACGGCCTCGTGGACAACACCAAGCTGGAGGCCCGGCCGGACGTCCTGACCTACACAACTGCCGTGCTGGACAAGGACGTCGAGGTGATCGGAGAGGTGAGCGCGGAGATCTTCTTCCGCTCCAGCCTGCCGTACGCCGATGTCTTCGTCCGTCTGCGCGACGTGGACGCGAAGGGCCGTTCCTTCAATGTCTGCGACGGCCTGGTCAGCCTCACCGGCGCAGACTGGATTTGGTGCGCGACGGTGCGGCCGTGGCCCACGGCGTACCGCTTCAAGCGCGGCCACCGCATCCGCGTCCAGGGCTCCAGCGGCACCTTCCCCGTTTCAACCGCAACCCCTCCACGTCGAATCCCAACGTAACGGACAGGCGTCCGGTTGGGTAGGGAGCCTGACGACCGCTTACTAACCGGATAGTCGTCCGGTACGTTTTTCAGGGTTGCGGACAACTGTCCGCTTCGGTGGCGGCAGCCCCGCAGCTCCACGCACACGGAAGGTTTCCTTGCCATGAATCTGCTCATTCTCGGTGCGACCGGCCCCACCGGTCGCCATGTCGTCGACCTGGCCCTCCAGTCCGGCGACACGGTCACAGTCCTGGCACGCAGGCCGGAGGCGCTGGAGGACCTGGCGGGCCAGGTCACCGTGGTGGCCGGAGACGCCACCTCGCACCACGATGTCGCCAAGGCCATGATCGGCCAGGACGTCGTCATCTCGGCTCTCGGCAGGAGCACATCCATACGCGCCGACGACCTGTTCACCCGCGCCGCGGCGGCCGTGATCGGCGCGGCCAAGGAAGTGGGCGTCTCCCGCCTGGTCTGGCTGTCGTCATTCGGCGTGGGCGACACCTACCGGTCGGCGAGCGCCGCGCAGAAGGTCATGTACAGCACGTTCCTGCGGAACGTCTACGCGAACAAGGAGCTCTCCGAGAAGGCGATCCGCTCCAGCGGCCTGGACTGGACGCTGGTCTACCCGACCATGCTGACCAAGGGCCCCGCCAAGGGCACCTACCTCGTCGGCGAGCGTCTCCCGATGAAGGGCAACCCGTCGATCAGCCGCGCGGATGTCGCCGACTTCATGTACAAGGCGGCCCACAGCCCCGAGTGGATCCATCGCGACGCCGTCATCACGGACTGACGACGAGCCACGATTCCCCCACCTCACACGACTTCCCGCTCGGCGGCGACCTGCCGGTCAACCGCAGTGGCTTCGGAGCCATGCGCCTGTCCGCCAACGGCATGATCGGCCCGGCCCGCGACCCGAAACCGGTCGCGCCGCCCTGCGCCGCGCCGTCGAGCTCGGCGTCAACCACATCGACACCGCTTCCTTCCACGTCGGCGACGACGGCACCGTCAGCGCCAACGGGCCCTGATCCGCGAGGCCCTGCACCCTTACCCGGCCGGCTTCGTCCTCGCCACCGAGGTCAGCCCGTGGCACACCCCCGACGGCGGACTGCAGCTGACCACCGATCCGGTCGCCCTGCGGCCGATGATCGAGGCGAACTTCGAAACGAACCCCGAAACCTCGGCATCGACCGCCTCGACCTCGTCTCCCTGCGCATCGGCATGCCGGAACCGCCACACGACCAGTCCGTCAGTCCGTCGCCGAACGCTTCGAAACACTCGCCGAGGCCCATGCGATCGCGCCCGTCGTCGCCGTGCGGAACCACTTCCACGCAGGCAAGCGTGACGACGCCGCGCTCCTGACGGCCTGCGAGGAGGCCGGCATCGCCTTCGTGTCGTTCTTCCCGCTCGGCGGCGGCACGAGCGACCTCTCCGCCGACCGCCTGGCCAAGGTCTCCGAACGGCATGGCGCCGCGGTCCCCCAGATCGCCCCGGCCTGGCTCCTCGCCTCCTCCCCCGTCACCCTCGCCATCCCCGGCACGGGCCCCCACCCACCTGGCGGAGAACATGGCCGCCGGATCGATCACCCTCACGCCACCCTCACGCCGGAAGACCTCTCCGACCTCGCATGACGTGAGCACCACTCCGCACCACCGGGGGGCCGCACCAGCAGGCCGCCCGCTCGAGAAAGGCACACAAAGACACCCATGAGCTCGACCAGCTCTCCCCCCACATCCCCACCCACGACGACTTCGCACCCGGCTTCCGAGGTGCCGTCCTCCGCAGCGGAGACGACGGCTTCGACGCGGCCAGGGTTGTCTTCAACGGCCGTACCGCCGACACGCCGCCCGCGCTGATCGCCCGCTGTGTCGACGAGGACGACGTCGCGACCGCCATGCGTTACGCGTCAGCGCGCGATCTGCCCGTCGCGGTGCGCGGCGGCGGCCACGGCGCCGACGGCCATGCCATGCCGGGCGGTGCCCTCGTCCTGGATCTGTCCGGCATGCGCGAGATCACCGTCGATCCGCAGACTCGTACCGTGCGGGCCCAGGCCGGTGTCGTACTCGGCGAACTGGACACGGCCACGCAGGAGCACGGCCTGGTGGTGCCGTCCGGCACCGTCACCACGACCGGTATCGCCGGACTCACCCTCGGCGGCGGAGTCGGCCACCTGATGCGCCGGTTCGGGGCCACCGTCGACCACCTGCTCGCCTGCGAGATGATCACCGTCGACGGCCGGAAGGTCCGCGCGGACGAGAAGGAGAACCCGGATCTGTTCTGGGCACTACGCGGAGGCGGCGGCAACTTCGGCGTCGTCACCACCTTCGAGTACCGTGCCCACGCCCTGGGCCCGGGCGTCGTCTCCGGGCAGATCGTCCTCCCCGGCGAGCAGGCCGCCGCCGTACTGTCCGAGCTGCACGCCTTCATGGCCGACGCGCCCCGCGAACTCGGCCTGGGGACCACGCTCACTCTCGCGCCGCCGCTTCCCCGGCTGCCCGAGGAGATGCACGGCAAGCCGATCCTGATCCTCATCCCGTGTTACACCGGGCTTCTCAGAGACGCAGAAGAGATCATCGGGCGGCTCTCCACGCTCGGCGCACCCGTCATCAACACGGTGGGCCCCACCACCTGGCTCAAGACGAACAGCATGCTGGATGCGTTCGTCCCCTACGGGCAGCGCACCTTGTCACGGGGCGGCTACCTCGCCACGCTCAGCGAACCCGTGGTCGACACACTGGTCGAGCGCCTGGCCGCCATGCCGAACGCACCGGGCACGATGACCACGATCAACGTATGGTCGTTGGGCGGTGCGCTCTCCGATGACGTCGACGAAGACGCCACCGCCTTCTCCCGTACCGGTGCGTCCTGGCTGTGGGAGGCCGCGTCGGTATGGACGGAGCGGGAACACGACGCGCCGTTCGACGAGTGGGCCGACGCGACCGCGTCCGCCCTGCGCCCGTACACGCTGCCCAACGCCTACACCAACCTCACCGAGGATCAGGGCGAGGCCTGGCGACGTGGTGTGTTCGGCAGCGGGGCCAAGTACCGGCGACTCGCCGAGATCAAGGCCGTATGGGATCCGCGGAACCTGCTCCGCCACAACAAGAACATCGCTCCCGCCACCATCGACTAGCCACCCGGCTGGTGGAACACGGCTGTCTCGGCCAGGGCTGACACAGCCGCTCGCCGCGAGGTCGGCCGCACCCTGCTGAGGGGGGGCTGCGGACCGGGTCCTGAAGCGCTCGATGGAGCTCGGTGGGAACGCCGCCTTCGTCGACCTGGACGACCGGACGACCGGACGACGTAAAGATCGAGCCGGCGATCGATGCCCTGATGGTGGCCAAGACGCACAACGGCGGGCAGGCGTGCACAGCGGCCAACCGGGTGCTTGTCGCACGCCCCGTCGTCGAGCGTTTGACCGAGCTCTCGGTACCCGGCGACCGCCCTGCGGGTACGTTGACAGTGATCCGGTCCGTCACGTCACCGAGGGCCGCCGGGTTGCTCGGACAGTTGTCCGATACTAGATGCGTACCGGACAACTATCCGCTCGGCAAGGTCGATCGCCGGGACATCGACCTCTCGCTCCTCACTCCAGCGCGGGCGCTCCCGCACGCAGCCCGTCCATGACAAGATCCAGAAGTCGAGCGCTCTGGGCCTGCCAGTCCCCACGGGTGTCGATCTGCCAGATGCCGGCGATGGCCAGGGTGAAGTCGCTGAAGGTCACCCCTGGACGGATGGTGCCGGCTTCATGATTGGCCGCGAGCAGGGCCTCGATCGCCTCGGCCACCGGTGCGTATCCCGGCTGCGCCGAGGCCTCCGTCGTGCCGACGATCTGACGCATCGCGTCCGACAGGCCGGCCTTGGCGACGGCGAAGCGGGCGAGCTGGTCCATCCATTCACGCAGGGCCCGGTCGGGCGCCCGGGTCTTGAGCAGTTCCGTCGCAGTGTCGGCGAGCAGTCGCGCCTCGTGGCGGTAGACCTCCAGGACGAGCGCTTCACGGTTGGGGAAGTTGCGATAGAAGGTGCCCTGCCCAACCCCCGCCTTCTTGGCGATCAAGCTCAGCGGGACGTCCACGGCACGCGACAACTCGGCCAGCGCCACCTCCAGAATCCGCTCCCGATTGCGCTGCGCGTCCGAGCGCTGAGGCCCGTCGCTTCTGGGCTCCACTTCCCCTCCTTCCGGGCTCACGCCCGAACCCCTTACCGACCGGATATCTGGCCGCTACGCTTTCCCGCGTAGCGGACACCAGTCCGCTTAGGTCCACCTTAACGCCGGCTGCGGCCGAGTCGAGTGGCCGGTGGCGCGACCGGCGTTCGGTCCCGCCATCGAGGCGCGCCGGGTGGAGGATCCGACAGAGCAGTCTGGCATGCCCCTGTACACCCCGACGCCAACGCCGCCGCCGAGGCCGGCTCCCCCAATTGGCGGGCCGCCGGGATACCGGCCGTGAACGGTCACAGCACGGCCCATGGGGCCTGCGCCCTGTACGGGATTCTCGCCCGCCGCGGCCTGCCGGTGACCGCCGGGTCCTCTCCCCCGAAGCCACCGAGCGCGTCCGAGAAAGCCCGGGCCTTCGGCCATGACGGCTCCGGCGGCTCCGGCGGCTTGGCGGACCCGGAGGCGGAGCTCAGCCTGGATTACGTCATGAACCGGATGGGCCCCCCACAAGGATCGTGAGCCCGGCATCGGCACGGCGGAGGTTCATCATCGGGGTCTGCTCCAGCTGGAGCGTGGCGAGGTTGTCCTCGATGCCGGCCCGCAGCTCTTCGGGCCGCTGCGCGAGACGCAGCGGGGCGGGACCTCCGGGATCGGAGACAGCGCCGACCTTGCTGACGACCAGGACGTCGTCCTGGGGCCGGAGCGCCTCGCGGATGACGTCGTCGACGAAGCCGTTGTCGTAGAACTGGGCGGTGTCCACATGGTCGACGCCGAGGTCGATCGCATGGCGCGACAAGGCGACGGCGGTGCGACGGTCGCGGCGCCTGCACGACGGCGTGGCGGTCGCCGTGCAGGCGCTGCAATGCCGCTCCCGCAGACTGGGGCTGGGGCGGCGTGGGCATCCGCACAACCAGCGCTCCAGCGCCTGCGCTTCTCACAGTCCTGGGGGACGAAGCCGGAGGCCCCCACGCGACCATCAGTCGGGCTGCTCCGAGGGATTGGTCCTGCCGGACATGGAAACGCTCGCCCACTTCGAAGTGGCGCTGGGTACAGGTCTGTGGCCCGGGCCGGCGACCTGGCCCGACCGGCAGCGCGTCTGAACCGGGGCGGGCCTGTGGATCACCTTGCTCCGTGTCCACCGTCCGGCAAGAGGTTTCCCACGCGGGTCACAGCGACTCGTGACGCACGGTTCAGCAGCTCCGTTCGATCAGCTCCGTTCGATCACGATGCGCCTCGAATTTTCACTGGGGTACGAGGAGAGCAGCCTGCGTGGCAAGGAATTGGGCCAGTGGCTCGGGTGCGGAGTAGAAGGGCGAGTGGTCGCAGTCGAGTTCGACGTGTGCGGCAGCACGTGTGGCACAGGCGCGCTGTGCCTCGGGGCGTACGGTCCGGTCCGTGGCGCACACGACGTACGCGCTGGGGACCGTCAGCCATGCCGGGTCGTCGAGAGGCGTATCCGGCACCCGGCTGCTCATCGGCCGCCACAGGGTCGCCGCGCGCTCGGCGTATCGGGGAGGCGTGGCGGAGTAGAGCGCCTCACGGGCGGCCGGCAGCAGGGTCACCGTGCCGTCGGGGGCCGCCCGTAGGAATCGGTGGAAGGCGGGGTCGTTCCAGGTGGGCGTCAGCTGTGCCGGGGACTCGCCGGGCAGCGGCATCCGCGCGGCGACGTAGACCAGGCGTGCCGCCGCGTGCCCGCCGGCCGAGACCGGCAGGCCGCCGTAGCTGTGCGCGACCAGCAGTACGGGGCCGTGTCCCGCCGCCTCGCGTACGGCGGCGCGGACCGCCTCGGTGTCGTCGGTGAAGGAGGTGAGGGGGAGGTCGATGGCGTGGCCGCGGACGCCGGCCGCGCGCAGCCGTTCTGTCACCTCCTCCCAGCACCAGGAGCCGTGGTGGGCGCCGTGGACGAGCAGGACGAAGGGCTCGCGCGCCGGTGACCGGCTCATGGCAGGTTTCCGGGGTGCGGGTCGGGGGCGACGGGCCGGTTGTCGAGGTCGACGGAGAGGAAGATGTCGTTCGCGACCGGATGCCGCATCTCCTCGGCGAGCTGGCCGATCAGCCCCGCGGTACGGGCCAGCAGTGCGAAGCCGCGCAGCAGCGGGATGGGCAGGTCCAGGTCGGCCAGTGCGGCCCCGCACACCCCGGCGCCGTTCAGCGGCAGGGTTTTGCCCAGGACCTGCGGGTGCGTCCGGCCGATCGCGGCGAACAGCGACAGGTGGGGGCCGAACTGCTTCTCCTCGGCCGCGATCTCCATGAGCCGGGGGGTGCGTGGGTCGCCGCCCTTGTGGACGTGATGGCCGAGACCGGGAACGAACCGCCCGGCCGCCCGTCGCGCGCGTACGGTTTCCAGTGCGAGGGCGTCCCATCCCGCCTCGTCGTCCGGCAGCGGACCGGGATGGCGTTCGACGACCTCGTGCAGAAAGGTCCCGGTGTCCTCGGTGACCCCGAGGAAGCGGGAGCCGCCGCCCAGCAGCCCGGCCGCGAGCGCGCCCTGCACCGAGTCCGGCGC
This sequence comes from Streptomyces ipomoeae 91-03, assembly GCF_000317595.1. Lineage (GTDB taxonomy): Bacteria > Actinomycetota > Actinomycetes > Streptomycetales > Streptomycetaceae > Streptomyces > Streptomyces ipomoeae. Next base: position 2,574 of record NZ_AEJC01000642.1, on the reverse strand, counting down.
CGACAGATAGGTGAGGCGCGTGACGATCGCGGTCGGAGTGAAGCCATGGTCGGCCAGCGCGGCGAGGACGGCCTCGAAGACCCGTACCTGGCCGGGGGTGGGGCGGCGCTGGGTGGCGAGCCAGTAGGCGAGTTCGCCGAATCCGACCTGGCCCATCACATCGCGGGCGAGGTCCGTGCCGAGCAGCGTGATCGCGGTGGGGGAAGAGGCCCCCAGCGCCGTGGGGTAGGACGCCGGCCGGTCAGTCACGGTTGTCCTCCTCGGTCGTGCGCGGGGTTCGCGGTGCCGTGAGCCACTTGCGGAGTTCGGGGCCGTGCTCGTCGAGTTCGGGGGGTGGCAGCTCGTAGCGGGCCGGTGTCGCGGAGAACGTGATCGGGTGACGTGCCATGGGGACGGCCCGCTCGCCCTCGCCCACCTCGACGACCGGGTCGAGTCCGAAGCGCTCGGCCGTGGCGAAGCCTCCGTCGATGGTGTTGATGGGCGCGGCCGGTACCCCGGCGGCGACCAGGGCGTCGAACCACTCGGCCGCGCCTTGGGTGGCCAGCCGCTCCACCAGCAGCGGCCGGAGTTCCGCGCGGCGTGCGGTGCGGTCCTTGTTGTGCGCGAACCGCGGGTCGTCGGCCGTGTCGGGTATGCCGAGGACCTCGCACAGCCGCCGGAACTGGCCGTCGTTGGCGGCGGCGACGATCAGGTCGCGGTCGGCGGTGGGGAAGGGCTCGTAGGGGAAGACGCTCGGGTGGGCGTTGCCCATCCGATGGGGCACGGTGCCGCCGGCCACATAGGCGGAGCTGTGGTTGACGAGGCCGGACAGCGCCGAGGACAGCAGGTTGACCTCGACGTGCTGGCCCTCACCGGTCGCGTCGCGGTGCCGTAGCGCGGCGAGGATGCCGATGGTCGCGTGGTTTCCCGCCATCACGTCGAAGACCGAGATGCCGGCCCGGTAGGGCTCGCCCTCCGGGTCGCCGGTGAGGCTCATCAGACCGGAGATCGCCTGCACCATCAGGTCGTAGCCGGGGACGTGACGGCCCGCGCCGGGCCCGAATCCGCTGATCGAGGCATAGACCACGCCGGGGTTCCCGGCCGCGACGCTGTAGTAGTCCAGGCCGTACTTGGCGAGCGCGCCCGGCTTGAAGTTCTCGATCACGACGTCCGCCCGGTGCGCCAGCTCACGCGCCGCCACGGCATCGTCCTCCGCGCGCAGATCAAGGGCGATGGAGCGCTTGTTGCGGTTGACCCCCAGGTAGTACGTGGACGTCTCACCGCGGGTCGGCGGCATCCACGTCCGGGTCTCGTCACCGCCGGGTGACTCGACCTTGACCACTTCGGCTCCGAGGTCCGCCAGCAGCATCGTCGCGTACGGGCCCGCCAGCACCCGGGAGAAGTCGGCGACCAGCAGCCCGGACAGCGGTCCGTCGCCGCTGCCCGGTGCTGCCGACCCTGTGGGCATCTCCATGAAACCGTCCCTCCGACCGCACAGCGGACATCCGTCCGCTGATCCGGGATTGTGGCACGCCGAACCGTGGCGCGGCGAGGGGCCGGGAGCAATTCGCCGGGTCGGCGCGGGGTGTCGGGTGCCGCGAGCCGGGCGCGGGCGCCGGGCGCCGAGGGGGTCGGCGGGGGGCCGGCGCGGGCGCGGAGGAAGGGAATCGCCCTGGGCGAGGCGCGGGCGCGGAAGCGCTGAGCGGGTTCGAGGCGGGCGCGACGGGCGGGGTCTCGAAGTGGCGAAGCGGTGGGCGGCCGGGCGCGGCCGATGGGAGGAGTTCGGCCGGCCGCGTGCGGGCCGTCGTGGGGAGTGGGTCAGGGCCGGGAGGCGACCACCGAGTGCGGGAGGGCGGCGAGTTTAGCGAAGTCGCAGCCGATGTCGCCCGCCGTCCGCAGCAGGAGCGGCAGATACTCCTCCTGGAGCTTGCGTACCGAGGTCTCGGCGGCATGGGCGTTGACGTTGATGGCCGCGATCACCCGGCCCGCGCCGTCACGCAGGGGCACCGCGACCGAGCGGATGCCCAGCGCCAGATCCTCGTCGGCCAGCGCCCAGCCACGGGCCCGCACCTCGCGCAGGGTCGCGTCCCGCTCCTCCCGGCCGGGCTGCCACAGGGGGGTGAGCCCGGAGCGGGTCGGCTCCGCCAGTGTCTTCTCCAGCTGCTCCGGGTCCAGGGCCGCCAGCAGCACCTTGCCCAGGGAGGTCTGCAGCGCCGGGAAACGCGTGCCGATCCGCACGGAGAGCGTCACGATCTTCGGCACGGCGACCCGCGCGACGTACACGATGTCACTGCCGTCGAGCTGCGCGATCGAGCAGGACTCGCGCGTCCGGTCCACCAACCGCTCCATGTGCGGACGGGCGACGTCCCACAATCCCAGCGAACCGACGTACGCCGCGCCCAGGTCGAGCACCCGCGGGGTGAGCGCGAAGCCCTTGTCCGAGACGCGCACATAGCCGAGTTCTTCGAGGGTCAGCAGGATCCGCCGCACCGTCGGCCGGGCCAGACCAGTCGCCGCCGCTATCTCCGAGAGCGACATCACCGGCCGCTGCGGAGCGAAGGCGGTGATCACGTCAAGCCCCCGGGCCAACGCTTC
>NZ_AEJC01000641.1 GCF_000317595.1 Streptomyces ipomoeae 91-03 | reverse complement strand
ACGATAGGACTTGCTGAGGGTCCTGTTGGCTGCAAGGAAAAGAGCACTTTCCAGGTGAGAGAGCCTATCTCGTCGTACCCACGTGTCCGTGTCCAGGGAGACGGTCGGCAGGTGGTCTCGCAGGCCGGTGCGGTCCTGCTGATGGAGACGGTCCGCAAGACGGGCCTTGACCAGGCGATATCCGCAGCTCTGGCTCCGTGGCGGAAGCCGCGGGCCGTCCACGATCCCGGCAAGATCCTCCTGGACGTCGCCATGGCGGTCGCACTGGGCGGGGACTGCCTCGCGGACGTCGCCATGCTGCGGTGTGAGCCGGCCGTCTTCGGCCCGGTCGCCTCCGACCCGACCGTCTCCCGCCTGATCGACACCCTCGCCGCATCCGGCGAGAAAGCCCTGCAGGCCGTCCGGTCCGCACGCTCCGAAGTCCGTCATCGTGCCTGGTCGTTGGCCGGCAAAAACGCCCCGGACGCCGACGGTCAGGTCACCGTCGACCTCGATGGCGTCCTCGTGATCGCCCACTCCGACAAGCAGGACGCGGCCGCGACCTGGAAGAAGACCTACGGCCATCACCCGCTGACGGCCTTCGTCGACCACGGACCGGGCGGAACCGGAGAGCCCGTCGCCACCCTCCTCAGACCGGGAAACGCGGGCTCCAACACCGCCGCCGACCACATCACCACCGCCCAACTCGCCCTGGCCCAACTGCCCAAGCGCTACCGGCGCGGGCGGCAGACGCTGATCCGCACGGACTCCGCCGGCGGCACCCACGACTTCGTGTCCTGGCTCGCGAAGCGGGGCCGATGGCTGTCCTACTCGGTCGGCATGACGGTCACCGAAGCGATCCACGAACACGTACTGAAGGTCCCCGCCTCGGCCTGGACCCCGGCCGTCGAGGCCGACGGTGAGGCCCGGGACGGGGCCTGGGTCGCCGAGCTCACCGGCAAGCTCCTTAACGGCTGGCCCAAGGGCATGCGGCTCATCGTCCGCAAGGAAAGGCCCCATCCCGGCGCCCAGTTGAGGATCACGGACGCGGACGGCATGCGGATCACGTGCTTCGCGACCAACACCACCGGCCGGCCGATCGCCGAGCTCGAACTCCGTCACCGGCTCCGGGCACGGGCCGAGGACCGGATCCGGGCTGCCCGGGCCACCGGCCTGCGCAACCTGCCCCTGCACGACACCGCCCAGAACCGGGTCTGGATGGAGATCGTCCAGATCGCGCTCGACCTGCTGGCCTGGATGCCCATGCTCGCCCTGACCGGCCGGGCGAGGCTCTGGGAACCGCGTCGCTTGCGGTTCCGCCTGTTTTCCGCAGCCGGCCAGCTCGTCACCACCAGTCGGCGCAGGATTCTCCGCCTCGCCCGGCACTGGCCCTGGACCGGCGAGATCACCGCCGCCCTTGAACGGCTCGCGCTCCTGCCCGACCCCGGCTGACCAGCAACCCACCGTCCCTGCGACAGCATCACCCGCCCCGGGCAGTGGAACCCGGCGCCCACCCGACGCGACAGCCGGGCCACCGGCCTGCCCGGCA
>NZ_AEJC01000640.1 GCF_000317595.1 Streptomyces ipomoeae 91-03 | reverse complement strand
TCCCCTGCTCGCGTCGACGCCCTCACGCGGGTGCCCTGTCGCTCCCGTCACGGCAGGTGCTTGGTGTCAAGCCTGTTACGGCAGGTGCTTGGCGTCGGGCCAAGTCACGGCAGATGCTTGGTGTCGGGGGCGACCTTGGTGCCCGGTGTGGCGCGGACGATGGTGATGAGCCGGTCCGCCACCTGGAGTTCACCGATGGACGGGTCGTCGTAACCGAGCACCCGATGGCCTCGCACGACGCTGACCACCAGGTCGTCCGTCTCCCGCACCTTGCGCCCCACCTCGGCCTTGATGACGGGCCGTTCGATGATGTCGAGCCCGCTGCCCTGCTGGATGAGGTCCTCCATGACCATGCCGGCGGCGGGGCTGAGCACGGAGAGCCCGAGCAGCCGCCCGGCCGCGCTGGCGCTGGTGATGACCGCGTCGGCCCCGGACTGCTTCAGCAGCGGCGCGTTCTCCTCCTCTCGCACGGCGACCACGATCTTCGCTATACGGTTGAGCTGGCGGGCGGTCAGCGTGACGAGGACGGCGGTGTCGTCGCGCGCAGTCGCGATGATGATCTGTCGTGCCTTCTGCGCCTCGGCCTGCAACAGCACCTCGCTGCGGGTCGCGTCGCCGACGATCCCCGCGTACCCGTCGGCCCTCGCCGCCTCGATGACCTCGGAGCTGGGGTCCACGACGATGACCTGCTCCTTCTTCAGCCCCGTCGCACAGACGGTCTGTATCGCCGAGCGCCCCTTCGTACCGAAGCCGACGACAACGGTGTGCTCCCTCAAGGCCGCCCTCCAGCGGTTCAGTCGCCATTCCTCGCGTGTGCGTTCCGTGAGGACCTCCAGCGTCGTGCCGACCAGGATGATCAGGAACAGCACCCGCAGCGGTGTGATGAGAAGGATGTTGGTGAGCCTGGCTCCGTCGCTGGCCGGGGTGATGTCGCCGTACCCGGTGGTGGAGAGGCTGACAGTGGCGTAATAGAAGGAGTCGAGCAGATCGACGCCACCATCGGAGTTGTCGTTGTAGCCCTCATGGTCGGCATAGACGATGAACGCGGTCGCGACCAGCACGAGCAGTGCCATCGCCAGCCGTTTGCCGACCTGACGTATCGGGCGCTCCACCACTCTCTTCGGCAGTCTCACCTGGTGCGTCGCCACACGCTCGTCCGCGTTGCGGGCGATGGCGTCATGGCCCGGCAGTTTCACGTGAAACACTCCCCGTTTCTGTGCACGTCGCCTTGCTGCGCTTCACCCCGGATCGCCCGTTGTTTCACGTGAAACATCGTTAAGCACATGACCGGTCGGACATGTGGATGTTTCACGTGAAACACACCTGGATTCCCGCCGTCGCCCACGGCAGATCGAGCAGCTCCAACTCCTGTCCGGGGCGGGCACCACCGGGCGGTACGACGGCGAGGGCGTCGGCGGTGGCGACACCGCGGAGCATCGCCGGGCCGTTGTAGTGCAGCGGTATGGCGCTGTCACCGCGTAGGGCGACGGGGATGAGCCGGGTGTCGTACGGGTGCCCGTGCACCGACTCCCTCAGCGGCAGCGCGTACGGCTCCTGGGCGGCATGTCCGGCGAGCGTGCGCAGCAGGGGCTCGGCGAGCGTGAACAGCCCGGAGACGGCGGCCAGTGGGTTGCCCGGCAGGCCGACGAGGTGCTGGTTCTCCTTTGTACGGGCCAGCAGCATGGGGTGCCCCGGGCGCACCTTGACTCCATTGACGAGGAGTTCGGCTCCGACGCGGCGCAGAGTGGGGTGGACATGGTCCACGGGTCCGGCCGCCGTTCCGCCCGTGGTGACGATGAGGTCGGCGGAGGACTTCCGCACGGCCTCGTACAGCGCGTCGGCGTCGTCCCCGAGGCGGCGCACGGCGGTGACGTCGGCGCCGAGCGCCCGCAGCCAGGACGGCAGCATCGGGCCGAGGGCGTCCCGGATCAGACCGTCGCAGGGGAGCCCTTCGGTGAGCAGTTCGTCGCCGAGGACGAGCAGGTCGACCCGGGGGCGGGGAATGACGGTCAGAGTGTCGTATCCGGCCGCCGCCGCGAGGCCGAGTGCCGCGGGGGTGATCAGTGTGCCGAGGGGCAGCAGTTGGTCACCGCTGCGGCACTCCTGGCCGCGGGGACGGATGTCCTGCCCGTGGGCGATGTCCCGGATGGCGTGCAGCCGCCCCGTCTCGTCCGTGCGGCCGTGCTCGCTGCGCAGCACGGCGGTCGTGTCGGGCGGGATGCGCGCACCGGTGGCGATCCGGACCGCTTCGCCGTCGGTGAGCCGGCCGGGCTCGGCGTGCCCCGCGAGCACACCGTCCTCCCGTACGTCCCAGGGGCCGGGCCCGGCAACCGCCCAGCCGTCCATCGCGGAGGTGTCGAAGGAGGGGAGGTCGGTGAGGGCGGTGAGCGGGGCGGCGAGGGCGAGGCCCAGCGAGTCGTCGACGGTGACGGAGACGGGTGCCCTATGCCCGGCCGAGCGGGCGGCGCGCTCGGCGATGGCACGGGCCTCGGGCCAGGGAGTGGCCTTGTGGTGGCTGTCGTCCTTGGCCGAGTGGGCGTGGTGGCCGCCCGTGGAGGGGGTTTCCCGTCCGGAAGGCGGCTCGCCCGGTCCCCGGGGGGCCCTGTCATTGGCCACGGCCAGTGCCTCCTCCACGTCGAGTTCTTCGGCGTCCTGGGCGGTCATCCGGCGTCGCCCGGGGCGGCTTCGGGGGCGGCGTCCTGGCCGGTACCGGAAGCGTCGTCCCGGCCGGTACCGGCGGCGGCCGGCTTGGTCCCGGGCTTGGCCTCGGGGGTGTTCTCGTCGGCCCAGCGGAGCGCCAGCGCCGAGGCCTTGCGGGCGGCCTCCGCGACCGCCTCGGGGCCGCCCTCGGCCTTGGCCGCCGCATAGCCGACGAGGAACGTGGTCAGCGGGGCGGCGGGCCGGGCCACCGAGTGCGCGGCGTCACGGGCCAGGTCGAGCAGAACGCCGGTGTCGACGTCGAGGTCGATGCCCAGTTCGTCCTTGACTGCGGAAATCCATTCATCCAACACGTGGCCATGCTCCCTGATCCGTGCGCGGGCGGCGGCGATGTCGTCCCAGGTGTCGCAGTCGAAGGACGCGACGGGGTCGGTGATACGGGCGAGACGGAGCGCGGCGGTCAGCCGTCGCAGGGGCAGCCCGGTCAACCCGCCGTGCTCGGTGACGAGACGCGCGAGCTCCCGCCGCAGGGCTTCGGCCCGGTAGACGGCCACGAGCGGCTGATCACGGCCGTCAGGGTCGGTGAGCAGGACGCCTTCCGGGGTGGTGAGTGGGGGTGCGGCTTCGGAGCCGCCGGGTGAAAGCGTGCCGTCGGTGTCGGCGTCGCTGGTCCGGAGGGCGTCGAGCAGGCGCCGTACCGTCGCCTCCTCCAGGAACGGCAGGTCGGCGGAGAGGGCGACGACGTACGGGGCGGTGGTGTGCCGGAGCCCGGCGTCCAGCGCGGCGAGCGGTCCGCCGCCGGGGGGCTCTTCGCGGGCCCACAGCACGGGCCGGGCGGTGGGGCGGGCGTCGGCGACGACGACGGTCGTCCCGGCCCCGGCGCAGGCGGTCAGCACCCGGTCGAGCAGGGCGCGTCCGCCCACTCGCACACCGGGTTTGTCCGCGCCGCCGAGCCGCCGGGCGGCACCTCCGGCGAGCACGACGGCGTCGTACGCCTCGGTACCGGGGCCGCCCGGGGGCTCGTACGCGGTCACCCCCCGAGTATGCGTGCCCCGGCGATCACAGGGAACGCGGGGGAGGCCGCGTGATCGGAGCCCGATCACGGCCGCCGGGCAAAGCCGGCGGTCAGAGCGTGCGCAGCAGGACCGCCGGTTGTTCGACGCAGTCGGCCACATAGCGCAGGAAGCCGCCCGCCGTGCCGCCGTCGCACACCCGGTGGTCGAAGGTGAGCGAGAGCTGCACGACCTGCCGTACCGCCAGCTCGCCCTCGTGCACCCACGGTTTGGGGACGATACGGCCGACGCCGAGCATGGCCGCCTCGGGGTGGTTGATGATCGGCGTGGAGCCGTCGACACCGAAGACGCCGTAGTTGTTCAGGGTGAAGGTCCCGCCGGTGAGCTGGGCCGGGGTCAGTGTCCCGGTCCGGGCGGCCTCCGTGAGCCTGGCGAACTCGGCGCTGAGCGATTCCGCGTTCCGGGTGTGGGCGTCCCGTACGACGGGCACCACGAGCCCCCGCTCGGTCTGCGCGGCGAAACCGAGGTGCACCCGGTCGAGCCGTACGACCTCGCGGGCCGCCATGTCCACGGTCGAGTTGAGCTCCGGGAACCGGGCCAGCGCGGCGGTGCAGATCCGGGCGAGCAACGCGAGAAGGGAGATCTTCGGGCCACCGGCAGTGGGGGTCTGGGGGTGCCCCCCAGAAAAACGCTGCATCGCCCTCCGGGCGTTCATCAGTTCCGTCGCGTCGGCGTCCACCCAGCAGGTCGCGTCGGGGATCTCCCGCCGACTCCGCGACAGCTTGTCGGCGACGGCACCGCGAACTCCCCGGAGGGGGACACGGGTGCCGGAAACGGTCTCCGCGCGCGCGGATGCGGTGACGGGCTGTGCGGCGGATGCGGGGGCGGGCTGCGTGAACACGGGCGCGGACACGGGCGTGGGCTGTGCGGCCGGTGCCTCCGGTGCCGAGCCGACGGGCGTGCCCGAGCCGGCGGCTGGGCCGACGCCGGTGGCGCCAGTCGCGGCGGCGGCCCGCAGCGCGTACTCCACGTCCGCCCGCAGGATCAGCCCGTCGGGCCCGGAACCATGCAACTTCCGCAGGTCCAGGCCGTTTTCGCGGGCGAGTCGCCGGACGAGCGGCGAGATCACGGGCACGGGTCCGTCCGGGCGTTCCACAGCGGCGGTGGACGCGGGTGCCGTCTCGACGGCGGCCCGTAGGGCGTGCGGCGCGGACTCGGCAGCAGGGCGGCCTGAGTCTTCAGCGGCAGCCGGAGCCGCTTGGGCACCCGTGCCCGGGGCACCGGACGGTGTGCTCGCGCCGCCAGAAGACGTGCCCACGCGAGACGTGCTCGCGCCGTCAGGAGCCGTACCGGCGCTGCCCGGAGGCACACTCGCGCCACCGGAGCCCGCCCCCTGCCGCGCCCCGGCCCCCATGGGACCAGTCGGCCGTACCCTCCTGCGCCGCGCCGGAGACGCCCCCGTGCCGTAGCCGACCAGCACGTTGCCGGAGCCCTCGGTCTCCTCGCCGGAGGCGGGGGGACCCACGGCGACCGTCAACAGGGGTGCCCCGACCGGCAGTTCCGTGCCCTCCTCGCCGAAGCGGGCGGTGACGACGCCGCCGTAGGGGCAGGGGACCTCGACCATGGCCTTGGCCGTCTCGACCTCGACGACGGGCTGGTCGATGGCGACGACGTCCCCGACCTGGACCAGCCAGCGGACGATCTCGGCCTCGGTGAGCCCTTCGCCGAGGTCGGGCAGCTTGAACTCCAGCACTTGGGCCATCAGCTCTCCGCCTCCCACTGCAGGCGCCCCACGGCGTCCAGGATCCGGTCGACGCCGGGCAGATGGTGGCGCTCCAGCATCGGCGGCGGATACGGGATGTCGAACCCGGCGACGCGCAGCACGGGCGCCTCCAGGTGGTGGAAGCAGCGCTCGGTGACGCGGGCCGCGATCTCGCCGCCCGGTCCGCCGTAGCCGCCGGACTCGTGGACGACGACGGCGCGCCCGGTGCGCCGTACCGACGCGGCGACCGTCTCGTCGTCGAAGGGCACGAGGGAACGCAGGTCGACGACTTCGAGGTCCCAGCCCTCGACCGTGGCGGCCTCGGCGGCCTCCAGGCAGACGGGGACGGACGGCCCGTAGGTGATGAGCGTGGCGCTGCGGCCGGCGCGACGCACGACCGCGCGGCCGATCGGCTCGACGGCCTGCGGTTCCTCCGGGTTCCAGGAGTCCTTCGACCAGTACAGGCGCTTGGGCTCCAGGAAGACGACGGGGTCGTCGGAGGCGATGGCGGCGCGCAGCAGCCCGTAGGCGTCGGCGACCGTGGCGGGTGTGACGACATGGAGCCCCGGGGTCGCCATGTAGTAGGCCTCGGAGGAGTCGCTGTGGTGCTCGACGCCGCCGATGCCGCCGCCGTACGGGACGCGGATGGTGATCGGCAGCGGCATCGTCCCGCGCGTGCGGTTGCGCATGCGGGCGACATGGCTGATGAGTTGCTCGAATGACGGGTAGGCGAACGCGTCGAACTGCATCTCCACGACCGGCCTGAGCCCGTACATGGCCATGCCGACGGCCGTGCCGAGGATGCCGGCCTCGGCGAGCGGGGTGTCCGTGACCCGGTCCTCGCCGAACTCCTTGGCGAGTCCGTCGGTGACCCGGAAGACGCCGCCGAGGGTGCCGACGTCCTCGCCCATCACGTGGACGGTCGGGTCGGCGGTCATGGCGTCGCGGAGGGCGCGGGTGAGCGCCTGCGCCATGGTGGCGGGCTTGAGTGCGACGGTGGTCATCAGCCCGTCCTCTCCGGGTGTCCGGTGTGATCGGTGTGCGACTCGGCCTCGGCTGCCAGCTCGGCCCGCAACTGGGCCTGCTGTTCACGCAGTTGGGAGGTGGGCTCGGCGAACACATGGGCGAAGAGGTCCATGGGGTCGAGCACCGGGTCCTGGTTCATGCGCTCGCGCAGATCGGCGGCCATGGCCTCGGCGGCGTCCCGCGCGGCCCGGATGCCGTCCTCGTCGAGGAGCCCGCGCTCGGTCAGCTCGTGCTCCAGGAGCGCGATCGGGTCGTGCGCGCGCCAGGTCTCGACCTCGGCGTCGACGCGGTAGCGGGTCGCGTCGTCGGCGTTGGTGTGGGCGTCGATGCGATACGTCACCGCCTCGATCAGGGTGGGACCACCACCCGCGCGCGCGTGGGCCACGGCTTCGGCGAGGACCTGGTGCACGGCCGCCGCGTCGTTGCCGTCGACGAGACCGCCCGGCATGCCGTAGCCGACGGCCTTGTGGGCGAGGGAGGGGGCGGCGGTCTGCTTCTCCAGCGGCACGGAGATCGCGAAGCCGTTGTTCTGGACGAGGAAGACGACCGGGGCCTGCCAGACGGCGGCGAAGTTGAGCGCCTCGTGGAAGTCGCCCTCGCTGGTGCCGCCGTCACCGACCAGGGCGAGCGCGACCACGTCGTCGCCCTTGAGGCGCGCGGCGTGTGCGAGGCCCACGGCGTGCGGGAGCTGCGTCGCGAGCGGGGTGCACAGGGGCGCGACCCGGTGCTCGTAGGGGTCGTAGCCGGTGTGCCAGTCGCCGCGCAGCAGGGTGAGTGCCTGGACGGGGTCGACGCCGCGAGCGATGGCGGCGAGCGTGTCCCGGTAGCTCGGAAAGAGCCAGTCCCGCTCTTCGAGGACGAGCGCGGCGGCGACCTCGCACGCCTCCTGGCCGGTGCTGGAGGGGTAGACGGCGAGTCGACCCTGCTTGGTCAGGGCCGTGGCCTGCGCGTTGTACCGGCGCCCGCGCACCAGCTCCGCGTAGAGCCGGCGCAGCAGCGCGGGGTCCGCGTCAGCCGCCGCGTCGGTGCCGAGCACGCGGTACGGCCGTGCGTCGGGCAGCAGCGGCGCGGGGTCCGTGCGCGGCTGCCAGGCGGGCGGCGGTGTCGGGCGGTACGCGCCCCGCTGCTCCATGACCGTCATACGGCACCTCCTCAGGGGAGTGGCTCTCCGGACACGGCACGGCTGTGACGCGTCCCACCTACCGATTGTTCGGTCGTTGACGCATTTTGGCTACACGCACCCCAAGGCTGTGGACAAACGGTTCTGCACAGCCTCAAATGAACGCAGTACGTCCATGGTAGAGAGGCGGGGGCACATGGCACCTGAACAAATGGCCGAGCCGCCGGAGCACGGCCCGGCCCTGCCGCCCCCACGACCGCTGGACGCCATAGATCAGGACATCCTGCGCATGCTCCAGGCCGACGGCCGCGCCTCGATACGCTCCGTCGCCGAGCGCGTCCACGTCTCCCGCGCCAATGCCTACGCGCGCATCAACCGCCTCATCGAGGACGGCGTGATCCGCGGCTTCGGGGCGCGCGTCAACCACGAGCGCGCCGGGAAGGGCACCTCGGCCTACATCACCCTCAAGATCGTGCAGAACTCCTGGCGCACGGTCCGCGACCAGCTGCGCCAACTGTCCGGCGCCGCCCATATCGCGCTGGTGGGCGGCGACTTCGACGTCCTGCTCCTGGTGCACACCTCGGGCAACAGAGCCCTGCGCGAGGTCGTGCTGACCAAGCTCCAGGCCATCCCGGAGGTGCTCAGCACCCGCACGCTGCTGGTGTTCGAGGAGGAGGACGTGGAACCGGAGGGGTGAGCTCCACAGCGCCCCCGGGCTGTCCTCACAACGCCTCCGGGGCCGCCCTCCAGCACCTCCGCTCCCCTGGGCCACCCGGCGCTCCCGGGCGCTCCCGCGCGCCCCTCGATCGCCCTCAGTGCTCGTTGCGGAGCCCCGCGAAGACCAGCTGTACGACCGCGTCGGAGACCTCGCGCTCGCCCATCCCCCGTCCGTCCGGCCGGTACCACTCCACGATGGAGTTGATCATCCCGAAGACCAGCCGGGTCGCGAGCCGCACCTCGACATCACCGCGTACGTCCCCGTCGGCCGCCGCGGCCTTCAGCAGCTCGGCGACCTGGTGGTCGAATTCGCGGCGCCGCTCCAGGGCCCACCGCTCGGTGTCGGTGTTGCCGCGCACGCGCAGCAGCAGCGTGACGTACGGCAGTTCGGTGATGAGGACCTCGACCATGCGCCGGACGACGTGCTCCAGCCGCTCCACCGCACGCCCCACGCGCGCGTGCTCCTCGTCGAGGATCCCGAAGAGGCCGTCGATGGCCCGGCTGACGGCACGGCGCAGCAACTCCTCCTTGCTCGTGACGTGGTGGTATATCGACGACTTGGAGATGCCCGCCGCCTTGGAGAGGTGCTCCATGGACGTGCCGTCGTAGCCGCGTTCGTTGAAAACCTGGACGGCGACGGAGAGCAGCGACTCGGGGGTGTACGTGTCGCGCTTGGCAGTGGTCATGAGGTGCCCTCCCGCTTGTCTGCGGCATGTCCGTGGCGATACAGCGCGAGAGAGGGCGCGTAACGGCCGGAGGGCTCGCGCAGATGCAGTTCCTCCAGCAGGTCGTGCGCCCAGATCCGGCCGAGCCTGCGGCTCCACTCGAAGGGCCCGAGCGGGTAGTTGACGCCGAGCCTCATCGCCGTGTCGATGTCCTCCTCGGTGGCCACGCCCTTGGCCACGGCGTCGTGCGCGAGGTCGACGATCCGGGCCACCGTACGGGCGACGATCATGCCGGGGGCGTCCCCGATGACGCTGACGGCCTTGCCGAGCGCCTGGAAGAGCCCGATGGCCTCGGCGAGCGTCTGCGGCGAGGTGTCCTGGGAGGCCGACAGCGCGATACGGGTGGCCCGGCGGTAGTCGAGCGCCAGGTCGAAGTAGACGACATCGCGGAACTCCACCGATGTCTGACCGTCCGCCAGAGCCAGTTGACCACCGCTCGGCAGGACGAGCCGGCTGCCGTGGTCCTCGTCCTCCTCGCGTACGGCGATGCCCGCCTCCCGGATCAGCGTGAGCAGCTCCGAGGCGGGCCCCAGGTCGCCCTCGGCGACGACGTACGCGGGCGGCGGGACCGCTTCGGCGGTGTGCGGCTCGGGCTGCTCGGCGCCGTCCGTGTAGTCGTACCAGCCCTGTCCCGTCTTGCGGCCGAGCCGGCCGGACTCCACGAGCCGGCGCTGGGCCAGCGAGGGCGTGAAGCGCACGTCCTGGAAGAAGGCCTGCCACACGGAGTGGGTGACGGACTCGTTGACGTCCTGCCCGATGAGATCGGTCAGTTCGAACGCGCCCATCTTGAAGCCGCCGGACTCGCGCAGCACCGCGTCGATCGTGGCCGGGTCGGCGGCCTGCGCCTCGTACACCGCGAACGCCTCGGCGTAGAACGGCCGTGCGATGCGGTTGACGATGAAGCCGGGGGTGTCGGCGCAGGCGACCGGTGTCTTGCCCCAGGCGCGGGCCGTCTCGTACGCGCGCGTGGCCGACGTGACGTCGGTGGCGAACCCGGAGACGACCTCGACGAGCGGGAGCAGCGGCGCGGGGTTGAAGAAGTGCAGGCCCACGAAACGCCCGGCGTTGCGCAGGGCGCCGCCGATGGCCGTGACGGAGAGGGAGGAGGTGTTGGTGGCGAGCAGACAGTCCTCGCCGACGATGTCCTCCAGCGCGCGGAACAGCTCCTGCTTGACGTCCAGCCGCTCCAGGACGGCCTCGATGACGAGGCCGCAGTCCGCGAGCTCGGCAAGGCTCTCCGCGGGGTGCAGCCGAGCGCGGGCGGCGTCCCGTTCGGCGCCGGTCAGGCGGTCCTTCGCGACGAGCCGGTCGAGCCGGACGCCGATCGCCTCGGCCGCCTGTCCGGCGCGCCCGGGGACGGCGTCGTACAGCCGTACGGGATGACCCGCGACCAGCGCGACCTGGGCTATGCCCTGGCCCATGGTGCCCGTGCCGACGACGGCCACGGGACTGCTGAGGTCGAGTGCTGACATGCCCGCGATCCTCCCGCACAGGGTTGTCCACAGATGCGGCGGACCCCCTTGCCCCGACCGATCGTTCGGTTACTCTAACTCTGTCCGCCCACCCGCCGCCCACGACCACCCTGAACGAGGCGCTTCGCGCCACCCCTTTTGATTCTGTCCTGCCCAGGTCAGAGCTCAAAGATGAGCTCCTGATACGAGGAGTTGGTCACGCATGGCCGCCGAGCTGTCCGCGCACGACCTGATCGCCAAGCACCGGCCCACTCTCGACCAGGCGCTGGAAGCGATCCGCACGCGCGCGTACTGGTCCCCTCACCCCGAGCACCCCAAGGCGTACGGCGAGAACGGCAGCCTGGGCATGGCCGAGGGCAAGGCCGCCTTCGACGCCCTCCTCGGCACCCGCCTCGACCTCGGCCAACCCGGCACCGACGACTGGGTGGGCGACGAGACCTCCCCGTACGGCCCGGCGCTGGGCGTCACGTATCCGCACGCCGACATCGACACGCTGCTGCCCGCGATGAAGGCCGGCCAGCGCGCGTGGCGCGACGCGGGCGCCCAGACGCGCGCGGTGGTGTGTCTGGAGATCCTCAAGCGGATCAGCGACCGCACCCACGAGTTCGCGCACGCGGTCATGCACACCAGCGGCCAGGCGTTCATGATGGCCTTCCAGGCGGGCGGCCCCCACGCACAGGACCGCGGCCTGGAGGCGGTGGCGTACGCGTACGCGGAACAGGTCCGCACCCCCGACAACGCCGAGTGGACCAAGCCCCAGGGCAAGCGCGACCCGCTCACGATGACCAAGCGGTTCAAGCCCGTCCCGCGCGGCATCGCCCTGGTCATCGGCTGCAACACCTTCCCGACGTGGAACGGCTACCCCGGCCTGTTCGCCTCCCTCGCCACCGGCAACGCGGTCCTGGTCAAGCCCCACCCGCGCGCGGTACTGCCGCTCGCCCTCACCGTCCAGGTCGCCCGCGAAGTGCTCGCCGACACCGGCTTCGACCCCAACCTGGTCGCCCTCGCCGCCGAACGCCCCGGTGAGGGAATCGCCAAGACCCTCGCCACCCGCCCCGAGATCCGCATCATCGACTACACCGGCTCGACGTCCTTCGGCGACTGGCTGGAGACCAACGCCCGCCAGGCGCAGGTCTACACGGAGAAAGCCGGCGTCAACACGGTGCTCGTCGAGTCCACCGACAACTACAAGGGCATGCTGTCCAACCTGGCGTTCTCGCTCTCGCTCTACAGCGGCCAGATGTGCACCACCCCGCAGAACCTGCTGATCCCCCGCGACGGCATCACCACGGACGAGGGCCCCAAGTCGCACGACGAGGTCGTCGCCGACCTCGCCCGCTCGGTCGACGGTCTCCTCGGCGACGACGCGCGGGCGAACGCGCTGCTGGGCGCGATCGTCAACCCCGACGTGAAGGCCCGTCTGGAAGCCGCGGCCGGCCTCGGCGAGGTCGCGCTCGCCTCCCGCGAGGTGAGCAACCCGGAGTTCCCGGGCGCGGTCGTGCGCACACCCGTGATCGTGAAGCTGGACGGGGCCAAGCCGGACGACGAGGCCGCCTACATGAGCGAGTGCTTCGGACCGGTCTCCTTCGCCGTCGCCGTCGACTCGGCGCAGCACGCGCTGGAGCTGCTCCGGCGCACGGTCCGCGAGAAGGGCGCGATGACGGTCGGCGCGTACACCACCTCCGCCGAGGTGGCCGAGGCCGTGGAGGAGGTCTGCCTGGAGGAGTGCGCGCAGTTGTCGCTGAACCTCACGGGTGGGGTGTATGTGAACCAGACTGCGGCGTTCTCGGACTTCCACGGGTCCGGGGGGAACCCGGCCGCGAATGCGGCGCTGTGCGATGGGGCGTTCGTGGCGAATAGGTTCCGAGTGGTGGAGGTTCGGCACGACGCGTAGGGAGCGGTCGGGAGTGTGGGGCGACTGAGGGTCGGTTGTGGCCGGTCACGCAGTTCCCCGCGCCCCTCGAGTGCGCTCCAGCTCAGCCTGCTTTCAAGGAGCCCCGGCGCTCCAGTGGTACAGCGTCATGGCCACACTGGTCGCGAGGTTGTAGCTGGAGACCTGGGGGCGCATCGGCAGGGCGAGCAGATGGTCGGCCCGCGCGCGGAGCTCGGCCGACAGCCCGCTGCGCTCGGAGCCGAAGGCGAGGACGGCGTCGTCCGGGAGCTTCAGGCCCCGGATGTCGTCGCCCTCGGGGTCGAGCGCGAACACCGGACCGGGCGGCAGCTCCGCCACCTCCAGACGCTCCACGGCGGTCGCGAAGTGCAGCCCCGCCCCGCCGCGCACGACCGTGGGGTGCCAAGGGTCCAGCGTGCCCGTGGTCACCACCCCGGTCGCCCCGAAACCGGCCGCCAACCGGATCACGGCACCCGCGTTGCCCAGATTGCGCGGATTGTCGAGGACGATCACGGGGGCGGTGCGCGGGGTGTGCGCGAGCGCCGCCAGATTGGTCGCGCGCGCGGGGCGTACGGCCAACGCGGCGACCGCGGTGGGATGCGGGCGCGCTACGAGCGTGCGGTACGTCTCCTCCGACACCTCCCGCAGCGACTCCGCCAGCCGGTCCCGCACGTCCGGGGCCAGATCGTCGGCCAGGGCGAGCGCCGCCGCGCGGTCGACGGTGACCGCCACCGGGACGTCGGCGCCGAACCGCACGGCGTGCTTGAGGGCGTGGAAGCCGTCGAGCAGGACGGAGGAGTCGGCGAGGCGGTGCCAGGTCCGTACCGGGTCGTTCGCCGGTTCGTCCAAGGGTGCCGCGCTCACCGGATCGTTCATGCCGTGCAGCCTACGTGTCGTTCACGCGGTGAAACCCACCTCGTTCACGCGGTGAAACCCACGCGCGCCTGCTCGGTCGTCCCCTTCTCCGGCGGAAGCGGTGGCCGCTGCTCCTCACCGGGGCCCGGCGACGTACGGGCCCGCCCCGGGAGCACACGGCGCACGACGCGCGCACGCGCGCGTGTCGCCCAGCCGCCGAGGCGCTTCAAGAAGGAGGTCGGCAGGAAGACGGAGTCGGCGGCGATCATGGCGAGCGAGAAGAACGGCAGTCCCAGCGTGACGGCGATCACCGCGTGCTCGGTCATCATGACGGCCAGCAGGACGTTCTTGACACGCCGGTTGAAGAGCGTGAACGGGAAGGCGACCTGAGCGATGACCGTCCCGTACGTCATCAGCATCACCATCGTGCCGCTCGACGACATCAGGTCGGAGAGCGCGGGCCAGGGCGAGAAGTAGTCCAGGTGGAGCGGGTAGTAGGCGGCCGTGCCGTCCTGCCAGCGCGAGCCCTGGATCTTGTACCAGCCGGCGGTCGCGTAGATCAGACACGCCTCGGCCATGATCACGACCAGCGCGGCGTTGTGGACGAGGTTGGCGACGATGTCGAGCAGGACGCGGGGCTTGATGTCCGACTCGATGCGCCGCACGCCCCACCACAGGGCGTGCACCGCCCACAGCCCCCAGAAGATCGTCAGCCAGCCGCCCAGGAAGCCACCGGGAACCAGGCCGCCGAACGTCGCCACCAACAGTGCGAAGCCGAGCACGCACCACAGGACGGGGCCGACACGGTCCTCCGGCTCCTTGCCCTCGCGCTCGCCGCGCTCCCGCGCACGCCGGGCGCGCCGCGCGTCGAGGGACCAGACCTGGCCGCACCGGGTGAGGACGAGGTAGATCGCCATGAGGTGGATGACGTTGTCGCCGCCGTCGCCCATGAAGACGCTGCGGTTCTGCAGCGACAGGACGCCCACCATGAAGAGCACGCTCGCGGTGCGCGTGCGCCAGCCGAGCAGCAGCATGAGGCTCGCCAGCACGGCGAGGACGTAGACGATCTCGAACCACACCGCGCTGTCCGACCACATCAGGACCGTGAACGCGTCGTTGTTCGCGATGAGCTGCTGGGCGAGATCCCAGCTCCAGGGCCCTTTCGGGCCGTACATCTCGTGCCGGTGCGGGAACTCTCGCAGGAGGAACAGCAGCCAGGTGAAGGAGAAGCCGATACGGATGATCGCGCTCTGGTAGGGACCCAGCGCGTTGTCCGTGACCCGGGTGATGCCGGTGCCGACAGCGGCGGCAAGGCGGTTCAGAGGGCCGACGGGGATGATCGGGTTGTTCTGGTCCGGTTTGATCGGGCTCGGGTCGGGATTACTCGGGTCCGGGTTGATCGGGCCGATCGGGCTCGTGGGGCTCATTCGGCGTTCGCCCCCGCCCGATCGGCGTCGGCCCGGTCGGTGTCGCCCTGATCGGCGTCCGGACGGTCGCGGCCGGCCACCGTCCACCAGGACAGCTCACGGAAGACGGGCTTGTCGGACACCTGTTCCTCGCTCCAGTCGGGCGGCTGCACGTTGGTGGTACGGGATCGGACCTGTATCCGGTCGATGACACCGCCGGGGCCGCCGGCCTGCTCGCGATCGAGGCGGAGCATCACGATGCGGCGGAGATAGCGCTCGGACAGTTCGCCCCGCGGAGTCGTGGCGCGGTTCTCGGCGTCGTGCGTGGAGACATAGAAGTCCCAGGCCCGGCGCAATTCGTTCTGCTGGGTGTGGCTCGGTATGAGATTGCCGTCGATGCCGGCGCCGTCCAGCGCGGACAGTTCGTACCAGCCGGTCGTGCGGACCTCACCGCCCGAGGTACGGACCTCGGCACGGACCTGCACCGCGATGTTCTGCTGCAGCGGGTTCGGGGCGAACAGCTTCCAGTTCTGCTCGAACTCCGGGTACACCCACTCGTCGACCGCCCGACCGTGCTGCTTCGTCAACGTGTTCGAGGGCGCGACATGCAGAAAGACCAGCGCCAGGTGCGCACACGCCCCGACCGCTACGACCGCCAGCACGAGCGCCACGGCTATCTGGTACGGGAGGGAGAGCGCGGCGATGCCGGAGGCCGACCGGGGTGGCTGCACCGATTGCACCGGTTGCACCGGTTGTTCCGGCGGCGCCGGGTGCGTCCCGGGTGGTGGGGGCTGATCGAAGCCCTCGTTGGCGGGGCCCGCGGAGGCAGAGCCCTCGGACTCGTCCGGCTCACGCCGGACGTTCGAGACCTCGTCGTACGCGTCCATTCCGCCCCGCTCCCCGATTGCCACGTCCGGCCCGTTCACCCACCGGAACTTACTCAGCCGCGTCCATCCGGCACAGCCTCGATGGCCACACCAGTCACATCGTCACACCGATCACACAGCACCAACGAGGTTATCCACAGCCGGGGACACCTTACGGCGATGTGGTCCAGCATTGAGTCGAAGCCACCGAGCAGACCGAACGATCGGTTGATCTCGAAGCGACGGCGGTCGATCGTCTCGCGGCAGTACGGAAGGGGAGGCGAGGTGGGGCGTGGGGTGGGGGCGGGGTGGGGGTGACCGGGTGCACAAGGCCCGTATGGTCCGGGTGATCGGGCAGGCCGACTGGGGCATGCACTCCACGGCGATGCCGGGCCATGTCTTCCTGGACATCACCGGCGAGACCCCGCTGGCCGTCCTCCACCGGCTCCGCGACCTGCCCCATCTGCAGCTCCTGGCGCA
>NZ_AEJC01000639.1 GCF_000317595.1 Streptomyces ipomoeae 91-03 | reverse complement strand
ATGGACGTCGAAATTCCCGAACTCCCCTTCCCCCTTCGCACGTACGGTCCCGACGGGCACTGGTCGTACGAGGACGGGGTCCTCACCGGATGGGCCGGTCCTCGGCAGGATCGTTTCGTGCCGCCGACCGGGGAGGGCCTGGACCCCGCCTCCGACGCGCCCCGACTGCTGGGGGCGCCGGAGGGGGACTTCCAGCTGATCGCCCGGGTCACCGTCGGCTTCGCCGCGGGCTTCGACGCCGGCGTCCTCTACGTCCACGTCGGGGAACGGGCGTGGGCGAAGCTCTGCCTGGAGTACTCGCCCGACGTACCCACCGTCTGCACGGTCGTGACCCGGGGCCACTCCGACGACGCCAACTCCTTCACCGTCGACGGCAGTTCCGTCTGGCTCCGGGTCAGCCGCACCGGCCGCGCCTTCGCCTTCCACGCCTCCCGCGACGGCAAGCACTGGACCTTCGTCCGCCTCTTCACCCTCGCCGACGAACAACAGACCGGCGCCGCCCTCGTCGGCTTCATGACCCAGTCCCCCATGGGCGAGGGCTGCGTCGTGACATACGACGAGATCGAGTACCGCCCGGCCTGGCCGGACGACCTGAGAAACGGCAGCTGACCGCTCCGAGCAAGGGCCGGGTGCCTGATCGCCGTAGAGCTCGGTCGGGTCGGTACGTCGGCGACCGCGGGCGGGTGAGGCCTGGTCGCGCAGTTCCCCGCGCCCC
>NZ_AEJC01000638.1 GCF_000317595.1 Streptomyces ipomoeae 91-03 | reverse complement strand
CTACGGCGCGATGTTCTCGATGTGGCTTTTCCACTGCTCGGCGTAGCTTGCAGCGGCTTCGAGGTGGTGTTGGATGAGCGCGGTCATGTCCCTGGTGGCTGCTTCGACGCCAGATTCTTGGATGCTGGACATTTCCCCTACGGCGTTCGCGACCTTGTCGACGTCCTTCAGGGAATCCTTGACGTACTGGCAACTGCGTTCCAGGTACGCGACTTCCGACAGAACTCCTTGGATACTGCGCATCTGCCTTTATCCCCTCGGTCCACCGAACCGCGGACGTCGGGGAGAACTACCCGAGGCCGGCGGATCGTTCCGACGCGCTGAAATTTCCGCTTCTACTTCTGCGACTGGCCGGGCGAACTGCTGGCGAGACAGCCGCCGCACGACACTGGCAAATCGCGTCGGCTCACTCGGCGGCAGCGTCACGCCGCTTACCGGGGTACTGACACCATCGCTTGTGGCCAGGCGCATCAGGACCTCGAAACGACGGAGGTTCAGGAAATCCTCGTCCTTCACGCTGCGGCCGAATTGCCGGGCAAACGTACGGGCTTCGTCGGCGGACGTTTGAAATACCACCGTCGAGCGCGCGTTGTTCTGGGTGGCGTCTTGCAGTTCGCGGGTGAGCTGTCCCAAGAACTGGTGCGCCACGGTAATGGCGAGCCCGAGCGAACGGGCCTGGGCGAACCAGTCGGCAGGGGAAATCGGCAGCCCGATGAAATCCTGGAACTCATCGAGCATGAGCATCGTCGGTCGATTGGGATTTGCCGCCCCGCCCTGAACCGCGCTCCACACGGCATTGAGCAGCAGCGAGCCCATCAGGCCAGCGGTGTCCTTGCCTTCGGTCGCGCGTCCCGTGTAGACGAGCAGGATTTTGTTCTCTCGGATGATCTCGCCAATGTCGATGGTGCTGCGACTCTGCCCGATGATGTTCCGGATGCTGGGCCGGTTGTTGAGTTGCCAGATGCGGTCAAGGATGGGCTGGAAGTGCAGTGCCCGCGTACGGGCATCGCCGAGCCCCTCCCACCACGCGGCCAGCTCCTCGATATGAGAAACGCCCCGGATCAGGCGATCGGAAAATGCCGCCTGATCCGGCCTCGGTACGGCCAGCGGGCCAATGTCGGCGAACGTCATCTGTCCGCGTGCTTCGCGGCTGAGCATGAGCGTCAGGATTAGGTGATAGAACCCTTGGCGGACACGCACGCCCCGAGCGTCTTGCGGATAGAGCCTGTCGAAGAGCGCCTGGATATTGGCAGCCACCACATAGGGCGATCCGGCAAGGATGTTCCAGCCGACCGGATACGCGGTATCGCTCACGTCCAGGAGGACGACGTCACGCTTCCGATGTTCCGGCACGCGGTCGAGGACGGCCTTATACAGATCGCCCTTGGATTCGATGAGAATGACCCCGCGACCGGCGGTCATGTCCTGGGCACAGAGATTTGCCAGCAGCGCGGTTTTGCCGCTCGATGTCGGACCGACCACCTGTAGGTGCCACGCCGACTCGACAGCCCCAAGAGCAAGCGGCCGTTCTACCCCTGGGAAGTTGGACCGCGCGAGTATGCGGCCCGTCCGAGGAATCGCCCCTGTTGGCACCAGCTGGCGCGTGCGCCCTTGAGGGAGTCCGGCAACGTACGGGTTGCCGATCGGCCAGGCGAGAAGCCCCACCAGTTCAGCGAGCGACAGACGCGCCGGAAACACGGTTGGCACAGCTGCCTGCTCTACCCGCCGAAGCACCCGGCTTTCTGGCACCAGCCGCCGCTTGAAGTAACTGGCAGCGCTCCCCGTACTCGTCAGGCTGGTACGGAGGCGTCCAAGCAACTGCCCGGCGCGGGCTGGATCGTCGGCTTTGGCCGCCAGGCGCAGCACCCCGAGGAAGTTGGGTTCACTCAGCTTGGCTCGTTCGTCGGTGCGCTGGTCGCGGTCGACCCGGCCACTGAAGAAGCGTCCCGTCAAAGCGTGGTCGTTCACGGGTCGTGGTGGCCGCTGTGCCAGTGCGGGCGACAGCACCCATTGAAGGGTCACGGCCTCGTTGCCCGTAAGACCCTGCATCCCCGTGAGCAGACTCGTACTGAACGCTTCGGGACTTCCGGTGCTGAGCCTGCGGCGTGAATCCGAGACACTTAGCTCGACCGCGGCCGTCCACTGCTGGCGCGGTTCATCCGTGCCCGCCGGCGTGACCGTAGAACCGGGGATGAGCGAACGCAGCTGCGCGGGGGCGAAGTCCACGAGATCTACCGGCAGGTGCAACCGGTGCTGGATGCCCGCTTCCGTAGCCTCGACTTCCAGCACGAAGGCGGACACACCAAGCAGTCGCCGCGGACCGTTCGTGATCGTGCCGGTTAGGGCACGCAGCCACGTCATTACGTGGTCGGCGGTCAGGTCCGAGGGGAACGTCAGAGAGAAGGAAGCAACGTCGTTTGCGTCAGTGGTCATGGTGGCCGCCTCCTACCAGCGGGTGAAGCGGTAGTAGACGAAGCCGAGCACCAGCAGGATGGCGAGGCTGCTTACGACGTACGGGATGAGCGGTTCGACTGCCAGCCACAGCACGCGGATCGTGAAGGCGGCCAGCAGCAGCGTGAAGAGGAAACTTCGAGCCTTGTGCACAGCGTCCTCCGTAGAGGTGTGGTTGATGCCGCCGACCTCGACCCCCTGGCCGGCGTGCGCTTGATGAGTGCGAGCAACAGCACGGCCCCCTTCGTCGTGGTCGCCGGGCAGGGGCGACGCTGGCCAAGGAACTTGGCTGTCTTCCCCTGAGTGGTGAAATCCCGGCGATCTGTCAGAAGGGGGCCGGTGGGTGCATCAGTGGCGCTTGTCGTAGTCGACCTCGTCCAGCACTTCGCGGAAGATGTCGGTGTCTTCGGGACGGCTGCGCACAATGGCGTCGATCTCGCGCTTACGCTTCGCCCGCTTGGCTCGATGTGCTGACGATCCACCGAGACGGGACAGTGCCCAGATGGCGAGCACGATCAGGATGAAGGCGGTCGCACCGCTCGCTTGTCCGCCCTCGCTGGCTGCCTGGAACATGGGGAATACCCCTTTCAGTCGCGACGGTGGTTGCGGACGACTTCGCGCATCCGGCGCATGGTGTCGTGCTTGCGCTCACGCATCCCGATGAATATTTCTTCGGGGCTGCGCGGTGCTCGACGGCGCTCCTCGCGCTTCTCTTGAATCACCACGTAGGCGATAAACGGGGCACCAAGCCCAACGAGCGTGCCGCTGATGATGAGCACGACCAGGTTGTACGTATCCATCAGAACCCGAGCCCGTTGCCGAAGCTTCGGATGTCGTGTGCTGTCTGCCTGGTGAACTCCTGCTGCAACTTCCCAAGTTCGCGGAGCAAGTAGGGGTCGTCTCCTCCCAGTTGACGAGCCAAGTTCACGACATCCGTGACGTCGTGCATGGCGCCTTCCGTCATCCGCAGTCGCAGCGCTGCGGTGAACTCCTGCTTCCTCGCCTCGAACAACAACGCGTCGCGGTCGTGCTCGGCACGCTGCACCAGTGCGCGTTGATCCCTGGTGAGGCGTCCTCGTCGTTCCGGCTGCTGGCCGAAGCCACCCAGCATCAGTTCGTTGCCCATGGTGGTTGAACCCTTCTCCTGATCCCGGGCAGCCCTGATGAGCGCAGCGCTCAAGCAGGCCGGCCGCGGCGGGTAGGTCGATGCGGCCAAGCTTGGAGGCCCACTCGGTTGGGTGTCAAGGTTCTATCTTGTCGGAAGGACTGCAACGCACGTACGCTGATGCCATGACCGAAGAAGAGATGACCGCCAGGCAGCGAGCGGCGGAGACGAAGCGCAGGCGAACACGGCAATCGATCGTGTTGGCCACGCTCGACCTGTACGGCGACGCTGATGAAGGCGACTACACCCGTGAGCAGATCGCCGACGCAGCGGACGTAAGCGTTGCAACCCTGTACAACCACTTCACGTACAAGTACGACATCCTGCAAGCTGCCCACGAACGGCTGCTCGCCCCGGTCATCCAGCCCCTCGTCAGAGGCGCAGAAGACGGCACATACAACCCGTCAGAGCCGGTCGAGGAACTGATCCGGTATACGTACGCCGTCGCCAAAATGAGCAACTCGTGCCGAGCGCTTACCGTCGCGCTCGTAGATTCACGCTATGCCGTCCCGCCGAAGGATCGATACTTCAACGGTGGGTATCGGGATGTCGGAAGTCACATTGCCGAAGGAATGGCTGTAATCACATACAATCGCGCTCCATTTTGCCGGGCGGAGGCGAAGGGTTTTCAGGACGGCTATCTCCATGCTGTGTCGTCTACAACCACCGCATATCACGCTCGCGCGTTGCTGGAAGAGCTACGTGATTCTTTCCAGTATCCCGACGAGGACATGATGGCCGAGAGCGCCGCAAAGACAGTTCTTAGTGAACTCCTACCCGCAACGCTGATGGGTTCGGACGCTCACTTCATCGCAGAAGCAATCAGGAGCGTAGAGCGCATCCGGCCGAAGGTCGATGAGTGGTACGAGAAGATGAAGCAACGCGAGGACCTGGCGGGTTGGTAGATCACCGCGACAAACTCACAGCCAGACCCAACCTCTGCATCACCGCCACTCACCAGGCCACGAAGCGCCGCCTTACCCATCAGGATCAAGGCGGCGGCGCACTGTTTGTGGACCATTTAGTTGCACAATGCAACTGAATATGGTATAAATATATACAGATTGCCCATGTGGCAATAGCCCTCTCTCCTTCTCGGATATGGCGCTCCACCAAGCAAGCCTTGGTTGCTGGCACGCCCTATCCGAACTACCAGGAGAGATGCGTGTCGGAAGAAACTCTCGGCCCTCGTCAGCGAGCGGCTGCAACCAAGCGTGCCCGCACTCGAAAGATGATCCTGGACGCAGCCCGTCCGCTCTGCGATGAGTACGGCTACCAGGGGACCACCCGTGAGCAAGTCGCAAAAGCGGCGGCGGTGGCCATGCCCACACTGTCTAAGCATTTTCCGCTGAAGCGGTCGTTGGTGGTCGCGGCCTACGAACCCGAGCTTCTGCCGTTCATCGAGCGTGCAAAAGATGCCGTCGCAACCGAAGGAGACGCCAGAGAAGCGCTCATCGCTTTCGTGCGTGAGTTGGCGGTAATGCTGACCGACCACCCCACGCTGTGCAGGGCGCTTCTGCCGATCGGGCGCGAAGAAGACCCCGCCGACCAATTCCACCCGCTCTACTACGAGCTTGAAGCAGTCTTCGGGAAGCTGATCGAGACTCACTGGAAGGGCGAACCCCGATACGGGCGAGAGCCGTCAAGCTCTGCTCAGTATCACCTGATGGGCCTCCTCGGAGGCATCTCGCCGCCCAACCCTCCACGACCTGCCGAGGTATTCAGTAGCGTCGTCCTCATGTCGGTTCTGTAGACGCGCACCACCATCCACCCCTCAACCACAGCGAAGAACGCCTCCCCGCGTCCGCTGGTCGGTCGCGGGGTGTTCTTCATTTCTGGGGGGCGTGCCGCTTAAAGCCGTACGACCATCCGCCTTCGGCCGGCACGCACTTGATTGGCCCGAACTACCACGCAACACGTGCTGCTTAGGATTGGCAGTGCAATGGGGTGGCAAGGCGAAGGGCCCCCGCCGCAGCAGGGGCCCTTGGGGCGAGCTGGTGAGTGCTACGCGACCTTAGCCTTCGCGTACGCCTCCTTGATGTCCGCCGGAACACGACCCCGGTCGTTCACCTCAAAACCGTTTTCCTTGGCCCACGCGCGGATCTGTGCGGTGTCGCTGTCGGCAGATCGCCCCGCGCTCGCACGCTTGCCGCCGCGCGTCTGGTTCAGCTTCCGACCCTTGTTGGTGTACGGCTCCAGAGCCTTGCGCAGCTTGGCCGCGTTCTTGTCGTTCAGGTCGATCTCGTAGGTCCTGCCATCGAGGCCGAACACGATCGTCTCGGAAGCCTCGGACCCGTCGAGGTCATCAAGCAGCTGGATAATTGTTTGCTGTGCCATCGTCGGTTTCGTCCTTCGTCGGGTACGAGATAAGCAACGTGCTTTCGTTGCTGCTTCCTATCAGCGTGGTGACTACCGTCGCAACGCCGCAGGCAAATCATCGGGGTGGAGCCTCATTCACGAGGTCACGCCGAGGATGCCGTCACGCACATCATGTCTCACCCACTCACCCCGCATGACCCAGCCAAGAGCGCCCCCGCTTCCGCTGTCGAGCACAGCCCGTTCTTCGTCTCCGAGGAGGGGTTGCTTGGAACGGCGCGGTCTGCAAGCCGTGGCCGGCGCTCGGTAGATCGAAGCCTTCAAGACGGCCGCGGAGCGACCTCACGCCCGAGCTGCCACCGGTACCGCTGCACTCGCACGAACTCCGACCCTTCTTCCAGCACAGCACGGACGTCCTGGACGCTGACCGTCGGCTCGTCCGGGAAGTGTCCGTAGATCAGCTCGTGTACCTCGGCAGCCAGCAGCGGTTCAGCTTGCCGTGCCAAGGTGATTGCGACTTGCTGCCGGATCGTCGGCCGCGATGGTGCAGCAAGGATGACCTCGCGCAGCTTCTCAACGCCCTGCCATTCCTGTGCCCTTGCCGCTTCCAGCTTGGTTCCGACCACTTCGAGGGCCCTGACGGCGAACGTAGCAGCCGCCTTCCTCCTGTCGGGCTGCTTGAGGAGTAGCGCGCCGCCACCCAGGACGACAGCGCCAATCGCCCACGGGGAGATACCGGTCTGCCGCCCCAGGAGCTTGACCAACCCCACCGCGCCCCTCGCCGGAAGAGCGGCTGCGTTCACCGTGACGGCCTGGCCCCTGACGCCTTCGGCAATGTCGAGGACGGACTTCGCCGCTCGTTGCCAGTCCTTCGGGGCGAACCCAGGCTTCTTGAGGTGCCGGTCATCAGAGAACACGACGCACGGCGCAATGAGCTTGGCCAGCCATCCTGTTGGCACGTCGTCGGTGTCGGTGATCGCCAAGACCTGTTCGTCGGGGCCGTCGACGTCCGACATCGTGACGAACCGCAGCGCCGGTAGGTACTCGGCTTCAAAGTGGGCACGGAGGGTGGCAAGCGGCACCAGGCCGCGCTTGGCCATCCTCGGGAGGTGTTCGTACGTCTCATCAAGGACGTGGTCGGCAGCATAGAGAGTGGCGGTGCCGTCGTCGCTCATCCGCAACAGCCGCGACCGGAACCCCTTACGGCAGTCGTTCTCGATACTGCTGAGCAGCGCGTTGGTGTCGACGATGGCGACCAGATGCGGCGCGCGTGAACTGTAGGGATCAAGCGGCGTGCGTCTCGCAAGTGGTGCGATCTGGTCGTTCGTCATGAGCCAACGGTAGTGGTCGGATGGGATAGCGTCATTGGGTTTCACGTGGACTGAAGAACGCGTCGTAGCCGCCGCCGGGGCCGGACAGACAGCGGTTCAGCCCCGGCGGTCGAACCCCCCCGTCAGTTGATCGAGAACGACCTTCGGTTTTTGAGGAGGGCGTCACCGTTGTTGAACAGGGCGAAGAAGTCACCAAAGGCCGGGACCACATGGCCCGCGCCTCGCGCTGCAAGTCCTCGGTCGCGAAGCACCTCGATCACGTACCTCGCCAGCGCCGTACAAAGGAAGGTGCCCTCTTTTGCTACATACTCACTGTTGTGCTCGGCCATAGCCGCTTCTTCGACACTGCTTACCGGGGTACCGTCCTCCGTCATGGAGCGGATCAGCATCTTGTTGCCCAGGAGCTCCGCCACCGTACTGACCTTGGCCGCAACTCGAACTGTTTGCCGCGCAGGCCGCTTGTCGAGCAAAGGCTGCCCTACGACCTGAAACCAGCGAGCTACCGGATCAAGCGACGGAGCTTTTCCTGAGAGGACATCAAGGTTGTAGTACCGAGTCGTCTTCGCGAACTCAGCAAGGAACACCACCGCGTCGCCGATGATGTCCGGGTGCGGCAACTGCCAATCAAGTTCGCTCTGATCGAGCTTCGCCCGGATCGCTTGTACGGCATCAAGCAACTTGCTCAAGTCATGACCGTAGGCACTTCTAAGTTGCTGGTCGCTCGGGAACTTCCCGTCTTCCACAAGGGAGTCGAGCAAGATGGTCAGTTTCATGACCCGCTCCAGCCCGATCGTGTAGTTGAAGAACCCCCCGTAATACTTCTCCGGCTGCTGGTAATTAGCCTTTCTCAAGGTAGTGAGCCCAACGCACAAGGCTTGGGCTGCAAGCCCCGCCTCGTGCAGTAGCGGCTGGAAAATCGGCGAATCCCACGGACTAGCTACCGACTTAGTGTTTGTCATGAGGCATGCCTCTCGTACGACGGTCCCTATCCGGGCCAACCGTAGCGACTAGATGCACGAGGATTCACCTGATTTTTGGGCTCCTACGGGAGGACGAAGGCCACGCTGTACTTGGCCCGCGTCACCGCAACATAGAACTTGGCCTGCTCATTCAGCGTATTGAAGTCGCGGGTTTGGTAGTAGGCGATCATGGGCTTCGTCGGGAAGATGAGTACGCGGTCGTACGTGCTGCCCTTCGAGGCACCCATGTTCATCGCTTCAAGACCGCCTGTGGGTGTCCGGCGGTCCCACCGCAGCACAACAGGCGAGTACTTCCGCACGTACTCGTCCACCTCCGAGCTCTTGATCGGAAAGATGCCGTCGTGCCCCGTGACTTCGGCATTCTTCGAGATCGTGCGAGGAAGTTTTGGGTACAGATCATCCGCGAAATCACAGATCGCCTGATTACAGCGGTAGCTTTCAACACGGTCATCGATCTCGCAGCGTCCCGTACGTTCGCTGAACCAGTCGACGATACCGCTTCCCCTGTACCGCTTATTTCTCGGAGAGGTGTTCGTCCAATAGGTCGCTTGGCGCGGGTCGCCCACCATCGTGAGGGAGATAGGCGACTTCATCAGGGCGTCGAGCAGGTCAAGGTCATAGCCCGCCATGTCCTGGATCTCGTCGACGTAGATGTGGTCGTACATCCCCGCGAGCCGATCCACGACCTTGCCGCCGCTTTTCTGGTTCGCCTCATGAGCGAGAGCAGCGACCTCGTTGCGGTATGCCGCGCTGGCAGAGTCGAGGTAGTACTTCAGGGGGTTGTCCTTGCGGGCGAACCGAGAACGCTGGCCCAAGAAGTTGAGTCCGCCCATGGCACCAACCTCACCGAGCACGTAGCTCTGATAAGGCCGGGCACACTGGTTCAACAGGAAGGTGAACCACCCCATGACCGTGACGTGTCCTGGAAGAATGCCGGTTCCAGCGCTCAGCCGATTCGCGATCTGGTTCAGGTTCTCGTTGGTGTACGTCGTCACCAGGACGCGCTTCGTCGGGTCCCCGAGTACCTGGTCGATGATGTGCTGGGTCTTACGCGAGCCGGCCGCCGCGATGATGGCCTGGTTGTTATGAGACGGCATCGACCGCTTCCTTGATGTACTCCGGCATGTTGATGGCCTGGTCGCTCTGGAAGATGGCCAGCGCGCAGTCCGTCTTGTGCTTCTTCATGTAGTCGAGCAGGTCATCGTCTGATGTGAAGCTCTGCCCGAGGGCGGCGTTCATCGTGGCCCTGTCGTTCACCTTGAAAAGCTGCGGTTCTAGTGTCTTGAAGGTCGCGTCCTCACCAACGTGGACAGTGATGTTGGGATGTGCCGTGTAGCTCGCGTACCGCTGCTTTACGTCGCTGGCGTCCTTCCCGTCGTTGTCCGTGACGACGGCTACGAGATTCTGCGGCAGTAGCTGTGCGATGTCGAGGAATCGTTTAAAGGAGAGGCCGCGGACGTTGATGATGTCGATTCCATTTTCAACGGGGAGCGTGCCGCCGCGCGTATCCATGTGGGCGCGCTGAATTACCAGCTCATCCGATGGCCCCTCGACGAGGATCGACCGCCGGGCCAGCACCAGGCGAAGGGTGTCGTAGCCGGACAGCTTCCTGAAGTAGTCCTGCGTGTCGGCCGGAAGCCGGTCGAGCCGAACGCCCTCGGCCTGGGACAGTAGGACAAGCTTGTCTAGTCCAAGCTTGTTCAGTACGAACGAGCTGTGCGTAGTGATGAAGACCTGTCGGTCCTTGCACTTTTCACTAATTTTCTTGACCAGCTTGCCTAAGGGCTGTCCCGTAAATGATCTACGGCATGCTGGTTGACCTGCTCGTTTCCCGTCACTCGGCGAGGGTGAGGTTGTGCAGGCGGGCGATACCGAGCATGGCGTGGTGGACGCCGTCGCCTTTCAGGCGGCAGTCGCGCAGGATCTTCCAGCTCTTCATCCGGGCGAATACGTGCTCGACGCGGGCGCGGACCTTGCGGTGGGAGGCGTTGTGCTCTTCCTGCCAGGCCGGGAGTTCGGCCTGGCCGCGTTCGCGGCGGTGCGGGATGACCAGGCCGGTGCCCCGGTAGCCGCCGTCCGCGATCACGGTCGTCTTTCCGACGGCGTCCTTTGCGCCGGACAGTTCCCACGCCTTGCAATCGTTGCGGTTGCCCGGCAGTGGCCGGCCGACGGCGACGACGAGCCGGGTGTCGGCGTCGATGACGACCTGGTGGTTGGTGGAGTACCGGTAGTTCTTCGACTGCTCGGCGATGCTGTGGTCGCGGGTCGGCACCAGGGTTCCGTCCGCGATCAGCACGGTGTCCTTGCGGAACCGTTTGCGCTGCTGGAGCGCGAGCGACGGCCCGAGGTGGTCGATGATGCGGTCGGCCGCCGACTTCGATACCCCGAACAACAGGGCGAGCTGGCGCAGGGTGAGGTTCGTGCGCCAGTACGCGGCGACCAGCAGGACCCGGTCCTCCAGCGGCAGGCTCCAGGGCCGGCCCTTACGGACCGGATCCGCGCCCTCCCGCCGCAAGGCGGTGATCAGCTTGCTGAACTGACGCGGACTCAGCCCGGTGAACGGGGCTATCCAAGACGGCTCCGACGCCGTGATCACACCAGCCACACCAAGATCATCTCACCCGTGACCAGCAGTTACGGGACAACCCTTAGGTTCGGGAACGACAGGTGGTTCTCCGGCTCCTCGACGAGGACGATGTGCGCGTCGTCGACCCTCTTGTTGAGTGCAAGCAAGATCTTCAGTGTGCTCTGCTCTCCCTTGCCGACAAACTGGAAGGGAAGGTCATCAAGGTGCGGCACGATGCCGCTTTCCCAACTCGACTTCTGTGATACGTCGATGTTCAGCGTTAGTTCGCGGTCGCTCACGTCGCTCGGGGCACCCCGTAGCGCGTCGTTGATCTTCACGATCGACTCGTCCTCCGCGAACGTCTCACGCAGACTGCGGTACGCGCGTGTCAGCTTTACGCGCTCGTCCGGAACGAGGAGGTCATTAAGGATGTGCCTCATATAGTAGTCGACGCCGCTTTGAAGGTGGATGTTCGCAGCGTCGATGAGGGAAGCGGTGGCCGGGATACTGCGGAACGTGACGCCGTTCCCGTCGAAAGCCAACCAATCGACCTTGTAGTACTCCGTCGGAATCAGCCGCACCTTCGCCGGGTGCTTGATGAATTCCTTGTACTCCGCCTCATAGTCAGGGTTAAGTGCAACCCGAATGCGAACGCCGGGCTCGTCGGCCTTGAGGAGGTTGTTATTCCCCTTGAGTGCGGCTGTCTCGGGTGTCGATTCAAGAAAGAGGTCGATGATGATTTCCGGAGGCGGGACCGCGCGGCTGCCCTTCAGGGCGTCGATCCACTCGGCCACGGCGTCCTGGTGAAACAGGTACGGCGACAGGTCCTGATAGAGGGGCCGTCCGCGTAGCTTGCCCGTCAGACCGAGATCGATCGCCTCCAAAATCGTCGACTTGCCCGCATCGTTGTCGCCAACCAAAATGTTCATCTCGGCGTCGAAGTCGAGCCTGAAGTTGCGAAACGCGCGGTAGTTCTGAATGACAATTTTAGAAAGCATACGCCCCCCTAGTATAAAACTTTCACTTACCGGGGGCGAGCATAAGTTTGATCAGCGGAACCAGGCTCCCCACGAGGCTCCACGAGCACGCCCTTCGAACAAGTGTCGAGGATCGTAGCAGGCGTCCCAGCGGTTACGGGGGCAGAGCCGACAAAGTCGCTAGCGTTCGAACGCGCTATCTATTTGCTTTGGCCAAAGCTATTTAGTTTTACTGACATTTTCGGCCACCTGGCTTGAAGTGACCCTACATTCCACTCTTGAATGGAAATGACTTACCGGTAACTAGAAGAGCACCGCCGCAGGAGCGGCGGTGCTCTTCTCGGCCTTTACTGCGGTCGCGATCAGTCCGACCAGCCACCCTCGGCCGGCGCCGGGTTGATCGCCCCCTTCTGCTGCGCGCATCCGTTCGGTACGACCCCGGCGCTAGACTGCTGGCGGTTGGCCAGAAACCTGCCTCTCTAGGTGAAACGCACCTATTTCAGTAGAATGGGAGCAGAATGAGTCTCGATTTATCAGCCGCCGTCCGCACCGACCTTGACGACGCCTTCGCCACCCTCAAGACCCCGTACAAGTGGCGGGCGGTGACGTCGTACTTCAAGGACGAGGTACCGCCCCGCGACTACACCAGCAACGTGCACGTCGTGCCGTTCGTCGGGGACCGGGTCGTGCTGCTGCACGCCAAGGAATCCGGCTGGGGTCCGTCTGGTGGCACGCTGCTGGAAGGCGAAGCCTTCGAGACGTGCGTGACGCGCGAGCTGGCGGAAGAGATCGGCGGCGAAGCCACCCGCTTTGAACTCTTCGGACAGTGGGACAGCGAGACCACGGCCGAGACTGCCTACCGACCGTGGCTCCCGCATCCCAAGTTCGCCATCGCGCTTGGGTGGGCTGACGTCACCATCTCCGGGTCGTCGGATGACGACGGCGGCATCGAGATGGAATCCATCCTCGAAGTCTCGATCCTTCCGATTCAGGCTGCCGTCGCGCGCCTGGAGCAGAACGACGAGCACCACTTGGCCGCGCTGTACCGCATCGCCTACGAGGTACGCCGCGCGGCCAAGGGCTGAACGCGACCTACGGTTTCCGCGCCACCCAGAGGCCACGCCTGAACTCGGGCGCGGCCTCTTTGCGTACCTCGACGAACCCGGCTGCCGTGAACGCCGCTTCCATCACGTCCTCGAAGTGCAACGTGAAGTCGTAGCGTTCATCGAAGGCGTGCAGTCCTGCGCTCGTCCCGATCGTGACGTGAAAGTCGATCCGTCCGCAGGGGTGTCCGTAGCCTGCCCGAACCACCGTCACCGCATTGTCCGTGTGGTGGGTGACGTGAATCTTCTTCGGCTGCCACTCGTCCGGGGTGTACCAGGGTTCGACGACGAGAAGCCCGCCACTCACCAGATGCCCAGCGAACGTTGAAAGCGTCGGTTCAAGCTCAGCCGGCCCCACGTACCCGATCGCCCCATCAAGAAGGAGCAGCACCTCCGCACCCGACCGCGGGAGCTGGAAGTCCTGCATCTTCCCGGGGACGAGCACCACCTCGTCGCCGAGCTTCTTCCGCGCCTGGTGCAGCATGGCTTCGCTGACGTCCACCCCGATCCGCTCGTACCCGTTGAGCCGAGCAAGCAAGGTGCCCGTGCCGCATGCAACTTCGAGGATGGTCTTCGCCTGCGGGGCGTGCTGCTGGATGAGACTCCGGATTGAGGCGGCCTCGGCGTCGTGGTTACGGTGCGATTTCACGAGGTCGTAGAAGGGCGCGATGTCTGTGAACACTCGTCATCCCTTCCGGCGCGTAGGACCGAGCTGGACCAGCAGCGGCTTGATGCACCCGGGGTCGTCACCATCTAGCGACCCGTTGATGTGCAGGCGCATCGCCGGGCACTCGGCGTGGCAGGTGGTGTGACGCGAGCACGACCCACACGTCTTGTTCTCGGGAAGGTTCCGCATCTGCTCGAAGGCGGGGGCGCTTCGCCAGAAGTCGCCGAGACTTCCCGGCGTCCAGCGTCCCGCCTCGAACCCTCGACCAAGGAACGTGCACGGTGACACGGTGCCGTCTTCGTCTACGAACATGATCCGCGTACCTGCGCCGCAGTCGTTTTCCGACAGCAGCAAGGGTTCCTTGGCCCCGGCCTCCACGTTCATGAGGTCTTCGACGCCGCAGTGCGCGGCGTTGTTCAGCTTGACCACGGCGTCGAAGTACTCGGGTGTTCCCTCGGTGATGATGTCGCTCGTCCCGATGACCCTGCCCGACGGTTTGGCACGGCGAGCCTTCACCGAGACGCCCAGCTCGATGCAGAGGTCGAGTACCGCGTCGACGTCACACAGGTTCGAGTTCATCAGGGTGAAGCGGATCGTCGGCCTGATCCCCGCATCCAACATGGTGCGGATGCCGCGCATGGTCCGCTGGAATGCACCCTGTTGTCCCCGGATGCGGTCGTGGTTCTGCTCGGCCCCGTCGAGGCTGACGTTCACGCGCACGTCGTGGCGCTTGAAGCCCCGGAGATCACGTTCCCGCACGATCGTGCCGTTGGTGGTGAGCGATACGCCCATGCCCTCGTCGCGCATGGCACCGACCAGTTTCCAGATGTCGTGACGCATCAGGGGTTCACCGCCACCCACCACGATCAGGAAGACGCCAAGTTCCCCGGCTTCACGGATGAGCGCCAGCAGCTCGTCAGTAGTCGGCTCGGTTCGTCCGGCTGGTGATGAGTCCGACATGCAGTGCAGGCACGTCAGGTTGCAGCGATTCGAGACGCTGACGAACAGCTTGAGTGGAGCGGATAACGCTCCCGGCAACTGTGGCCGCTGGATGCGTCGGACTACCTTGCCGGACGCTTCCAGCTTGGTGACGTGCTCCTCGGTGACGGGATCAACCGAATGCTTCACGGTGTCGAAGAGCAGCCACTGCTTGCCCTCGTCGCGGGCGACGAAGTCGAACCGCGTAACGGGTACGCCGGCGGTCGTGGATGACATGGGTGACCTTTCAGGTGAGTGCCTTGGCGGTGGTGCGTCGGATCAAGCCGGTGTTGCCGTCGACAAAGGCTTCGACGGTTTCACCAGGACGAAGCGCGGCGAGTGAACTCCCCGCCACGGAGATGTAGGCGAAGGCGCTGCGGTGCGGGATGACCTCGGGAAGATGCCGGGGGTCATGACTCAGACGGAAGCCGTCGAGGAGATCGATCACCAACGTGCGGTCACCTCGGTGAAGCCGCCGCACAATGTCTGGACAGTCGGCAAGAGACGTTGTCCGCTTCACCATGACGGCCGGGCGTCCCGGAACGTCCTCGTCCACAGTGCTGGGGCCGCCTTGCCATGAACCCCAGATCCACGGAGTGCGGTACCAGTCATCCCGAGCGCTCGGGAGATGCGCCGGGTGCAGCACGCGCGGCATGTCTTCTGGGATCGGTCGGAGCTGCACGGCGATGACCCCGTTTGGAGACGCGAAGCCTTCCATGTCGAGGTCGAACCCGACGGCATCGCGTAGTCCGCTGATCGAGCGGTACAGCTGAAGCGGGTCCGCTTCAAGGACAGTGCCGGATCGAATGTGCTCGCCGGTCACCGTGGCGTAGTCGACGACCTGACCGCCCCGGATTTCCGTGAACGTCCGTCGCCCTCGACTGACGGCTTCCACCAGCACGCGCCCCTGGTAGCCATAGGCGTAGAAGACGCCCGACAACCCTTCGGCCTTGACGTACTGCTGGAACACGACGGTCTGTGTCCCGGGTGGTGCGTTGATGATCGCTTCGGCGACCAGCGTGCGCGCCTGGTCGAGATCCGCGCCGTCCCAGAAGCGGCGGCGCGAGGAGTGACGTCCACGGGTACAGCCGGGCGAGAAACTTTCCTGGTGGCCGGAGTACTTCAAGGCAAAGCCGGCCAGCAGCGGAGAAGGCAGCGACGCAACGAGCCGATCTGCGCCGATCCTCGCGGCATCTTCCAGACGCAGGATCAGGTCGTCGGGAACGACCAGGGTGAAGCGGTCGGCGACGCGCTTCAAAATGGCCAGTCCCAAGCAGGAGCCCCCTTGACGCCAGTACAGGTCGATCAAGGGGGCTTCCGTAATACCCACACGGTCCAGATACCGAGCAGCCGTGTCTAAGCCGATGGTGCTTGCCTCGTGCGCGCCTGAGCTCACTTGTCCCCCAAGGTCATCTCATGGCGAAAGGTCAAGGACGGACCAAGTATGCGGAGTATGGAGGTTTGCGCCTAGCTGTCTACCAAATGACTGAAAGTGGCCTATCAGCCGAGTTGAGCAGTCTCGTTAGCACCATCAACTTGCGTAGCGATGCCTGCCTTTTCGCCGCGTACCGAACAACAGCCACCGACCAAGCTGCGGACGCGAAGCACGCGGTTCCCTCGGTCCCGGAAGCTGCAACCGATACAGCGGCCAGGCTCGCGTGGTCGTCCGGAACCAATGCGACTGCTGCATACGGAAGATGCAGCGATGACAGGCGAACAGGGGGAGTGCTGAGTCCTTCACGGTTATGTCTCCGACGTGCGCCACGGGAACGCCCGACGCTTCGCAGCGGAAGCACGCTCCCCGGTACCAGTCGAACAGGTCCCATAGCTGCTGCGGCTTCACGAGACGCTGGCCCGACCGTAGAGGCCGCTGGCTTCGTACAGCAGCGCCCCGGCGTCCAAGGTGATCGACTCGGACACGATGAACTGCATCAGGGGATGCTCCGTGATCTGCACGAGACTCGGCACGATCACGTGGCGTACGTCGTCCTTGATAAGCCGACGGATCAAGCGGTGCGGCTCGATCCCCGACCCCCACTCGTAGTGGGTGTACGTCAGCCACAAGCCGTGTGCGTCGGCGCAGGCGTGCATCCGGTCATCGATCAGCTTGAGCTCTTGGTCGCTGGCTTCCTTGCGAACGCGCATGTAGCCGTACGCGATGGGTTTTTCCTTCACGGGGTCACCTGCTTGGGGAGGGTGTCGCGCGGAGCGGCGTGGGGGGGATTAGAGGAGGCGATGGAGGCCATCAAGAACGCGCTGCATGAGGCCGGTGGACGCTTGGTCCTTCACCGCACCGGAAACGGGGGCGGCCTCGTCGGGCACGCGCAGATGAAGCGTCGAACCATCCAGGTCGGGACGCGGCGGCAAAGTCAGCAGAACCCTCGCCCACACGATCTTGCCCCCGGCCGGCGGTCGGTAGATGCCCCAGTCCTTCGCGAGCGCTTCGACGAGGTGAAGTCCGCGCCCACCCTCCGTCTCGTCGGTGACCGTTTGTTTCACCGGAACCTGCACGCTGCGGTCCCACACCTCGATGAACAGCGACCCATCGAGAACGCGGAGCTGCAAGGCGATGACGTGCCGGGCGGTGACTTCCCACGGCTTCGGTTGCCGGTCACCGAAGCCGGTTTCCTTGACCGCGTTGCTGACGAGTTCAGAGGTCATCAGGGCAACGTCGGCGGCCTGGTCTTCCAGCTTCCAGTGCATGAGCACCTGCCGGACGAACGCCCGTGACACCGACACAGCAGCGGGAACGGCGGCCAAGTGGAGGCGGGACAAGTGAAACGTCCTTGCGACAGAAGGCGTGGCGGTCATGTGCTCCCGCCGTTCCTCACACTTCGGGGCGGGCACGACTGCTCCTCTTCTTCAGGGGCGACGATCCAGACCTGACCGCCGATGTCCTTCGCAAGCTCTTCCTTCGAGATGTCCGCGAGCGGCAGCACTGTGTTCAGGTGCTCGGCTGTCGGCACGATTACGTTCCGGATGTCGTGCTGCGTGCAGTAGGCAGTCAGCGCGTGTAGGGCGAGCGTCCGTGCCCAATGGCGCTCAACGAACACCAGCTCAGGGGTGAAGCCCTCGCGTTTAGCGAAAGCGCACAGCTCCGCTATGAGGCGCGGTTCTTCTTTGGGATCGGTACCGGGGAGCCGTCTGAGATAGCCGACGCACAGCGGGGCGGGCGTGGTCACCGCGTCCTCACCCCCTGCACGATGTAGAGGCGCGCGCCGATTTCACGTTCGATGTGGTCGCGCATGGCCGCTTGGAGTCCGGGCAACCGGGCGAAGTGCCACAGCGACGGCACGATGACGTGCTTGATCTCGGTGGTCTTGAGGGCGTCGACAAGCGTGAAGAACGCCGACTCGTCGTCAGAACCGAGGCGTTCGATGAACACCCGCTCCAAGGAGAAGCCTTCGCGGGTGGCGTGAGTTGCCAACTCCGTTTGGATGGTCTGGATTTCGTCGCTGCTGTCTTCGCCTGCGGTGAGCCGCATGTAGCCGAACATGGCTGGTGGCATCCGTTCCT
Source organism: Streptomyces ipomoeae 91-03 (assembly GCF_000317595.1). Taxonomy (GTDB): domain Bacteria; phylum Actinomycetota; class Actinomycetes; order Streptomycetales; family Streptomycetaceae; genus Streptomyces; species Streptomyces ipomoeae. The sequence goes on along the minus strand of NZ_AEJC01000638.1, from coordinate 55,339 downwards.
CCTGGCGGACTGGAACGGCTGGCGAGCGGTGGCACCGTCCTCAACCGCTCGCCAACCTGCATGCCAGACAAGCGGTTTGACCTGCGCAAACGCCACAGCAAAGGTGCCGCACCAATGACGCATCCGTGTTGCACTCTTCGGGCTGGCCTGCACGGATGCGGTCAACGTGACTATGGTGATAGCCCGCCCCATACACCCGGAGGGATGGCGATGGCAGCGAAGCGGATACGCCTCGCCAGGCGGCGTAAAGCGGCAGGCTTCACACAGGAGGGGCTTGCCGAGTACCTCGGTGTCGAGCGTTCCACGGTAGGTCGCTGGGAGAGTGCCGACACCGAACCACAAGCATGGTTGCGGCCAAAACTGGCGAGTGCGCTCCGGGTGTCGGCAGAGGAACTTCAAGCGCTGCTCGACGACGTGACGGTTACCGACACTCACCCCAGTGACCGCATGACGTATGCCCTGGAGAATCCAGCGTCTGCTGACCTGATGGTGGTTGCCTACCTGCACGAGCGGCTGCGGCAGTTGGATGAGTCGTATGACAAAGAAGCATCGACGGCGCTGCTTGGTCGAGCTGGACAACTGCACGGCCAGGTGAAGTTCCTCCGGGAGAACGCAGCGAACCCGCGCGTGCGCCGGGCGCTGTACGAAGTCGAAGCTGACTCGGCAACGTTCATGGGGCAGTTGGTATGGGACGTCAGTCAACGCCGCGACCACCATGCACCCCTCAGCTACTTTCAAGAAGCAGTCGACGCTGCTCGCCACGTCCGCGATCCATCTATCGAGGCGTACGCAACGCTGCGGATGTCCTACGTCGCGCTCTACGGTGAGAAGAACCCCCGGAGAGGGGCAACGCTTGCCCAGCAAGCAGCCGACGTCGCCACACTGGTCAGTCCCTCACTCACTGGATTGAGCCTTCTTCACGTTGCCGAGGGACACGCCATGACGGGCGCGCTCACCGAGTGCGAAGCAGCGCTGAAGAAGGCGGAAGATCAGTTCGACCGCGCTCACCCCGATGACGTGGCCGCGCCGTACTACACGATCAACGAGTACAACCGGCTCGCTGGTTCGTGTTACCTGTTCCTGGATCTTCCCGAACGGGCCGAACCGATCCTCCGTATGACCACGCGGGCGCTCGCTGCCAAGAAGAAATCTCAGGCCATCGCGCTCGGAAACCTGACCTTGGCGCTCATCCGGCAACGGAAGTTCGACGAGGCAGCGGCGGCCATGCACCGGACGATTGATGCCGTGGAGCTGACGCGGGGCGGCGGCGGTCTTAACCTGGCGTTCTCTGCTGAGCGCGAGCTTCGGCAGTGGCGACAGGAGCCGTGGGCACAGGAGATCAACGATCGGCTGCTGGCCCTGATGGCAGCTATCTAAGTAGGGCGGGGTTGCACGTGAACGGCATCGACCAGGCTAAGCAGGAGCTGCGCGAGAAGGTGTGGCGTCGCCTCATCGACGGCGGCGGCGCACCCGCCGATTCGTACGGCAAGATTCCTGGCTTCTACGGTGCTGAAGCCACCGCGGAGCAACTGGCCGGTCAAGACTTCTGGCGACGCGCCACCACTGTGAAGGCCAACCCTGACTGGGCGCAGCTTCCGGTACGTGTTCGTGCTCTTCATGACGGCAAGCGCGTTTACATGGCCGTCTCGCGTATGGCGTCGCTCGAACCCTTCTACCTGCTCGACCCCAAGAACCTGGGGCTTCCGCCCGAGGAAGCTGCCGAGAAGAAGGGTGCGGCTCAAGTCGCCCGCCGGCTTGCGCCAGAGTCGATGGAACCTATCGACGTGGTGGTGTGCGGCAGTGTCGCCGTGAACCGATCCGGGGCGCGCATCGGCAAGGGGGCCGGGTACTCCGACCTTGAGGTTGCGCTGTTGATCGAGGCGGGTCTCGTGACAGATCAGACGGTGATCGTCGCACCCGTCCATACACTCCAGGTCATCGACGACGACATCCCCGAAACCGAGCATGATTTTTCCGTGGACTACATCGTCACACCCGACGAGGTGATCCCCTGCACCAATCGACGCCGGCCGTCAGGGTTGGTGTGGAACGACCTCACCGCCGAGAAGATCGCGGCGATTCCTGTGCTGGCTGCGCTTGCCGCATCTGGGCGGTCCAACTAGGGGCGTCACTTAGCGCGACAACTCGATAGCAAGAAGTAGTAGAATGGTAGCAAGGAAGGTGGGGGCCGAGATGCGGTCTCCTTAGTTGCAAATGAATAAAATTGCGCGCGACTCACAGCAGGAACGGAGAGTTTCATGAGTCCTCGACCGGGGGGTGAGGCTGACAAATTCGGTAACCGCTACGAAGGTGCCTGGACGATTCGGCATCTTCTGTACGTACTTCTCGGCACGGGTCAGTCTGTAACTGTTGAGGACATTGATGAGCTAAGGGTTGTCCCGTAACTGCTGGTCACGGGTGAGATGATCTTGGTGTGGCTGGTGTGATCACGGCGTCGGAGCCGTCTTGGATAGCCCCGTTCACCGGGCTGAGTCCGCGTCAGTTCAGCAAGCTGATCACCGCCTTGCGGCGGGAGGGCGCGGATCCGGTCCGTAAGGGCCGGCCCTGGAGCCTGCCGCTGGAGGACCGGGTCCTGCTGGTCGCCGCGTACTGGCGCACGAACCTCACCCTGCGCCAGCTCGCCCTGTTGTTCGGGGTATCGAAGTCGGCGGCCGACCGCATCGTCGACCGCCTCGGGCCGTCGCTCGCGCTCCAGCAGCGCAAACGGTTCCGCAAGGACACCGTGCTGATCGCGGACGGAACCCTGGTGCCGACCCGCGACCACAGCATCGCCGAGCAGTCGAAGACATCTCATGTCGCTGGCAGGTCAAGTAAGGGCTCAGGCAGCAAGGTCCAGGGCCGCTGCGAAGGCCCGATCGGGGTCGTAAAGCGTGCGGCGCCGTAGGCAGTGGTAGAGGCAGCCGAGAAGCTTGTTGAACAGGTTTCTGAGAGCTGCGGTGTGGCGTTCTCCGCCAGCTCGTCGTCGGTCATAGTGGGCGCGTGGAGCCTGGGTGCGGAGGGCCGCGAAGGCCCACATGTGCCCGGCCGAGGCCAGTCGTTGGTTCTTGACGGTTCGGGCCACGACGACGTGGCTGCGGCCCGAGGCCCGTGTAATGGGGGCCGCGCCGGCGTATGCCTTCATGGCTCGGGCGTCCGCGAAACGTTCGCGGTCATCTCCGATCTCGGCGAGGACGCGTGCTCCGGACAGTACGGACAGACCCGGGAAGCTCGTGATGATGTCGGCATCCGGATGCGCGAGGAATGCCTTCTCCGTTGCTGCTGCGAGTTGGGCGACGCTGATGCAAGCGGCGTCGACCTGCCGGATGAGCGCCGTTGCTTGGTGTCCCAAGGCCTGTTCGACCTGGGGCAACTGGCGGAGGTGGTCCGCGCGGAAGATGTCCCGAAGCCGCTCGACCTCGGCTTCGATTCCGCAGCGTGGGCGCTCGCCGCGCTTGAGGAGTGCGCGCAGCTGGCTGCGGGTGAGTCTGGCGGCGTCGGCTGGCGTCGGTGCGGCAGCCAGGATCAGGCGGGCGCGTGGCGAGTCGAGTCCGGGTTTTCCGGGGCCGTGGAAGGCCGTGAGGGCGGCCGGATAGTACTCGCGCAGGTGCGAGCGGAGCCGATTGATCATCTGCTGCCGGTCCCAGATCGCGTCCTGGTGAGCACGGGCCAGGACAGCGACGGCCTGTCCGGCTTCGCTGTCATCGGGCAGGGGCCGGTGGGCGTGCCGGTCGGTCCGCAGGATGTTGGCCAGGACCCGGGCGTCGGCTGCGTCGGACTTGGCTCGGGAGACGCTGGCGCGATCGCGATAGCGGGCGGCGGCCAGGGGGTTGATCGCGTAGATCTGGCGGCCGGTTGCCCGCAAGGAGGCGACAAGGAGGCCGCGCGGGGTCTCGATGGCGACCGGGATCGGATCCTCCGCAGTGTCACCGTGCCGGGTCAGTAGTTCCATCAGCGCATGGAAACCAGCGCTGTCGTCACTGATGCGCAGCTTGGCCACCTGGGCGCCGTTTTGGTCGACCAGGGCTATGTCGTGGTGCCCTTCCGCCCAGTCGATGCCGCAGAAGATCGCGCTCAACCTTGTACCTCCATTTCAACCTGCAGATCGGTCCTGTGCGGAGCACGCGGCGCTCTAATAGAAGTGCTCAAGGCACGCCATCTCATGAGCCGTTCGTGTCTCCAGCGACCGGCAGGGACCTCGGTCTGCTGGAGAGCTCTGGGGCTCGCGAACTGCTGAGAGGTCGGCCCCTGTCGGCGGGCTGGGGACATGAAACCGGTGGGTTCTGGGCTTCTGCCGGGCGGGACCGGTCTTTGACGAGAGATCAAGGTCCCGGAACTACCGAAGGTCTCCGCCCGGCAGGGCGCGGGCGAGGCAGGGCCGGTCTGAGCACGGGGATCCAGTCCCAGAACGGCAGCCTTCTGCCTCGCCTGGCGGCCCTTGCGCTCACGCGCTCGGGCTCACCGATGACCTATTAGAACTACCGGTACTCCACCAACCACCAGGTCGTCATCGACGCCGACACCCGGCTCGTCGTCGCCGTCGGCCGGCCACTGCCGGGCAACCGCAACGATTGCAAGGCGTGGGAACTGTCCGGCGCAAAGGACGCCGTCGGAAAGACGACCGTGATCGCGGACGGCGGCTACCGGGGCACCGGCCTGGTCATCCCGCACCGCCGCGAACGCGGCCAGGCCGAACTCCCGGCCTGGCAGGAAGAGCACAACGCCTCCCACCGCAAGGTCCGCGCCCGCGTCGAGCACGTATTCGCCCGGATGAAGAGCTGGAAGATCTGCGCGACTGCCGCTGAAAGGCGACGGCGTCCACCACGCCATGCTCGGTATCGCCCGCCTGCACAACCTCACCCTCGCCGAGTGACGGGAAACGAGCAGGTCAACCAGCATGCCGTAGATCATTTACGGGACAGCCCTTAGGTCAAGGAGCCGAGTTCACCTATCGCTATGGCGACACTGTAGAAGTTCATCAACTAAAGCGGCAGAACGGTAACGCGAATGGTTGGACGGTAAAGTCTCTCGATGACAAGGGAATCTGGGCGAACGTTCGCCGCCACGTCGAGAGTGGCCGCCAGTTTCGCTTCATTTCGCTCCTTCCAGCTAGTTCCCTTCAAGAGCTGGCCGACCGAGCGAGGCGCTCAGGAACCCATGAATCCTTTGTTAAAGACTGGCTAACTAAGGATCTCCAAGACCCATTCGGGGATCTGTCATCCGAAAAAATCTTTGGGTCACCGGAAGTGGCCTGGAGAGTGTTGAGAGGTTTCTGGATCTCATGGCCAGATGAGCAGGACATCGTGAGTATGAACGCAGCCTTGTCTGAACTTCTCTTGGTGGGCGCTGCCGGAAGTCTTTCTGCTGTTGGCCTGGGAGACTTGGTTCAAAATGCTCTTGGTGTCACGCTCGATGCTCCAGCAATTGAATCTCGTCTGGGTACGTATGGGCTGAGTCGGGCTCATTTGATTAACGCGATCGGTATTGCAGAACAGGTTAATGCAGTCACCGAAGGGTGGGCTTCAAGCATCCAGCGTGAGTTGCTGCAACCCACCATTGCTCGAACCGAGGCAGATCGACTGGTTGATCTGGTGAACGGGCCGGATAAGCTGTTGTTGCTGATGGGGCATGGTGGTGGCGGAAAGAGCGCTTCACTCCAGCAGGTCTATAGCACTCTTGATACATCTGCGGTATCAGTTCTTGCTTTCCGCCTTGATCGTCTCGATCCCTTCTCTTCTACAACTGAGCTGGGAAACAGGATCGGCCTGGAGGTTTCTCCTGTCACTGCGCTTGCTGCGGTATCCGGTGAACGTCCAAGCCTTCTGATTGTGGACCAGCTGGATGCCGTTAGCCTCGCATCAGGTCGAATGCCGGATAACTTTCAGGCCGTCGCAGATCTGGTACGCGAAGCGTCAGCCTTCCCTAATATGACCGTTGTTTTTGCCTGTCGCAAATTTGACGTTGAGAACGACCACAGGATTCGCGAACTGGTCGATGCCAAGCGTTGTGCGCATGTTGAGGTTAGTGACCTCTCCGAGCAGCAAGTCATAGATTCTGTCCGCGCGATGGGATTGGATGCAGCTGCTCTAAATGAACGCCAGAAAAAGCTTCTTCGTTCCCCGCTGCATCTCGTGCTGCTGAAGGGCATCGCTGGCGATGAAGAAGCGTTGACATTTCAAACTACGAAAAACCTTTTCGATGCGTTCTGGAGGCGCAAGCTGACGGATTGCATTCATCGACGCAATTCAGTTCGCTTTAACAAGGTCATCTCAACCCTTGCAGAGGCTGTAAGCGCGCGACAGCGGCTCTCTGTTCCCATCACTGCTCTGGACGCTGACGATTTGAGCGTCGACGCGGATGTCCTTGTTTCAGAGCATATTTTGGTTCGCGATGGCCAGCAGATCGCTTTCTTCCACGAGACGTTCTTCGACTATGCGTTTGCCCGTGGCTGGATTGAACGCAATCAGTCGCTTGTAGAGTTCTTGCTGAGCGGGGAGCAAGAACTTTTCCGCCGCGCGCAGGTTCGGCAAATCATGAACCACTTGCGAGAGCTTGAACCTGAGCGCTTCACTTTTGAAGTTGAATCTGTACTCACGAGCACCGCGGTTCGATATCATATCAAAGACGTGGTATTGAAACTGCTTGGATTTATTCCTAACCCATCAGCCCGTGAATGGGAGATGGTGGCAACCGTTCAAGAGACGCACCCAGACTTTGAGGCCCGCCTATGGCGGACCCTCCAGACACCCTCGTGGTTTGAGTGCCTTGATGCGGAAGGCATCATCGATGACTGGCTTAGTGGGACTAACAAGGCCGAGCATGAGCAAGCTTTGGGGGTGATGGCTGCTGCTGCAAAAGTAAGTTCCGATCGCCTTGCTGAAATCCTTCACGGATACAAGAATTCAGTGGCATACCCGCGATGGCTGCAATGGGTGACTCGTTTCTCTGACATCTACCAGAGCCGTCCATTGTTCGAATTGCTCCTCGAAGCCGTGAGGATTGGTCAATTTGCGGGCTCAGAAGATGCACTTTGGCTCTCTGCGCACGACCTTGGTAAGCAGCGGCCAGATTGGACCGTCGAGCTATTGGCTGCCTACCTTGTTGATCGGCCCGGCGCGATGGCCGTAGACGACGAGGGAAAGGTCGTGGCGCTCCTTGATCAGGATTACTCCGTAATCCAGCTAGTGCAGCTCGCGGCAGCTGGTGCCCCCGATCTTTTTTGCGAACGCCTCATCCCCTACATGCTGCAAGTGATGGCTGCAACGGCATACGAGGAGAGCGATGGCCGACCTATTAGGGACAGGCATTTCTCCTATCGCCACCCAGGAAGGAGCAGTCGCCAACTTGAAGGGGCACTTCTAGCAGGTGCTGTTACAGCAATTCGTAACATTGTTGAGAGGGACGCCGCGTCAGTTCGGCCCATCCTCGAAAGCCTCACATCTAGCCCTCACGACACTGCGCAATGGCTTGCTTACGAAACGCTGCGAGCGGCGGGCAGTCACTATGCCGAGTGGGCGGGTGAGCTCCTACTTCAAGGGAATCATCGGTTCATCAGTGGGTATTATGCCGCGAATGCCGTCTGGAAAGCACGTGAACTGATTCAGAGCACTAGCCAGTTCATGTCAGATGAGATGTTTTCCAGGCTTGAAGGTGCGATTCTCGAAGTTCGTTTTCCGTGGAACTCCAAGCCGTCTGATTGGCACCAGTTCAACCTTCTGTCAGCGCTGGAAGAAGATCGCCTTTCACCACAGGGTCGTCGTCGGCTCGGGGAACTGCGTCGAAAGATCGGTGCCGATCAGCCGGCAGCGCCTCAGGGAATTATGGGTGGATTTATCGGTGCTCCCATCAGTCAAGCTGCCGCCGCTCATATGAACGATGAGCAGTGGTTGAGCGCAATGGCAAAACACAACTCTGAAAGAACCGACTGGCAGACCAATACTGGCGGTGCGTACGAGCAGTCCCATGTACTGCACGAACAAACGAAGCGTGAACCCGAGAGGTTCTCTCGGCTTGCTCTCCGATTTGATGACACCATCCATCCCGCTTACAGTGATGCGATTCTCATGGGACTTGGGGAGGCCGAGGCGCTAGCCGACCCAACAGCAGTGTTTCAAGTAGTTCGCCACATTGCTTCCTTCGGGCAGCCCGCAAACGACCGTTGGCTTGGCTCTGCTCTCCGGAAGTACCTTCGGTCGGTACCTGAGGATATTTTTCGAATCATCCTTGATCGTGCAACAAGTGCTGGCGATCCGGTCGACGGCAGCTTGAGCGTGCAGACTACCAATCAGGAGCACACCCAGGGGCGAGATCTTTACACATCGGGAATTAACTCTTCGCGTGGAAGCGCCGCAGAGGTTCTGGGTGACCTCATCATCTACGACACCGACGGTTCTCGTACGGCATTGGTTCTTCCGGCACTAGACGGGATGGCTGAGGACCCGGCTATCACGGTGCGCTCCTGCGTTGCTCACCTGATCCATGCTTCCATGCGCCATGCTCGACCTGAGGCTCTACGAGCGTTCACCCAACTCATTAATACAGATGATTCACTCTTGGCTACGCACACCGTGGTGCGACTCATCGCTCACATCGGCTTTGGAAGCCCTGACGTTGCAAGACCTGTTATTGAACGAATGTTGCATTCGAATAACTTTGAGACAAGAAAATCTGGCGGGCAACTAGCCGCCCTAGCTGCCATGCAATGGAGCATGCCAGACTTGCTGGATTCAGTGCTCTCGGGGGGCGACGTAGCGAGTCGCACTGGAGCCGCCAACTCGTGCGCGCAAGGGCTATCGAGTACAGCCGATACAGTCGTTACCCTGCGAGCCTTCGAGCAGCTGATTAATGACCCGGAGCACGAGGTGCGCCAGGCAATTGCTGAGGTCGCATCAGTTGTGCGTGGTGAACGTCTTCGCCCTCTTAGAGACCCCCTCACGCAACTAATAAGTTCTGCCTCTTTTGAAGACGCTCTGCCGCAGCTGCTAATCAGTCTTGAGCACGCACCTGATCGCGTTGATTACTTGGCCTTGGAATGTGCTCGCCGATTCGTCGAAATCCATGGACAGGATGCCGGAGACATCCGGACCCGTGCAGCAGCGGATGCCCGGCATGTTGGCGAGCTATTGATTCGGGCATATGCGCAAGCCACTTCGATTTCAAGCCGTACTCAGATTCTTGATCTACTAGATCAGCTACTACTCATCGACGCCTATGGTGTTGCGAACCTAGTAGAGACAGCCGAGCGCTAGCGACTTCCGCCCTGCGGGTGATAAGACACTTCAACTACGGGCAGCAGAGCACGTTGGTCTGGGGAGATCTGACACCCGAGAAGATCGCGGCAATCCCGGTTCTGGCAGCACGTCACCAGGCGTAGCTACACTCCCGAGTCAAAGCGCGCCCGACTCCCCCTCGTGGTTGGGCGCGCTTTGCGTGCAAGATCAGGAGTGAAGTCGGTCGCCCTGTGAGAGTGTCGTAGCGATTCGACTGGTACCCGCGACGCTGACAAGGGCTCTGAGCTGCGTATACGCCCCTCCGGCAAGATCAACGAAGACCGTTCGGGCTTGCTCTGCCTGGGGTGAAGTTGATCATGAGCGAGGGGTAGTTGTAACCGAGTTGAGACCGCTGGGATTGGGCAGCACCCACACCCGGGAGTCCCCGATGCTGCGCTCCTGTGGCCCGACGGCGGCCTTGCGGTCACCGAAGGCGGCGCGGTACGCGGTCACGCCGACCACCGCGAGCCATCGGGGCCGGAGCCGTTCGACCTTGGCGGTGAGCAGCCGCCCGCCCTCCAGGTACTCGTCCGCCGTCAGCTCGTCGGCGCGTGCCGTGGCCCGGGCGACCACGTTGGTGATGCCGAGCCCGTACGACGGCAGCTCGTCCTGCTCGGACGGCTTCAGCAACCGAGGCGTGAAGCCGGACAGATGCAGTACGGGCCAGAAGCGGTTGCCGGGGCGGGCGAAGTGGTGGCCGGTGGCCGCCGTCATCAGCCCCGGGTTGATGCCGCAGAACAGCACCCGGAGGCCGTCCGCGACGACATCCGGCACCAGCCGGTCGCGGGCGGCCTCCAGGTCGGCCTGGGTGAAGCGCGTCAGAGGATCGCTCCGGGGGCGTAACCGGCGGCCTCGGGCCGCTGCTTGACGATCTCCTCGATCCGGCCGACGACGGCGGCGACCTGGTCGGCGGCGGCGCCCGTGAAGGAGAGCTTGTCGGCCATCAGGGCGTCGAGCTGGGCGCGGTCCAGCGGGATGCGCTCGTCGGCGGCGAGCTTGTCGAGCAGTTCGTTGCGCTCGGCACCCTGCTCGCGCATCGCGAGGGCGGAGGCGACGGCGTTCTCCTTGATCGCCTCGTGCGCGACCTCACGGCCGACCCCCGCGCGCACCGCGCCCATCAGCACCTTGGTCGTGGCGAGGAACGGCAGGTAACGGTCCAGCTCACGCGCCACGACGGCGGGGAAGGCACCGAACTCGTCGAGGACGGTCAGGAACGTCTCCAGCAGACCGTCGAGCGCGAAGAAGGCGTCGGGGAGGGCCACCCGGCGCACCACCGAGCAGGACACGTCGCCCTCGTTCCACTGGTCGCCCGCCAGCTCGCCGGTCATCGACGCGTAGCCGCGCAGGATGACCATGAGTCCGTTGACGCGCTCGCACGACCGCGTGTTCATCTTGTGAGGCATCGCCGACGAGCCGACCTGGCCGGGCTTGAAACCCTCGGTCACCAGCTCGTGCCCGGCCATCAACCGGATCGTCTTGGCCAGCGACGACGGCGCCGACGCCAGCTGCACCAGCGCGGTCACGACCTCGTAGTCCAGCGAGCGAGGGTAGACCTGGCCCACCGAGGTGAACGCCTGCGCGAAACCGAGGTGCCCGGCGATCCGGTCCTCCAGCTCCGCCAGCTTGCCCGCGTCGCCGCCCAGCAGGTCGAGCATGTCCTGCGCCGTGCCCACCGGACCCTTGATGCCGCGCAGCGGGTAGCGGCCGAGCAGCTCCTCGACGCGGCCGTATGCCACGAGGAGTTCGTCGGCGGCGGTCGCGAACCGCTTGCCGAGGGTGGTGGCCTGCGCGGCCACGTTGTGCGAGCGGCCGGCCATGACCAGTTCCCCGTACTCACCGGCCAGCTTGCCCAGTCGTGCGAGGACGGCCACCGTACGGTCGCGCATCAGCTCCAGCGAGAGCCGGATCTGCAGCTGCTCCACGTTCTCGGTGAGGTCGCGGGAGGTCATGCCCTTGTGCACGTGCTCGTGCCCGGCGAGGTCGTTGAACTCCTCGATCCGCGCCTTCACATCGTGCCGCGTGACCTTCTCGCGCTCGGCGATCGAGGCCAGGTCGACGGTGTCCAGCACCCGCTCGTAGTCGGCGAGCGCCTCGTCCGGCACCTCGATCCCGAGGTCCTTCTGAGCCCGCAGCACGGCCAGCCAGAGCTGCCGCTCCAACCTCACCTTCTGCTCGGGCGACCAGAGCGTGGCGAGCTCGGCGGAGGCGTACCGTCCGGCGAGGACGTTGGGGATGCGGGGCTTGGCTGGCGCAGAAGTCACGTGTACGGATTCTACTGGCGATTCGTGCAGGTGGACGCAGCGGGCCTCTTCGGAGGAACCTACGAAGCCCGGTCCTGGGCGTCGGCCGGCTCCGCCAGGATGTCCGCGTGGCACAGCTCCGGGGCGCACCAGCAGGCCAGGGTCTTGCCGCGTAGGGGCGGGACCAGGGCCAGGAGGGCGGGGTGGGACATCAGGTACTCGCGGTACTTGGCCATGACCTCGGCCCGGGTTCCGTCGCGTTTCTTCCTGGCGGTGTCGTACCGGAACGGGTTGTAGAGCGGGTGCTGGGGCAGGTCCCAGTGGCCCATGGTCCAGCGGCGGCCGACGTGGACGAGGTCGTCGGGGGCGCTTTCCAGCCGTGGGCCGAAGTCGTGGATGCGGCCCTTGAGGTTGATCACAGTGGTGGTCACACGCGGCTCCCTCCGGCACGGCCCACACGGACCCGTACGGACTCTAGGTCGCCGGTCCCTCGTACGGCAGCAACTCGGGGCGCTTGGCCGGCAGGCCGTCGCCCGACGAGCGGCCCGTGAGGCGGCGTCCGATCCACGGCAGCAGGTACTGCCGGGCGAAACGGGCGTGGGCCATCTGGCGCGCGACCCACGCGGGCGGCGGCGTCGCGGGCATCGGCGTACGCCACTCGGTGTCCTCGGCCGGGTGGCCGAGCGTCTGCCACACCGCCTCGGCGACCCGGCGGTGTCCCTCGGCGGTGAGGTGCAGCCGGTCCACGTCCCACATGCGGGGGTCGGCCAGCGAGGGCGCGCCGTACAGGTCGACGACGAGGGCGCCATGCCGTGCGGCCAGGTCGTCGACGCACGCGAACAGTTCCTCCATGCGCGGCCGGAAGCGCTCCAGGACGGGGCCCTGGCGGCCGGGGCTGCGCATCAGGACGAGCTGCTTGCAGGCGGGGGCCAGCCGTTCCACCGCCTCCTCCAGCAGACCGCGTACCCGGCCCATGTCGCACTTGGGGCGCAGGGTGTCGTTCAGACCGCCGACCAGCGTGATCACGTCCGCGTCCATCGCGGCGGCCACGTCCACCTGCTCGGCGACGATCTGGCCGATCAGCTTTCCGCGCACCGCCAGATTGGCGTACCGGAAGCCGGGCGTCCGCGCGGCCATCCGGCCCGCGAGGAGATCCGCCCAGCCCCGGTACGAACCGTCGGGCAACCGGTCCGACATGCCCTCGGTGAAGGAGTCGCCGACCGCGACGAGGCTGGAGTACGCGGGGCCGGGAGGGGTGGTGCTGGGATGCGTGGCGTTCGTCTGCATGGCGAGAGCGATGCTATCCCGTGCACATACCCAGCGGTCGGTCGGCCTCTTCCTCCCGGATCCCCGCACGCCCGGCGGGACTCAGACCGCAGGCTGTCCGAACAGCTCCTGCAGCACGTCCTCCATGGTCACGATGCCCGCCAGGCGCCCGTCCGCGCCCAGGACGGCCGCCAGGTGCGTGCGGCTGCGCCGCATCGCGGTGAGGACGTCGTCCAGGGGTGTGGTCTCCCGGACCCGGGCGATGGACCGCATGTCGCGGACGGCGAACGGCACATCGCGCGGGGCCGCGTCGAGGGCGTCCTTCACATGGAGGTAGCCCACGATCCGGCGTCCCTCGTCCACGACGGGGAAACGGGAGAACCCGGACTCGGCCGACAGCCGCTCCAACTCCTCCGGGGTGACGCCCATGCGCGCGTAGACGACACGTTCCAGCGGGAGGACGACGTCACGCACGGGCCTGCGGCCCAGTTCCAGCGCGTCACGCAGTCGCTCCTGCGCGCGGTCGTCGATGAGCCCCGCCTCGCTGGAGTCCCGGACGAGCCGGGCGAGCTCGGTGTCCGAGAAGGTCGCCGTGACCTCGTCCTTGGTCTCGATCCGCATCAGCCTCAGGAGAGCGTTCGCGAAGGCGTTGATGGCGAAGATCACCGGGCGCAGCGCACGCGACAGCGTCACCAGCGGCGGGCCGAGCAGCAGGGCACTGCGCACCGGCTCCGCGAGCGCGATGTTCTTCGGCACCATCTCACCCAGCAGCATGTGCAGATAGGTGGCCAGTGCCAGCGCGATCACGAAGGACACCGCGTGCCCGGCGCTCTCCGGCACGCCGACCGCGTGGAACACCGGCTCCAGCAGATGCTCGATCGCCGGTTCCGCGACCACACCGAGCACCAGGGTGCACAGGGTGATACCGAGCTGGGCGGCGGCCATCAGCGCCGACACATGCTCCAGGCCCCACAGCACACTGCGCGCCCGCCGGTCGCCCTGTGCGCTGCCTTCGATGTATTGCTCGATCTGGCTGCGGCGTACGGAGATCAGCGCGAACTCGGCGCCCACGAAGAAGGCGTTGACGACGAGCGTCGCCAAACCGATCAGCAGCTGGACGGCGGTCATCGCTCCCCCTCCTCATCGGACATGACCGTCGGCGCGTGCAGCAGCACCCGCGCGGCCCGGCGCCCGGTGGCGTCCACCACGTCGAGCCGCCAGCCGGTGACGTCGACGGTGTCGCCGACGGTCGGTATGCGGCCCAGCTCGGTGGCGACGAGCCCGGCGAGCGTCTCGTACGGCCCCTCCGGCACCCGCAGGCCCACGCGGGCGAGCTGGTCGGTGCGGGCCGAGCCGTCGGCCGAGTACAGCGCGCGGCCGTCCTCGTCGGTGCCGACGGAGGCCAGGTCGGGCGTCTCGTGCGGGTCGTGCTCGTCCCGCACCTCGCCGACGACCTCCTCGACGATGTCCTCCAGCGTCACCACGCCGGCGGTCCCACCGTACTCGTCGATGACGACGGCCATGGTGCGCTTGCCGGAGAGCCGGTCCAGGAGCCGGTCCACGGTCAGCGTCTCGGGGACGAGGAGCGGTTCGCGCAGCAGCTCCGCCACGGAGGTGTGCAGGCGGTGTTCCGCGGGCACGGCGAGGACGTCCTTGATGTGCGCGGTGCCGATCACCGAGTCGAGGCTGCCGCGGTAGACGGGGAAGCGGGACAGTCCGGTGGCCCGGGTCGCGTTCGCCACGTCCTCGCAGGTCGCCTGGGCCTCCAGGGCGATGACCTGGACACGCGGGGTCATCACGTTCTCCGCGGTCAGATCGGCCAGGTTCAGGGTGCGCACGAACAGCTCGGCGGTGTCCGCCTCCAGCGCCCCCTCCTTGGCCGAGTGCCGGGCGAGGGCCGCAAGTTCCTGGGGGCCGCGCGCGGAGGCCAGCTCCTCGGCGGGCTCGATGCCGAACAGGCGTACGAGATGGTTGGCGGTGTTGTTGAGGTGAGCGATGAAGGGCCGGAACGCGGCGCTGAACCAGCGCTGCGGATTGGCCACCGTCTTCGCCACGGGCAGCGGCGAGGAGATCGCCCAGTTCTTCGGCACCAGCTCGCCGACGACCATCAGGACCACGGTCGACAGGGCCGTACCGATGACCAGCGCCACCGAACTCGACGCGGAGGCGGGCACACCGACCGCTTCCAGCGGGCCGGAGATCAGCTTGGCGATGGACGGCTCGGCGAGCATGCCGACCACCAGGTTGGTGACGGTGATGCCGAGCTGGGCGCCGGAGAGCTGGAACGTCAGATTCCGTACGGCCTTGAGGGCGCCGACGGCACCCCGCTCACCGCGCTCCGCCGCGCGCTCCAGCTGGCCGCGCTCGACCGTGGTCAGTGAGAACTCGGCCGCGACGAAGGCACCACAGGCCAGCGACAGCAGCACTGCCACCAGAAGGAGGAGCACTTCGGTCATCGGGTCACCTCCGTCCCATGGTCCGGCAGTGGCGGGAGGATCGCGCGATGTCGTGCACCGGCTCGGGCACGTGGTGTGCCGGGTCGGGTACTGGGAGGCTCGCCCATGGGCGGACGCTCACAACCTTTCCGTGGAGGTGACTGGTCCCACCCATGGTAAAGGATCAGCAAAGTGACGTGCGGCGGCCTTCCGTCCAGTCCCGTCAGGCCGCCGACGCGTCAGTCCTCGAGCGGCTTCACCCACCGCCGCCACTGTTCCTGGGGCTCGTACCCAGCCGCTCCCCACGCATGAGGGGCGCTCTCGTTCCGTACGAGCACCATCGCGTCGGCCAGGCACCCCCAGAGCCGGTACAGATGGCACCGCCAGCCGTCGAATCCTGGTTGCTCACAACATCCTGCCCCTGCCCGTGTCTACAGGGGCTTGACCCAGCGTCTCTATAGGGGCTTGACCCAGCGTCGCCAGCGGTCCTCGCGGTGGTAGCCGGTCGCGGTCCAGGTGTGGTGGGCCTGTTCGTTGGCTTCCAGGACCATGGCGTCGACGCGTCGTCCGCCCAGGGCGGCGAAGCGTTGTTCGGCTGCTTCCAGCAAGGCGGTGGCGATGCCCTGTCGGCGGTGGCCGGGGTGTACGGCCAGTCGGTAGGCGGAGCATCGCCATCCGTCGAAGCCGGCTATGACGGTTCCGAGGAGGAGGCTGTCGCGCTCTGCGAGGAGCAGGGCTTCGGGGTCGCGTGTGATGAGTCGGGCCACTCCGTCGTGGTCGTCGCTGATGCTCGTTCCTTCCGCGGCGTCGCGCCAGAACCGCAGCACGGTGTCGATGTCCGAGAGGGTGGCGTGGCGGATGTGGAGATCGCTCATGGGGTGAGCCAAGCAGAGCGCCGGCCTGTCTGGCGAACCGTTTCCGTGCCAGGGAGTCGACGGAGGGGCGGGCTTGGTCCCGGTTTTCCGCGAGCCGTGAGCCGTGAGCCGTGAGCCCGCCGCCGATACTTGTGTGCGTCCGCCCGGACCGGCCTGCCCCGGCCAGCCCGGGATGGTGGGCGGTCGTCATGGCCCTTCGAGCCGGGCCGCCAAATCCTCGGGGAGGGCGTCCCGATTGGCCCGGGTCACCTGGACGAGTGTGATGTCGGGGCGCTGTTTGAGGGCGTCGGTGAAGGGGTCACTGTGCGCGTGGACCGTGGCCACGATGTCGATGTCGGACGCGAACAGGATCCGGACCGTCTCCTGGAACGCGGTGCACGCCAGCTCCATACGCCCGAGCTCGTCGATCAGCACGAGATCTCCAGGAGCGGGCTCTGCCGCCGCTGACCTGAGCGGCGGCAGCGCGAGCCGCTCCATGACGCCCAGGTCGACGCCGTACCGGCCCACCCGCGGTGGACCCGGGAAGTCGACATGGGCGAGCACGGCTCGCATGTCGCCCTCCAGTGTTTCCAGCGCGAAACCGCTCCGGGTACCGCCGTGCCGGATCTCCTCCGTGGTGAAGCCGACAGCCCTACGGGTGCTCAGTAGCGCGGCCAATCGACGGACAATGGTCGTTTTGCCCACGCCGGGGCGTCCCTCGAGCAGAATTCTCGTCGGCATGTCGTGCTCCGTATCGGCTCCGTCTTGTTCCGGCTCGGCTCCGTCTTGTTCCGGCGGCCGGCGGGGTGCACCCGATGCCCATGCGTGCCGTGCGAGTGGTACGTACTCGGGCCGGCACAAGATCGCCCGGTCCCCGCGACCGGTCGCGTATGCCGCAACCGCCGCCCACTGGTCAGCGTCATGGACGCGATCGGCGGTTCCGCGGCCGGGGCACCGGCTCCTGAAGATCGTGGTCGGGCCAAGGGGGCTTGTCCTCGGTCCAGCGTGCCGCATGGCTCACCACCAGGCGCGCCCGGCCAGCAGGGCGTCCGCGGTGAGCTCGACGCGCTCGCCGTTGGCGTCGTAGCCGAACATGCGGGTGGGCGCGTTGAGCGCCTCGGTGTGGCTGGGATAGGTGAAGTAGAGGAGTTCGCCGCAGTGTTCGGCGGCGTCGTCGAGGAGCGACTCCTGGCAGGTGCCAAGCACCGTGATGCCGTGTTCCCGCGTGCATTTGGCCAGGGCTCCGAGGACCTCCTGGCGATGGTGTGTGCCGAGGGAGTCGCCCAGTTCGTCGAGGATGAGCACGCGGCCGCGTGGATGTGGTGAGGCGAGGAGCGCGGCCAGGACCAGATGGATGGAGAACAGCTTCTCCTGCGCCGAGTTGGTGATGTTGTCGTAGGGCAGCAGGGGGCCGTGGGGACTACGCCGCCAGTACGGAGTCACTTCGCAGCGCCATACGTCCCGCGGGGAGGGCGGCGGGGTGAGCACACGGTGGAGTTCGGCACCGTACAGACCGGCGTCGCGGTTCAGCGTGGCGAGGGCGTCTTCGATGTCGTCCAGGGCCTGTGCGAGCCGCAGGGCGATGCTGCCCTGCATGGTGCGCAGGCTCATCCGAAGGTCGGCGGCCTTCTGCTCGCCGAAGGCGATCCGGTCGGCCCGTCCGGCGCGCTCGGCGGCGATGCGCTGAGCGGCCGAGGCGTCGGAGTCGGTGAAGCGGTCGAGCCAGCCCTGCAGAGCGTGGGCGGGCGTTTCGAACGCGGTGGCATCGGCGAACGCGCGGCCGGCACTGTCGTCGCTGAGATTGTTGCGGTGCCGGACGGCGTCCTGGAGTGCGGTGGTCGGCGCGCCGGCACCGGTGTCGGTGTCGATACCGACCGCTTCGAGGGCGTGGTCGAGGTGACGGCCGGCCCGTAGGCGCAGGGTGCTTTCGCTGCGGCGTTCGGGTTGCGGGGTCTGCCGGCCCTCGACCACGGGTGAGGTAGTGGGCCGGCGCAGGGCGCGGAGGGCGGCTTCGCGGCTGCCGCCGTGTTCCTGCCAGTAGGTGATGTCGAGAGCGGCGATCTGCTTCTCGAGGGCCGCGTGTTGTTGGGCGGCCTGCCGTTCGACCGACCGGGCCTTGTCGATCACGCTCTGGGCCTGGGCGTGCTGGAGAGCGCGGGTGGCGTGGGCGACGACCGCTTGCCGCAGGGCGCTCTCGGCAGCGTCCCGTGCCTGCCTGCGCGCCGCGGTCCTGCGCTGGAGAGCGGCGAGTTCGCGTTCGAGCGCGGGGCGCTGGGACCGCAGTCGAGCGGCCGAAGCCGCGGCCACCAGGCGGCGGACCAGTTCCTCGCTCTGCGCTTCGGCTTCCTCGGCCCGGTCACACAACCGGCGCGCGGCGGCGAGATCCTGCTCTGCCCGTGCCACCTCGGTGCGAAGGCGGTCGACAAGGGCGGCTCGGCCGGTGAACGGTTCGGTGAACCCGCCCAGCACGCACAGGCCGAGGGCGTCATCGACCGCGGTGTCCGGGCCGCGCTCCAGGCGCATGCGCCTGGCCAGGGCGTTCAGGAAGTCCCGTACGGGGTCGTCGGGGTGTTCGCCCGTGTCGTCGGGTACGGCGATCAGGACGGCGCCCGGCTGGTCGGCGAGTGCTCTGCGGGCGGCGGGGACCTCGGATGCCCCGATGCACACGGCGTCGCCGTACAGCGCCAGCCGCGGCTCCCATGCGGAGCGCTCCTCGGGGGGCAGGACGAGCCAGTCGAGCAGCCCCCTGGCGCTGATTCCCGCCGTGCTCAAGGTGCCGATGGTCCGTCCGACGGCGCCGTAGCGTCCTTCTGCTGCCCGGGAGAGGTCGTCGCGGGCGTGCTGAAGCCGCGCGTCGGCCTCGGCCAGGCGGACCCCGCAGGCGACGGTGCGCTGATGGGCTCGCCCAGCCTCGTGGCGGGCGTCATCGAGGTCCCCGCGCGCCCCGGCCGCGGCGTCCTCGGCTTCTTGGAGCGCCCTGTTGTGCGAGGCGAGCCGGTGACGTGCACCGCTCTCCTCGTCGTGGGCCTGGTCCAGCAGCCGCTCGGCCATTTGCTCGGCGAGTTCCGTCTCGTCGCGCCGGTGTTCCAGGCGCGCAGGGTCCTCGAGCGCCCGCTGGACGGCTTCGGCCGACGCACGCTCGTCCCGGGCTCGTGCGAGCGTCTCGGCTTGATCGTCCAGCGCGGCATGCAGCTGCTCGGCGCGCTCAAGAGCGTCGAGCAGCCCGCGGGCGTAGTGCAGGGCCCACAGCTCCTGAGCGCGGGCGAGTTCCTCGCGCGCGTTGCCACGCTGGGTGACGGCGCGCAGGGCTCGTTCCTCGATCGCGTGACTGTCGACGTCCTCGGTCCGGCTGGTCTGCAGCTCGTGCTCCGCTTCGCCCAGGTCATGGCGCAGGGAGGCGTCGGTGTCCAGCAGGGAGGCGCGGCCGGTGAGTCCGATCAGTGCGGTGCCGATGCCGGCAGGGGTGAACAGGCCGGTGTCGAGCTTGAGCAGGGAGGGCCCGCCGCGCCGTTTCCCCCGGGAGGTCAGGAAGGCGAGGCAGCGGGGGACGGGCCCGTACAGGGCGGTCGCGTACCGGGTCGCTCCCAGCGAGGACGCCGACGGCAGGCCGCGGTAGATCTCCGCGGCCTGGCGGTGGCGTTCGTCGTCGTCCTGGGCGGTGGCCAGGTGAATGCCGGGAGCGTGCCGGACCTCGACGTACGTCGGAGTGGCGGACAGCTTCATCCAGACGGTGTGGGCTGTGCCGGAGACGTCGTCCGGGGCGGCGAAGAGCCCGGCGATGTAGCCGGTGGTCGCGGGTGCGTAGCCCTGGGCGGCCACCCCGGCGGTCTGCGGCTCGAAGAGCAGGTCCGCGACGGTGGCCGGACCGCTGCTGTGCATGCGCCATTCCGGATCTCCGAGGAGCAGGGCGACGGAGGCCAGCCAGCTGGTCTTCCCGGACTCGTTCGCGTCCCTGGGGCCTTTTCCGGAGACGGCGACGAAGCAGCCGGGGACGATCCCGACCGCGGTGGCGGGGTGCCGGGCGATGTCGAAGGTCTGGACGCACAGCAGTTGCCGGTCCCCGATGATCCCCAGGCTCATCGGGGCATCGTCCGAAGGCTGCGTTTCGTGCGTCGGGGTGAAAGTGATCATGGTGCTGTCTCGGGCTGGGGGCCGGACCGGCGGCCGGAGTGCGGTTGCTCTTGACGGCGTCGGCGGATGGCCCGTGCGTACGGGGAGTCGGGCCGGGTGACCAGGACCAGGTCCTCCCACAGCCGGGCGGACTGCGTGTCGGTGAGGCGCAGCAGCGCGGGCCCGGGCAGCAGGGTGCGGTGGAAGCCTTCCCGTAGCAGGCGCCGTGCCTTGAGGCGGCGTACCGCCGGACGGAGGTCCTCGTAGGTGAAGTGCGGGTTGGCGTACAACTCCTCGATGCTCGTGCCCGGCCCGTCCGTGAGCCAGGTCGCCGAGCCGTGCACGCCGCGGGCTCTGGGGGCCGCCACGGTACGCAGCAGCACCAGCACCAGTACCGCCCGGTCCACCGGGGGCAGGACCCCGATGCCCTCGGCGGCCAGGCGCTCGGCCACGCTGTCTTCGTAACCGCTGGTGAAGCCCTTGATCCCGTGGTGCTCGCGGACCAGCAACACGCGGCCCAGCGCGGCCAGGCGACGGGCGACGACCGCCCGCAGCGCATCGCTCCGCAGCGCGGGAAACGCCTCGCGGGGCACGAGCCCGTCAGTGGTTTCCACCGCGGCGACGGCGGCCTGGACCTGTGCCTCGTCGTCGTCGGAGAGCGGTGCCTCATTCATCCTCGTCCTCCCACGTCGGCGGGGCGTCGTCCGGGCTCGGGAGCCGGTCGTGAAAGCGCCGCATGGTTTCGGCGAAGGTGCCGGGCAGCGCGGCCACCGCCGGCCCCAGCCGCAGCAGGGGACCGTCGCGGACGATCAGCAACAGCCATCGCAGTTCGCCGTCGAGGGCGGCCTTGGCGAATTTCACGTCCAGTCCGATGTCACCGGCCAGGTCCAGGATCTGGGCCCGTTCGAAAGGACGGCCCGGATACGGAGGCAGGCGCGGGTCCGGCCACGCCTGAGCCAGGCACAGGGCGAAGGTGATCGTCTGAGTCGGGGTGAGGCGGGCGACCGGGTAGGTGCCCAGTTCCTCGGGAACCGGAGCCTCCGACCAGCCCAGCACGAGCGCGCGGCCGGGCGGGCCCGGCCGGTCGACGGTACCGGCCGGTGCGGGCCACGGGCAGTCGCACTCCACCAGACTGCGCCCTGCGGCATGAGCCACCTCGTCGGCCTGCGCCACAAGGCTCGCCGGGAAACGGTCGGGGTGGAGTGCGCCGTCTGCTCGGGCGGCGGCGAGGATCAGCGCCGCGTCAGGGTTCTTCATCGCCTTGCTCGGTTGCCACCGGAACCGGCGGTGGCAGGACCGCCGGGGTGTTTGTACGGTGCACCGTGACCGGGTGCAGGTGGGTCACCCACGCCTCGCGGTCGATGATCAGCTCGGTGCCCATCTCCACCCGGTACGGGGCGTGGGGATCGGCATCCAGCAGGATCAGGTCGGTCAGGAGCCGGACGGCCCGCGGCCACCGCGAGCGACGCAGCTCCTCCGTCATCTCGGCCCGGTCCTGCTCCAGGAGCATGCGGTCGGCGGCCCGCTCGCGCCGTGCCCGTTCCCGTACCGCTCGCTCGGCCACCGCGCCGAACGGATCCCGGTCGGGGGACCCCTCGGGCAGCGGGGGCCGGTAGCGCACCCGGTGACGAGGCACGAACGCTTCCAGGGCGTCCACGACGGCCCCGGCGTCGAGCCACACCTGCGGCGCGTCCGCCACCAGCGCGAGGCCGGCCTCGGCGAGCTGCTCCGGCGGGGCGTTCCGGGCGGCGTCCAGGTACTCCTCCGCCGACAGGACATCGAAGTCCAGCGTCGTCCCGGCGCGGTCCAGCACACGCAGCACAGCCTGTGCCGCCCAGTGCGCGTACCGCTGCTCGGCCTCGACCATGGCGATGGCCTTGTGGGCGAGGTCGACGTCCTTCGGGAAGTGGCGGTTCACCTCGTGATTCAGGCGCAGGATCCGCTGGTCCAGGTCCTGATGGCGGTACTGCCACTGGTCCTCCATCAGCTCCTGCAGCGAGCCGTCGACAACCAGCGCTGCCAGCTGCACGGCGAACGTCTGGAACACCCACTGGCAGAAAACGATGTTGTGGGCGACCGCTTCACGGTCGGGGTGGTCGCGGTCGAGGAGCTCCTGTGTACGGTCCAGCAGGTCGATCAGCTCGTCGATGCCGCCGCGGCTTTCCAGCCGGTCGCAGATCATCAGGAAGACCGTGCCGAGGGGGTGGAAGGAGTGCCGCTGCTGGTGCTTCTTGGACCGGTGGGGACGGATGAGCCGCTCGCTCTCGAAGACCTCCCACCGGGACTCGAACGCCTCCACTGAATAGGTCGGAGAGGCGTGCTGTGTGATCCACTCCCACACCTGGGTCTTCGTCGCTCCGCCCTGACCGCTGTGAGCCGCGAATCCTTCCGCGATGTCCCGGGTGATCCGCAGGTGCATGCGGTCGGTAACGGTGCCCCCACTGTGCCGGGCAGCCGCTCCCATGAACGTCCGAAGGTTGTCCGACTGCTGTGCGTCGCTCAGTCGCCGGTTCGCGTCGACATATGTGTCGACATGTGTGTCGTCGTGCACGGGGCTCACGCCGGTGTCCCCTTCGTACAGGGCCCTCCGTGTCATCATCCCCATACCACGTCCGGCCTGCCAGCCATGGCCGGATACGCATGTGGCGTCCTTGCTGGAGCTGGTGACCCGGAGGGGGCTGGAGGCGGAGTACCGCCCCTTCGACGATCACGTCCGGAACTCCTGCTTTCAGAGTGCTCCTCCAGTGAGCGGCGCGCACACCACGGACGGAGGGCACGCTCCCCGGTGCAGTAGTGCACGGCAGGCGGGAGTCCCGCTCGATCAGGACCCGCGTCATCGCGGATCAACTCGGCGGGATCTCCTTCCCCCACGCTCGCCTGGCCATCCATGTCCACCGCCGGCGCGAGCCCACCGGCGAACGCGAGACCTGCGAGAGCGTCTACGCCGTCACCGGCCTCGACGCTCACCGACCGGCCCGGCCGATCCGGCCGCCGCGATCCGTGGGCACCGGCGAGTGGGGAAACTCCTCGCACCACATCAGGGACGTCACCTTCGCCGAGGACGCCCCGAACGAGCACTCAGCATCCTGGGCATCACCAACACCCCGGACACCTACGGAACTTGATCAAGCCCTGGGGTCCCGCCGAAGTGTGATCAAACTGGGTGCGCAGGGCTGCTCGGGCACCACGAGTTGATCCCGCTCGACCACCACGACGACATCGTCGGCCGACGGCGTACTCGCTCAAGCGATTGGAATATGCCTGACGATGTTCAAGGGGTATGGAAAGTCCAAGGAAAAGAAGTGGATATAAGACATATAGGAACGCAACTGGCGGGTAATAAGTTACAAGATTCAAGTAACCGTGTTATGATCTTCAGGATCGGAGGGGCTCGCCGCAGGCTCCGATGTGCCCTCGTGGACATGGACGGAGAATGCCGTGCCGAAAACCCACACTGCTCCGGCGGGAGAATTTTCTCCGGCGTTATTGTCAATGGCTTTGGTCGGTCCTCACGGTGCCGGATCGATTTGCCTTTCCTGGCCGGAAGCCCGGCTGATAAGCGAACCCCACGAGGTCCGTTCGAGCGATGACGTCCTTTTGTTTTACGGACCTGGCATGGCCCGGGAAGTGAGGCGGTTCTCGATCGAGTCGGACGCGAGCTGCCGCCTGTCGCGGTTGTGGCCCATTGGCTTGACTGGGACGACGTGTGGCCGGCATCGGAGTACGGAGCGGCCGGCTGCATGCTGGAGAACCAAGATGCATTTGCGTCCCTCGACGAGATGTTGCTGTGCACGGCACGCGGAGGCAGTTGTCTCGCCCCCCGTGAGCGGTGTCGGCGCAACCGACTCCGGTGGCGAGGGGAAGGCAAAAGCATACTGTCCGGATGTCGCACCGGGAAAGTGAATTATGGTGCTGCTCGCCCCCGGCGTGGTGACCCGCGAAGCGGCCCTCAATATATGCCTGACCGAAAAGACCGTCAGGAACTATCTGAGCGGCATCTCCAGAAAGCGTCAGGTGCGGGATCATGGGGCAGCCGCGCCATTCGGGAAGATGAGGTAAGAAATGACCGAAATGATGGGCAGGTCGTTATCTCCGGTCGAGGCGCTCCGCTCGACGCCGGAGGAGGACAGGGTCGCTGACTTCAGGGCGAAGGTGCGGGCCGCAGGGCAGGAGTGGACCGGTAACGAGCCGGACGAGCTGGTTGAGCTGCTGACCAAGGCGGTGGCAGGTGATCCGAGGCTGGCCGCCATCGTGCGCGCCGGGGGTAGCCTGCTGCAGGACTTCCTCGACGGATACCAGCAAAAAACCACCGCGGATGTTTCGCGTGATCTGGCAGGCGACCTCGCCGACAGTCATCCGCTGTCCGCGGACGTGCTCGAAGGGCTTACTGCTCGATATCTGATCGCCGTGGTGAGGCTTGCGGAGCCCGGCTGCGAGGTGGACGCGTTACGCGCGGTGGCGGGAGAGGACACGCTGCTGACGCACCGGGACGGCAACGTCGTTCTCTTCATCCCGGCAGCCGGTCCAGGCAGCGGCGAACGCTCGGTGACGAGGCTGACCCAGTGTCTTGGCGGCAGGGGCTGGCTCGCGACTGCGGAACGGGACAGAGCACGCCTCGTCGATGGGTTCAACGAGGCGTCCTACGTGCTGAGGCTGGTGGTGGCGGGACTGCGCCCGAGCGGTGCCTACACGATCTCGGACGTGTTGGTCGAGTATGCGGTCACGCTGAACGAGAAGGTGCGGACCGACCTGGCCGCGGTGATCAGGCCGCTTCGGGCGCACAAGGTCCTGTGGGAGACGTTGACTGCCTTCGTCGACTCCGACTACAGCAGGAACAAGGCGGCCCGCAGCCTGTTCATCCACCGCAGCACGCTGGACTACCGCCTGAGGCGGATCGGAGACGTCACCGGCTGCGACCCGACCAGTGGCAGGGGCGCGCAGATGCTGACGGCGGCGATGATCGCCGAGGCCCTGCAGGGATGACCAGGTGTGCGCTGATCGCCGTGCAGGACGGCTCGTAGCCGACCGCGCGTCGCTGCTTCCGCAGCGGACCTGCAGCGGTCGGACGACGCTCGCGACTTGGGCGTGATCGCGTGCGTGCAGATGTAGTGGTAACAGGGCCCCAGCGGCGTTTCCGTACCGGATCGCACACTCACGCACCGTGGACAGGTCCGTCCCGACAGCACTACCGCTCGGTCAGGGATTCCGCCGCGGACCGGCTCGCGGCAGACTCGAGCACCTCTACCAATCCTGCCCTGCCTCCCACTGCGAGCTTGCTGGAGCAGATGATGAGGTTTCTCGACGAAACGCCTGCTGACCTCGAGCGTTGCAGCGATCTCAGTGCTGGTTCTCCCTGTCGCGATGAGTTCGGCGACCCGGCGTTCACCGATGGTGAACGCCGGAACTCCGAACGCGGACGCGCCGGAACGCGCCGAAGGCCTCAGATCTGCCACATGCTCCCTGTCCTTCGACCAATGACGGTCCGGCGGCCCCAGCCCGTCGACGGCGTCCTTCAGCAGAGCCACGCCGCGGGCTCCTTCGGTCACCTCCTCGCGCCGTGCGGCCCGTCGCACCGATGAAGCGGCACCGCGCGGCGGTGTCTACCTCATCTTGTCCTGCGCGAAGAAGGCGGTCGCTCGCGAAGAAGGCGGTCGCTTTTCCCGGAATGTCGACCGGGCCTTCCCCCGTGATGGTGGACACGCTTCGTTGATCACGCGGCGAGCGTGAGCTCAGCCGCGTGGTGTCGGCGTTCGTATTCGTTGGGGCTGAGGTGGCCGTTGGCGGAGTGCCGACGGCGGGTGTTGTAGCGGGCCAGCCAGGCACATACCGTCCTTCCGCAGGTGCCGGCGTCGCCGTAGTCGCGGGCGTCTTGGAGGGTCACCCTGGCCATGAGAGCTCGACCGTCACGATCCCGCTTCCGCGGCGAACGACTTCCCGGTGGCCCCCCACGGGCAGAACCTGAGCCGACCAGGCTCGACCCCGGTCAAGTTCGATGAGCCGTCAATCTCAGGCCTGGGCTGTGACCGCGGTTCGACGAGTCGGACAGGTTCGCCGCCTGGGGGTGCGGCCTGAGTGACGCCATCCGACTGGCGAGCCGACCGCTGTGCCGGAGAAGAGGCGTCCGCGAAGCCGGTGCGACTGGTGGCCCCTCCAGCAGGCACAACATCGCGTCCAGCTGTGCGTTGGCCCGGCAGTCTGCTCAGGTCCTCGTACAGGGTCTGAATCAGGACGTCCGGTTCTGCCGGCGCTGCGGTCTTGGTGTCGCGCGCGAAGTTCGCCGCGGCCGTTCCTCGAAGCTGCTCCCCTGTGGACGCAAGGCTGAGTCTCCTCCCCGGGGTCGCATGCGCGGGAACCGATGATCTTCATGGCGTAGCTCGTCGGCCAACGCCATTCCCCGGCACACGACAGGACGAACAAGGCCGGAATTCCGCAAATTTTGGAGGGAATTCCGAGGTGGCCGGAAATTGATGGGTTGCGACGGCACGACAGTGACAAGAGTGAGTGGTCCACCTAAGATCTTATTCCAGTGCTTCTCGCTCTGCATTTCTCCGTTTGCGGTCCTGGCCTAGTCGGCTGTACGGAATGGATGGGTGCCATGGATAATGATCAGAACGGCTGCGAAGTGTCCCAGCCGGTCGGTGGCTGGGTTCTCAGCTCGGTTCAGGCCAGAATCCTGGAAGGTGTTGCGGCCGGCTTCTCCAGTGGGCGACTTTCGAGAGAGTTGCACCTCAGTTCGAAGACCATCGACTATCACGTCCGCGTCATGTCCGACAAGCTGCAGGCGCCGAATCGTGTCGCGTTGGTTTCGAGGGCGTTCGTCCTCCAGATTCTGCGAACAGATTCGTGGCCCCCGCGCATTACGTCTGAAATTTTGGATTAACGCTCGGTGGTTCGCGAGATCGTAATCCGTACGTTCATGCGTGAACTGCGTTTTGTGTCATGTTTCCTGGGCGTTTACTTTATCTCGCTCCTTCTGGTCAGGCCGGAGGCCAGGCGCTGACCGGCCACGAGTGCGGCGTGGGTCAGCGGGCGGTGGTGGGGACAGGTCAAGTTCCGGTGGAGGCAGACGGGTTCCGTTCCCCGTGAAGCTCGTCGGGTTCGTCATGGAAGACCTCTTCTCTCGTCGTCGGACCGGCTGCGGCCGGTCACGCCTCGACGTCCACGCCCATCTCCTCGGCGATGCGCACGGCCTCGGCCAGGAGGGTCTCCACGATCTGTGACTCGGGGACCGTGCGGATCACCTCGCCCTTGACGAAGATCTGGCCCTTGCCGTTGCCGGCGGCGACACCGATGTCGGCCTCGCGCGCCTCGCCAGGCCCGTTGACGACACAGCCCATCACCGCCACCCGCAACGGCACCGGGAACCCCTCGAGTGCCGCGGTGACCCGCTCGGCGAGGGTGTGCACATCGACCTGGGCCCGGCCGCAGGACGGGCACGACACGATGTCCAGTCCCCGGGGCCGCAACCCAAGCGACTCCAGGATCTGCACGCCGACCTTGACCTCCTCGACCGGTGGTGCGGAGAGCGAGACGCGGATGGTGTCGCCGATGCCCTCCGCGAGCAGCGCGCCGAACGCGACCGCGGACTTGACAGTGCCCTGAAACCGGGGGCCTGCCTCAGTCACGCCGAGATGCAGCGGGTAGTCGCACCGGCCGGCGAGCTTGCGGTACGCCTCGATCATCACCACCGGGTCGTGGTGCTTCACCGAGATCTTCAGGTCGGTGTAGCCGTGCTCCTCGAACAACGAGCACTCCCACAACGCCGACTCCACCAGCGCCTCCGGGGTGACGCCGCCGTGCTTGTGCAGCAACCGCTTGTCCAGCGACCCGGCGTTCACGCCGATCCGGATCGGGATGCCCGCGTCCTTGGCCGCACGGGCGATCGCGCCGACCTGGTCGTCGAACTGGCGGATGTTGCCGGGATTGACCCTTACTGCGGCGCAGCCGGCGTCGATCGCGGCGAACACGTACTTCGGCTGGAAGTGGATGTCGGCGATCACCGGGATGCCCGACTTGCGGGCGATCGCCGGCAGCGCCGCCGCGTCGTCCGCCGACGGCACGGCGACCCGCACGATCTCGCAGCCCGCCGCGGTGAGCTCGGCGATCTGCTGCAGCGTGGCGTCGATGTCAGCGGTGCACGTGGTGGTCATCGACTGCACCGACACCGGCGCGTCGCCGCCGACCGGCACCGTGCCCACCATGATCTGGCGGGAGGTCCGCCGCGTGGCCACCGAGAGCGGGACCTCGTCCTTGCGCGGCAAGGGCATTCCCAAATCGACGGTCGTCAATGTTCCTCCCCTGAGTGAACCGGCCAGGTGCCGGGGTCGTCGATGCCTGCCGGCGCCGGTGCGGCGTCGAGGCCGGTCAGCGGCTCCACCACGACCCTGGTGATGTTCTGCGCGGTCAGACCGCAGGCGGCGAGCACCTCGGCCCTGGAGCCGTGGCTGAGGAACCGCCTCGGGATGCCGAACTCGCGCAGCGGGGTGTGCACGTCGGCGTCCCGCAGAGCCTGCGCGATCGCGGAACCGACACCACCCGCGCGACTGTTGTCCTCGACCGTGATCGCGAGCCGGTGGCGGCGGGCCAGGTCGGCCAACGCGGGGTTGACCGGGGTGACCCACCTCGGGTCCACCACCGTCACCCCGATGCCCTGTGCCCGCACACCGTCGGCGACGGTGAGCGCGAGCCCGGCCAGCGCACCTACCGCGATGATCAGCACGTCCAGCCGGCCGGAACGGCGCAGCACGTCAATCCCGTTGAACGTGGCGGTGGCGGGCAAGTCCTCACCGGCGGGGCCTTTGGGGAACCGCAGCAGTGTCGGGCCTTCATGCCATGCCACCGCCTCAGCCAGCAGTTCGGCCAGCCGGGTGCCGTCCCTCGGCGCCGCGATCCGCAGCCCCGGCACCACCTGCAGCACCGACAGGTCCCACATGCCGTTGTGGCTCGGCCCGTCGTCGCCGGTCACCCCGGACCGGTCGAGGACGAACGTCACCGGGCGGCGGTGCAGCGCGACGTCCATGAGCAGTTGGTCGAGCGCGCGGTTGACGAACGTGGAGTAGATGGCCACCACCGGGTGCACGCCGCCCATGGACAACCCGGCGGCCATCGTGACCGCGTGCTGCTCGGCGATGCCGACGTCGATCACCCGGTGCGGAAATCTGCGCTGCAGCGGCAGGAGCCCGGTCGGCTCGGTCATCGCGGCCGTGATCGCCACGAGGTCGTCGCGCTGCTCGGCCAGTTCGACCAGCTTCTCGCCGAACACCGACGTGAACGACGGGGGCGACGCCTTCAGCGCCTGCCCGGTGCGCGGGTCCATCGGTTTGACGGCGTGGCCGAGGTCGAGGTCGTTGATCTCGGTGTGCCGGTATCCCTTGCCCTTGGCGGTGATCACATGCACCACCACCGGCCCGCCCAGTGCGACCGCGTGGCGCAGGGAGTCCTGGACGGCGGAGAGGTCGTGACCGTCGACGGGGCCGAGGTAACCGAGCCCGAGTTGTTCGAACACGCCCGGCCCGCGCCCGGCGCGCAGGTCGGCCAGGTGCTCGGCCAGCCCGCCTACGGTCGGCGCGTAGGAGCGTTGATTGTCGTTGAGCACGATGACGAGCGGCCGCTCCGGCCCGCCCGCGATGTTGTTGAGCGCCTCCCAGGCCATGCCGCCGGTCATCGCGCCGTCGCCGATGATCGCGACGGTCGCCCGGTCGCGTCGGCCGAGGTGGGCGTCCGCCCTGGCCAGCCCGTCCGCATAGGACAGCGCGGTGGACGCGTGCGAGTTCTCCACCAGGTCGTGCTCGGACTCCTCCCGGCTCGGGTAGCCGGAGACCCCGCCCGACTTGCGCAGCCGGTCGAACCCGGCCTGGCGGCCCGTGAGGATCTTGTGCACGTAGGACTGGTGCCCGGTGTCCCACAGCAACCGGTCCCGCGGGGACTCGAACACCGTGTGCAACGCGATGGTCAGCTCGACCACACCCAGGTTGGGCCCGAGGTGTCCCCCGGTCGCGGAGACCCGCTCGATCAGGAACGCGCGGATCTCCCCGGCGAGGTCGCGGAGCTCCCCGGCGGTCAGCTCACGCAGCCGCGCCGGGTCGCGCACGGTTTCCAGCAGCGCCATGTCGAACAGTGCTCCTCACCGGGTGTGGTGGGCGGCCGAGGCCGCTCTCTCGGTCAGTTCGGGCCGACTGCTCGGCGCGATGCCGGTTCGGCCGACGGCCTCGTACGCCGGCTGACGCCTGGAAGGACCCTCATGGCATGTGGTGGCCGCGGCTGGCCGGACAGGTCGGAACGACGGCCGACGCGGCTCACCGCCGACGCGCTCTTGCCGACAGAGTCCTCGCCGGCGCCATCAGCGACAGGGGTCGCCCGATCTCGATCGGTCACGGCACGTCCGCCACTCCGGTCAGCCGCGTGGGCGGGGAGAACACGATGTCCTCGGTCGCCACCCGTTCCACGGACGTGTCCGCGTAACCCAGTTCGGCGAGCCGGTCGAGCAGCTGGTCGACGAGGATCTCCGGCGCGCTCGCCCCGGCGCTCACGCCGACCGTGCTCACGCCGGCCAACCACGTGGGGTCGAAGTGGGTCACGTCCGGCACCAGTTCGGCCCTGCCGCCGAGCCTGCGCGCCACCTCGACCATCCGGATCGAGTTGCTGGAGTTGGTCGAACCGACCACCAGCACCAGGTCGCACCGGTCCATGATGGCCCTGATGCCGTCCTGGCGGTTCTGGCTGGCGTAACAGATGTCGTCGGTGGCGGGCCCGCGCAGGTCGGTGAACCTGCGCTGGAGCACGGCGATGATGTCCCTGGTCTCGTCCACCGAGAGCGTGGTCTGGGTGAGGTAGGCGACCGGTGCGTCGGGGGGGAAGGTCCAGTGCCTCCGCGTCGGCAACCGTCTCGACGATGACCGTCTGGTCGGGAGCGTGCCCGCGGGTGCCCTCGACCTCCTCGTGGTCCGCGTGCCCGACCAGCGGCAACGTCCGCCCGTCGCGGGCGAATCGGCGGGCCTCCTGGTGCACCTCGGCCGCCAGGGGCAGGTCGCGTCGAGCACGTCCGGCCCGCGTGCGTCCGCGTTCTGCCGCACCTGCGGGGAGACGCCGTGCTGTTCCGGTGCGAGGTCGACGAGGCTATCGCCCGGCGCACAAACTCCGCGGCTCGGCCGACAGGACCTGCTTACCGCCACTCATTGAGCCTTTTCAGTGGTGCCGCTCCAGGGTGAGGACGGCCTTGGCGATTGACGTCATGCGGTTCGGGCTGCACCGGGCGTGACGGAAGATTCGCCAGCACTTCAGGCGGGTGATGCCTCGTTCGACGGGTGCGCGAGTGGCGGCCAGGGCCCGGTTGACCGTCTGCTCGGTTGTGGTGAGTTCGCCATGGGGCGGCCGGCGCTTGGGGGTGGTGACCCACTCGCCCGCGCCGATGTAGGCCGTGTCGGCAAGGACGGGGACGCCCTGGCGCTCACAGATCCTGATGATCTTGTGTGTGCGGGCGGCGGTCAGGTCGTGTGTGCGTCCGGGCAGGGCAGGCGAGAGCCACAGCGTCCGGCCGTCCGGGTCCGTGACGACCTGCACGTTCACACCGTGTCGCTTGCGCTTGGTCGAGTAGTCCGCGCGTCCGTCGCCGACCCGGTCGCACTCGGCGAGCGTGCCGTCCACGAGAACGTAGTCGGAGTCTGCCTCGCGCAGGACCTTCAGCAGGCCCGGCGCCTTGTCCGCGAGGTACTCGACGACGGCGGTGACGTACGCGTGGGCGGTGCCGACGGAAATACGGAAACCTGCGGCCAGTTGCGCCAGGGGGTCGTGTCGGCGCAGGTATGCCAGAGCGATCACCGCACGCTCGGACGGCCGGAGTTTGCAGCGTCGGTCACCCTCGTGGGTGACGATCAGCATCGTCACCCACTCCACGAGTGCGTGCGGCAGGTCGAGTGCGGCAGGATATGGGACCAACAGGGCTCCTGAGCTGGAGAGTTGAGACCTAGACACCTCTCTCAACGGCATGGGAGCCCTGTCCGTTGCCTCCGGTCCCGCTGTCACTCATTCGGGGGCCACCCTGAAAACCCTCATTCCACTCCGTTCCGTGCCATGACGTCCGCGTCGGAACGCCTGGCTTCGCGTTGCCGAACAGGGCATCCACGCCGGTCGGTAGAAACCGAGTCCTTCTCGGGAAGTCTTGTCTGCCGTTGGGTGCCGGCTTAGTGGCCGGACTCGAATACGGCCTTGGTGCCGCACAGCGGCTACCAATCCGCAGGGTAGTCTAATCCAGGCCTTACGCCGTCTTCTTTGGGGTTTTTCCTAAAGTCGAAGATGCTCGCGCCCCGTCGTTGACACGACAGGAGAGGCCGTTCAGGATAGTGGTCGGAACTGCCACGCAAATTCCCAGGCATCACTCCGGATTCAGATTGCGCGTAGATCGGGAGTTACCTACGTGTTGACCTGCGATGATGTCGGGTGATCATGGGCTTTGCGCAAGCCCTCGTCATCGACGGTTCGCTGAGGTCTCACCGTACGGCGAAGTAAGTCAAGGGCTGAGAAGATATGTACGCAACATATCCAACGCAGTGATGCGTTTTCAGTGATTCAATTCGTGAACACTATGTGCGTAGGCCTGACCAGAAATCGGGAAGGCGTGCGACCGGAGGAGAATCCCGATGAGCGCACTCGACACCTCGTCGACCGGGCTCCAAGCCCTCCTGTCGCCGGGGATGGTGCGGTCCACGGTATTGCCCGTTATGCGGCAGTAGGTTTCCGTGCTGGAGCCGACCCTGGCCCGGATCTGCTCTTACCACCTCGGCTTCACCGACGAACACGGTGACCCCAGCAGCGCAGAGGGCGGCAAGCTGACCCGCGCCGCCCTCATGATGGCGGCGGCTGATGGAGTCGGCCTGCGGCCGGAGGACGTGCGGTGCCAGGCGGCAGCACTGGAGTTGCTGCACAACTCGACCCTGATCCACGACGACATCATCGACGCGGACGAGCTGCGTCGCGGGCGCCCAGCCGCGTGGAAGGTGTTCGGCGCCAGTCTGGCCATCCTGGCCGGGGACGCGTTGCAGGCTCTCGGGCTGCAGATGGTCGTCGACGACCCCGGCCCCGGCCGTGCGGAGATCTCCAGCGTGTTCGCCGAAGCCCTCGGTCTGGTTCTCGCGGGCAGGCTCGCGAGCTCACCGTCCGGCTGGGTTCGGGCACCGGCATCGCGGAGTACGACCGAATCGTGGAGGAGAAAACGTCCGCGCTGCTGGAGTGCGCACTGGTGACGCCCGCACTGCGGGCGGGCAAACCGGAGCACGTCCTGGCTGCCCTGCGCAGCGCGGGCAGGCATCTGGGCCTCGCTTTTCAGATCTTCAACGACGTCGAGGACATCTGGGGCGACCCCACAGTGACCGGCAAGCCCGTCCGGAGCGACATCCTGCGGCGCAACCCGACTTTTCCGGTGCTGGCGGCCTTGTCCACCGACAGCCCGGCCGGCGAACGACTGCGTCGGCTGTGGCACGCCGACGGCACCACGGCAGCGCACCTGCAGGAGATGGCCGACCTCGTCGAGGAATCCGGCAGCCGGCACACGGCCGAGCAGCTGTCCCGCAGCCATCTGGACTCGGCTCTGGAGCACCTCGGACGAGCCGAGCTGTCCCCGGCCGCGTCCACCGAACTGACCGCGCTGTTCGACCGCATCGTCAATCGCACGGCATGACCCGTACTCCCGACAGGGGCGGCATCCGGATCGGAGTACATGATCATGGCTAGCACCCACGACCACCCGGCCCCGCCCGTCATCCGCGGCGAGTTCGAGCGCTGGGAGCAGGCCCACTACGTGACCAGGACCCAGGACCCGATCAACCTGCCGCTGGGCGACTTTCCGCCCACCGCATGGGGGTTGGCCGGCAGGTCTGCCTTCCTCGTTCCGCGACGGACACCGGGGCGACGAGCGCCAGTACGTCGTGATCGTCTTCGACAAGGTGGTCCGAACCTCGATTCCGGCGGAGGCCGTCAGTGAGTACCCCAGCTCAATTGCCTTTCGAGCAGACGAATGTGCTGCAACTCGCGCCAGGGCTGCGCACGCTCCAATCCCAGGGCGCGGTCCATCGGGTTCGTACTGCCGAGGGCGACGAGGCGTGGCTGGTCACCGGTCATGCCTGGGTGAGGCAGTTGCTCGACGATGACCGGCTCGGCCGCTCGAATCCCGATCCGGAGGCCGCGGCGAAGGACAGAGGGTCGGCGCTTCTCGCCGGCCTGCTGGGCGGCTTCGCAACCGACCATGCTCGGTTGCGTGCGCTGCTGGAGCCGCACTTCTCACCCGAGCGGATGCTGGCGCTGCGGCCCTACGTCGAAAAACTGACCGGGCAACTCCTGGACGGATTGGCCGGGCAGAAGCCACCGGTGGACCTGCGCCAGGCGTTGGCGCTGTCGCTGCCGATTCAGGTGATGTGCGAGTGGTTGGGCGTGCCCCAGGAGGACAAGGACCGGTTCGGCAGCTGGACCCAGGACGCCGCCAACGTCGGGGACCCGGTCAGGTCCAAGCAGGGGCTGGGCGAGTTGTTCGGCTATTGCAGGCAACTTGTCGCTGATAAACGGCAAAATCCGGGCGATGACGTGATCTCCAGGATCTGCGCGACCGAGGGGATCAACGACAACGAGGTCATCGGGCTGACGGCGTTGTTGCTGTTCGGTGGTTATGAGACCACGGTGGCCCGGATCGGCACCTGTGTGTTGCTGTTGTTGGCCAACCCCGAGCAGTGGCAGGCGTTGCTGCACGACCCGAGTCTCATCCCCGGAGCGGTTGAGGAAACCCTGCGGATGTCGATGCCGAACCCGCACAACGGCGGCATGCCCCGTTATGCGCTGACGGACTTCGAGATCGACGGGGTCACCATCCGGACCGGCGACTTCGTGCTGCTGAACATCATCGCGGCCAACCACGACGAGACGGTCTTCGCCGACCCCGGCCGGGTCGATGTCACTCGCGACACCACGGGCAGCCTCATGTTCGGGCACGGTGCGCACTACTGCGTCGGCGCGATGCTGGCCCGGATGCAGCTGCAGGTGGTGCTCACCCAGCTCGTCGCACGATTCCCGACCATGCGTCTGGCTGTCGGTGTAGAGGAGCTGAGGCTGCGCCACGACACGTTGATCGGCGGGTTGATCCAACTTCCGGTGACATGGTGATTGGATCCTGATGCTGCACAAGATATCTACAGGCGTAGTCACGAAGAGCCCGGATTCAGTCCGCGCATATCTCCTGTTGATGCGACTGGACAGGCCTACGGGGTACGTGCTTTACCTGCTTCCAGGGCTGTTGGCTGCCGTCCTCGCCTCCGGGCAACGACCGGACCTGCTGGCGGTGGTGGTTCTCGCTGTCGCCGCGGTGCTGGTGCGCGGCGCGGCCTGCGCGGTCAACGATGTGGTCGACAGGGACGTCGACGCCCGAGTCGCCCGCACCGCGTCGCGTCCTGTCGCGTCGGGGACGATCAGTGTCGGGAACGCACTCCTGTTCGCCGCCGCCCAGGCCGTGGTCGCACTGCTGGTCCTGGCGGTGGCGAACGTGGAGACAGCCCTGGTCGTCGGGGCCTCGTTCCCGTTGATCGTCGCGTACCCCTATATGAAGCGCTTCTTCTTCTGGCCCTCGGCGTTCCTGGCGTTGGTGATGAGCGTCTACGTGCTGATCGGCTGGACGGCGGTGACCGGGAGCGTCGACTACCCGCTTGCGGTGTACGGCCTGTACGCCTGCGGGGCCTTCTGGACCCTGATTCACGACGCGATCTACTCCCATCAGGACAAGGAGTACGACCGGAACATCGGTGTCAGATCTTCCGCTCTGCTGTTCGGCAAGACCACCAAGGCGTGGCTGGCGATTTTCGTCGTGCTCAGCGTCGGCGGCGTGCTGTGGGCCGGTTCCCAGACGCCGATGGGGTGGGCGTTCTATCTGATCGTCGTGCTCGCGGGAATCTTTTTCTCCTATCTGGTCGTACGTGTGGACCTGGATGATCCGAAATCGTGCTGGGACGCCTTTGTCGCCAACACTTACTTCGGTTGGATCATTCTCGCGGCCGTGGTCGCCGGGCAGTTCACATGAAGGATGAGCTACGTGTGACAGATTCGATGTGGCAGGGGAGTGGCGTCGACCTGGACGCCTACCTGACCCGCGTGGGCTACCAGGGCGACGTGGCTCCGGACCTCTCCACGCTGCGGGGCCTGCACGCCGCCCACGTCGACGCGATCGCCTTCGACAACCTCGACGCGCTGCTCGGGCGCACGACGGTGCCGCTGGACCTGGACAGCGTCCAGGAGAAGATCGTGCGGCAGGGCCGCGGCGGCTGGTGTCTGGAACAGGTCGTGCTGATGGCGGCCGTGCTGGACCGTATCGGGTTCACGTTCACGGCGTTCGCCGGCAGGACGCGGATCCGCACCGGGAGCAAGTTCGGGCCGGCCCTGCACGTGGCCCTGTGCGTGGAGCTCGACGGCGAACGCTGGCTCCACGACGTGAGTTTCGGTGCCTACGGGCCGCACGAGCCGATCCGGCTCGCGGAGAACGCGCGGCTGGACGGCGACTGGTCGTTCGATCTCGTGCGAGAGCCGACCGGTGAACACGTGCTGCGGTTCCTGCGGCCGGAGGGGCCGGCGGAGCTCTACGGCTTCACCACGGACGTGCGCTATCCGTCGGACTTCGAGCTCCTCAACCACTTCTGCCTCACGCATCCGCGCTCGCCGTTCAACCACCGGATGGTCCTCCAGCGCACACAGCCCGAAGTGAGGCACCTCCTCGCCGGCAGCACTCTCACGGAAATACGTCCCGCAGAGCCGGCGACCTCCCGGGAACTCGATGTGGACGAGATGCTTTCCGCTCCCGAGGAGATCTTCGGGATCACCTTGGAACCGGGCGACGTCCAGGCGCTCTGGAAATTCTTGGACGGTCCATGATGCGTACTTTGCTGCTGGACAACTATTAGGGCTTGGTTAGGTTGGGACCGGCGTGTCGTATCGGGTCCAGGGTCTTCGGCAGGTGGGGCATGTTCCTGCCCAGCAGACGAGGAGGACTTGGAGCTCGGCCACAACCTGGTAGGTCGTCAGGCCGTGGCCGCTGCTGGCGGGCACAGCCGCTCCAGGGTGCAGAACGCCTGCGCCACCGAGGCCAGGGTGACGTGCCGCAGGAAGCCGTTGAAGGTGCGGCCTTCGAAGTGGCCCAGTCCCAGGGCGGTCTTCAGTTCCCGGTAGTCGTGCTCCACCCGCCAGCGGATCTTCGCCGCACGCACCAGGTGCCGCAGCGGGGTGTCAGCCGGCAGGGTGGACAGCCAGTACTTCACCGGCTGTTCCTCCCCGGCGGGCCACTCGGCCAGCAGCCAGCACACCGGAAGGTCCGCGCCCCGGTGCGCCCGGCGCAGGCGGACCCCGGCCGGGCGCACCCGCAGTGCGGCGAACCGCGAGCGCAGCGGCCCCTTGGAGCCCTGGCGCCAGGTCACCCGGTGCAGGGCGCCGCGCCCGATGCCCAGGACCAGCTCGCGCACCGCGACGGGCTGGTCCCGGTAGCGCACAACGGGCTTGCGGCCGGTGCCCGACCAGGCAGGGGCGGTGCGCGTGGCGGTCTCGGGCAGGACCGCGGTGTCCGAGCGCGCCCCGACCACGTAGGCGATGCCGCGCTCGGTCAGCGCCTCGCGGAAGGCCCCGTCCTGCCCGTAGCCCTCGTCGGCCACCACCAGCGGCGGCTCCAGGCCCCAGCAGCGCAGCTCGTCGACCATGTCGACGGCCAGCTGCCACTTCTCGGCATGCCCCACGCCGGCGGGGATCCGGGCCCGGCGCCGCCTGTGCTCCGCCCGGCCGGCCTCCTCGGCGGGCGCGGCGGCCGCATCCCACGCGGCCGGCAGGAACAGCCGCCGGTTCACCGGGCAGGAGGCGGCATCGGTGACCAGGTGCACGCTCGGCGCGACCTGGCAGTTCGCGGTTTTGCCCAACGCCCCGCAGTACTGCGCGGCCACGCCCGGGGAGGCGTGCCCGTCCTTGGGGAAGGACACGTCATCGACCACCCAGGCATCCGGGCGGATGACCGGCTCCATCCTCCAGGCCACCTCGGCCAGCACCATCTGGTGCGACCACGGGGAGTCGGCCAGGAACTGCTGCAGCCCCTGCCGGTCCACCCCCAGCCGGGCCGCCATCGGCTCCATCGACTTGCGCCGCCCCTCGCCGAGCAGCCCCCGCACATACCGCTCGCCCCACCGCCGCTGGTCAACCCGCCCCAGCGGGGCGAACACCTCGGCCGCGAACGCCGCCAGCCGGTCCTGGGCCTCCACCAGCTCCTGCGGGGTCATGGCCCTCACCCCCGCGAGGCCGACACGCTATTCCCCATCCAAGATAACCAAGCCCTACTATGACTCGTACACCTTCAACCTGTACCAGTTGATCGCCGACATCAACGGCCAGGAGCCGGTCGTCATGGTCAACGACGATCCGATGTTGTCCAGCCTGCGGCTGGAGAACTTCGA
This sequence comes from Streptomyces ipomoeae 91-03, assembly GCF_000317595.1. Classification (GTDB taxonomy): domain Bacteria; phylum Actinomycetota; class Actinomycetes; order Streptomycetales; family Streptomycetaceae; genus Streptomyces; species Streptomyces ipomoeae. The sequence goes on along the minus strand of NZ_AEJC01000638.1, from coordinate 16,716 downwards.
CAACATCGTGGTCTCACCCGGCCCTGGACGGCCGCAGAACCCCCGCGACGTCGGCCTCCTCGGCGACCTGCTGCGCCGCACCACGCTGCCCGTGCTGGGCGTCTGCTTCGGCCATCAGATGATCGCGCACCTGGCCGGAGCGTCGGTGGTCGCCGCGCCCGAACCGAAACACGGGCACCTCGCCAAGGTCTCCCACGAGGGAGATCCGCTGTTCGCCGGAATTCCGCGTGAATTCGTCGCGGTTCGCTACCACTCGCTGTGCGTGCAGGAGCCCCTGCCCGAGGAACTCGTCGCCACCGCGTGGGCAGACGACGGTGTGCTCATGTCGCTGCGTCACCGCGAACTGCCGCAGTGGGGCGTGCAGTTCCACCCAGAGTCGATCGCTTCCCAGTACGGGCGTGAGATCCTGCAGAACTTCGCCGAACTGACCCGCCGGACGCAGCACGGACAACGGCCGTCCGTCACCGTCACCGACACCGTCACCGCACTGTCCGACGACACGCCCAGCGCGGTCGAGGGACTGGGAATCATCAGCACGGTCGTGTCGACCGCTGCCGACTCCGAGGCCATTTTTCTCAAGCTCTTCGACAACATCCCGTACTGCTTCTGGCTGGACAGCAGCCGGGTGGAGGAAGGCCTGTCCCGGTTCTCGTTCCTCGGCGACACGTCAGGTCCGCTCAGCGAGGTCCTGACCTACCGCACCGGCAGCGGGACAGTGGAAGTGCGCGACGCGAACGGCGTCCGCCTCGTCACCGGCAGCGTGTTCGACGTCCTTGAGCAGCGGCTGCGCGAACGGCGTATCCCCGACTCGGACCTGCCCTTCGACCTGACCGGCGGCTACGTCGGCTACTTCGGCTACGAACTCAAGGCCGAATGCGGGGCCACGGCCCGCCACACCGCCGAAACGCTGGACGCCGTCTGGATGTTCGCCGATCGCGTCATCGCGGTCGACCACCAGGAGGGACTGACCTACCTGGTGGCCGTCCACGACGAGAAGACCCGGCGCGACGCGCAGGAGTGGGTGGAACGAACGTCCGCGCTCCTGATGGGCCTGAACCCGGCCGACACCGAGCCGCCGGGCGACCCTGCCGCCGACCAGCCCCCGAATCCCGAGGAGTACCTCGGTCGCGGCCGGAGCCAGTACCTGGCGGACATCACGGAGTGCCAACGGCAGCTGAACCTGGGCGAGAGCTACGAGATCTGCCTGACCAACAAGTTGCACATGCCGTTCCATGACGACGACACCTCCTTCTACCTGAGGCTGCGCCGGGCGAACCCGGCACCGTACGCCGCGCTCTTACGCCTCGGCGACGTCACGGTCTTCAGCTCCTCGCCGGAGCGGTTCCTGCGCATCGAGAGAGACCGCACGGTCACCAGCAAGCCGATCAAGGGCACAGCCCCTCGCGACGCCGACCCGGTGCGCGACGCCGAACTGGCTGCCACCCTCGCTTCGAGCGCCAAGACGCAGGCCGAGAACCTGATGATCGTCGACCTGTTGCGCAACGACCTGGGCCGGGTGTGTGAGGTGGGCAGCATCGAGGTCGACCCGTACCTGGCTGTCGAGAGCTACGAGACCGTGCACCAACTGGTCTCCACTGTTCGTGGACGGCTCAAAGACGGGGTCAGCGCGATGGACTGCGCCCGGCAGTGCTTCCCGGGCGGGTCGATGACCGGGGCGCCGAAGCTGCGCACCATGGAGATCATCGACCGCTTGGAGACGGAGGCCCGGGGTGTCTACTCCGGCGCCCTCGGCTACTTCGGCCTCTCCGGCGGCACGGACCTGAACATCGTGATCCGCACCGCGGTTCGCGTCGGTGACCGGTTGACCATCGGAGCCGGCGGGGCGATCGTGCTCGACTCCGACCCGCATGAAGAGTACGAGGAGATGCTGCTCAAGGCGGCAGCGTCGCTCCGCGCCTGGCGTGCGCCGGCGGCGTCGGACGTGGGCGGCTCCCAGCGATGAACACAGCGATGAGCACAGCGACCGCCCAGGGCGTCCGCCGGTGGTGGGACGCCGATGGCGGATGGTCGCCGGCCGACGCCGCAGGGACGGTGCGGGTCATCGACTCCTGGCTCGTGGACGAGGGGCGGGTGCGGGGACTCGACCGGCACGCCGAACGCTTCGGTCGGGCCTGCGACCGGTTCTCCGAACCGGGAGCGGAACAGACGAACCGGTTCCTGCGGGCGGTCGCCGAGTCGTTGCCCGCGCGAGGCCGATGGTTTCCTCGCGTCGAACTCGTGGAGATCGGGTCGAAAACGCGGCTGCGGATGTGGCTGCGCCCCGCGCCACCGCGCACCGCGACCGTCCGCTTGTGGACCGCGGCGGGACCCGACCGTCGTCGGCTGCCGGCCGTCAAGGGCGCCGACCTGGACCACCTGGCTTCCCTGCGCGCTGCCGCGGCTACGGCGGGAGCTGACGAGGCGCTGCTGGTCTCGACGGAAGGGCACGTGGTCGAAGGGGCGTCCACGAGCATCGTCTGGTGGCGGGGCGACATGCTGTGCGGGCCACCACCCGGCCCCGGCCTGCTCCCCGGGATCACCCGCGCCCTGCTCGGCGAGCTCGCCGGTACGGCAGGGCACCGGGTCGTCACCGAGCAGGCCACCGCGCCGGATCTCGTCGGCGTGCCCGTCTGGACGCTGAACGCCCTGCACGGCATCCGGCCGGTAACCGAGGCGCTGGGCCGGTTCCAGGACACGGACGCCGCAGTGGCCGAGCGCTGGCAGTCGCGCCTGGCCGCGCTCGCCGTTCCGGCCGACGCCTCCCTGATTCCTGTGGTGAACCCATGAAGGAGGTTTCCCGATGACCGCGGCACGTGAAGTGCCCGAGTACGAGCGTGACTTGCTGGTGCAGTTGACGCTCCGCTGGGGGAAGCGGGTGGCCGTCAAGAAGGACGAGCTCGACCTCGACGGTCACTTCGACGCGGCGCTGCCGGACTTCCCCGAACACCTCGTCCCGGTGCTGGGCCTGCCGGGTGCCGACCGGCTCGACCGGGACGCTCGCGAGCGCATCCTGTCCGCGGCGTGGATCGCCTACAACGCCAAGACCGCGGCCATCGAGAACGAGATCATCCTGCCGGCCTGCCGGTTGATGCTCCAGGAACGGATCCCCGTCCGCCGCGACGACGTCGCCGTCGACGCGCTGCACCAGACGATCATCGATGAGCATTACCACATCCTGATGTGCCACAACGCCGTCGGCGTCACCCGCAGGCGGCGCGGCCTGGAGGACGTGCGGTTCGCGCCGGGCGTCTGGTCGGTCGTCCAGGGACTGAACGCGGTCCGCGCCGGGCTGTCCGGGTTCGACCGCGACATCGTCGACATCGCGTTCTCCCTGGCCGCCGAGACGACGATCAGCGGATTCCTCTCCGCACTCGCCACCGCCCAGGAGATCCAGCCGATGAACCGGATCACCACCGATCTGCACCGGCGGGACGAGAGCGGACACGCGGTGGTGTTCCGCGAGTTGTGCGGCTCGCTCTACCGGAACCTGGACGGCGCACAGCAGCGGACGTTCCGCGAAGCGCTCGTCACCGGGCTGACCGCGTTCCGCTCCGCGGACCTGGAACCCTGGGTGACCGTGGCGGCCCAGGGAGGCTTCGAGATCGACACCGGTCAGCTGAGCGAGTGGGCCGCGTCCCGTCCCGTGCCCGCGCGGGACACCGGACCGTTGCAGCTGCTGCTCGACGACCTGGGCATCAGCCACGACCTCGTCGAGATGGTCCAGCGCTGACCCCGCACCGTTGAGCCATGAGAAGCGGACGGAGATCATGTTGAGCCCCACCGGCGAAGCCGCCGCGCACTGGCGGACACTCGTCGCCCACCAGCGGCCGGAGTGGCCCAGCCCGGCCGAGCTCGGCGATGTGGCGGATCACCTGGCGGCCCTGCTCCCGTTGGTCACGCCACAGGAGTGCGACACGCTCACCGCACGACTCGCCCAGGCGGCAGAGGGCAAGGCGTTCCTGCTGCAGGGTGGCGACTGCGCCGAACGTTTCGACCGCCTCTCGGCACAGGCGATTCACAGCAAACTGCGCCTCCTGCAGCAGATGGCCGTGATCCTGACGTACGCGTCGGCGCTGCCGGTGGTCAAGGTGGGCCGGATGGCCGGGCAGTACGCGAAGCCCCGATCCCGGCCGACCGAGACCGTCGACGGGCGCACGCTGCCGGTCTACCGGGGCGACGCGGTGAACGGCATCGGCTTCAGCCAGGCCGAACGACGGCCGGACCCGGCCCGGCTGCTTCGGATGTACGACGCTTCGCGCTACACCCTGGACGTCATGCGCGCATGCGCTCGTGGCGGCACCGACCTACGCCAACTGCACAGGGAGATCCAGGACTTCGTCTCACGCTCGCCTGCCGGTGAACGCTACGGCGGACTCGCCAGTCGAATCGGCCAGGCACTGTCCTGCAAAGACGCGTGCGGCAGCGGCGATCCGCCCAGCACCACGGAGTTGTTCGCCAGCCACGAGGGACTGCTGCTCGACTACGAGGCCGCGCTGACCCGCTACAACCCGCGTTCCGGCCGAAGGTATGCGGGCAGTGGCCACATGCTGTGGATCGGCGACCGCACCAGACAGCTCGACGGCGCCCACGTCGCCTACTTCGCGAGCATCGACAATCCGATCGCGGTGAAGCTGGGCCCTGCCGCCACGCCCGAGCAGGCGCTGGCCCTGATCGACCGCCTCGACCCCGACCGGCGGCCGGGCCGGCTGACGTTCGTCGTGCGCATGGGGGCGCACCGCGTGCGGTACCTGCTGCCGGAGCTCGTGGAGAAGGTCACGGCTTCCGGCGCGCCGGTGGTGTGGGTGTGCGATCCGATGCACGGCAACACCTTCGAGGCGCCCAGCGGGCACAAGACCAGGCGGTTCGACGACATCCTCGCCGAGGTCGCAGGCTTCTTCGAGGTGCACGAGGCGCTCGGCACCCACGTCGGCGGACTGCACGTGGAGCTGACCGGCGAGGACGTGACCGAGTGCGTCGGCGGCGGCGCCGAACTGGGTTTCGACGACCTGCACCGCAGGTACGAGTCGGCGTGCGACCCGCGCCTGAACGGAGGCCAGGCGCTTGACCTGGCCTTCCTGGTCGCCGAGATGTTCAACCCTGGGGCAACCGGCGGCGTGGCGCCGGACGCAGCGGTGAATGCCGCGGCCTGGGGCGCAAGTCACGGTAATTCTCCCGCCCCGTTCGGCGCGTGAAGCCAACAACGTTTTCGAGGATGCGCCCATGAGGCAGGATTCCACCCCTCTGGAACTCGACGACGCGTTCGGGCAGGACCCTTACTCGCTACGACGGGTACGCCAGCGGGTACACGACGAGCAAGTGGGCAGGGGAAGTGCTGCCTGCGGGAGGCGCACGACCTGTGCGACCTGCCGGTGACGGTGTTCCGCTCCAATATGATCCTCGCGCACAGCCGGTACACCGGGCAGCCGAACGTGCACGACATGTTCAGCCGACTGCTGTTCAGGCTCCTCGCGACGGGCGTGACCCCGAATTCCTTCTACCGGACCTTCAGCCTGGTGAACCCGCACGATGACGGCGTCTCACTCGACACGTTCGTGGAGTGGCTCATCGAGGACGGCCACGGTATCGAGCGGATCGCGGGCTACCGTGACTGGCTCGTCCGCATCGAAGCCGCCCTGCGCAAATGGCCTTGCGGCTGTTTCGCGGGCATGTCCGTTGACGCGGCCGGAGTCCCAGAGGACTCCCAGTGCCCGTGGCCGTTCTTTCGAGGGGCTGACGCCCGAAGTCGGACCGCCTCGTGCTTTGACAGGGGTCGCCATCATCACCGGAAGCGGCGGCCGGTCAGCTGAATGACTGAGCGTTTTCAGTACGGCCACTGATCGGGTGACGCTGGTGGTGTGCGCGACGCACGAGGCTCCCATGCCGTTGGGGGAGGTGTTCGACGTCTCAACCCCCAGGCACAGGAGCCGCGTTGGTTCCGTATTCTGCCGCGCTCGACCTGCCTCACGTCCTGGTCGAGCGGGTCACGATGCTCATCGTCACCAGGGAGGGTGACCGCCGCTGCAAGCTCCCGCCGCACCAGCGTGCCCTGGTCGGGCTGGTGTACCTGCCCCGGCACGTCACCTTCGCGCAGATCGCGGCGGGTTTCGGCATCTTTGTCGGCACCGCCCACGCCTGCACCAGCGCGGTGATCGGCCTGCTCGCCGACCGCGCGCCGGGCCTGCTCAAGGCGCCACGCGGGGCCGCCCCCGACCACGTCCTGCTCGACGGCACTCTCACGGAGTGCGACCGGATCGGCGACAGCCGGGCCGACTATTCCACAAGCACCGCCGACACGGAGTGAACGTGCAGGTGGTGACCGACCCCGCGGGGGAGGGGGGCGGCTGCTGTGGATCTCGCCGGCACTGCCCGGCCGCGCGCGGATCTCACCGCGGCCCGCACGCACCGGATCATCCGGATCTGCGAACGCCAGGGCGTTCCGCTCCTCGCCGATCGCGCCTACATGGGAGCCGGCTCGTGGGTGACAGCACCCCTCAGACCCCCGCCGGGCGGCGAGTACACGCCGGCCCAGCACACCGTCAACCGCGCGCTGTCTGCGGCTCGGGCACCGGTCGAGCGCGGCGTCGCGCGACTGAAGGCGTGGCGGATCTTCCGCAGCTCCCGATGCAGCCCGAATCGAAGCCGTGGACGAGCAACTGATCGACGGGTTGTGAGCGGGCCCGGCCCGGGGGCCTGCAGCTGGCCGGCGAGGACTGGCTGCCCCAGCCGCTGACCGAACGGATGCTGGAGTCGGCCTTGGAGGTCAGAGGTCATCGGCCGCGCAGGGCCTCCATGACCCGTCCGAACACCTCCATGTTGGGTTCCAGGACCGTCAGATACGAGAAGCCGTACCGCTCCCGCTGTGCCAGCACCTGGGCGACGATCTCGTCCAGCGTGCCCACGAGGATCAGCGGCAGCTGGAGGACCTGCTCCTCGGTCAGATGCGGCACGTGGCTGAGCCACGGCTGGACGGCGGCTGAGCGGTCGTCGGTGATCTCGACGATCTGGATCAGCAGGTTGAGCTCGGCCGGTTCCTTGCGGTCGGCGGCGAACTCCTGGTAGCGGGCGACCCGGTCGTCGAGCTCCTCCGCCGTGAGCGCTTCCAGCCGGCCGTCCCCCGCCGGGCGGGCGCCCGTGAACGCCGCGATGTCCGCGTGCTCGGCGGTGATCCTCAGCATCCGGTCGCCGTTGGCGCCGATGAGCAGCGGCACCCGGCGGTGTTGCGCGGGGCGCGGCGTGGGGGTCCCCCCGCTCGAGCGCGGTCGAGAGTGGGGGAGTTCGTCGGAGGCGAGGAGACGGTCCAACTCCTCGATCGTGCGCAGAAGGTGGTCGATGCGCTCACCGGGCGACCCCCAGGGCAGCCCGGCCTTGTCGTGCTCGGCCTGGACGTAGCCGGTGCCCAGCCCCAGCTCCAGGCGCCCGCCGGTCAGCGCGTCCGTGGTGGCCACCTCGCGCGCCAGCAGCGTGGGGTTCCAGAAGCCCGCGTTGAGCACGAAGGTGCCGAGCCGTGGTCGCTCGGTCGCCTCCGCCGCGGCCACCAGGGACGGGAAGGGCGCCGGCATGCCCAGATGGTCCGGGACGAGGATCACGTCGTAACCGAGCTGTTCGGCGCGGCGGCACTTCGCTCGCCACTCCTCGGCGGACGTGGGATTGAGCAGACTGACTCCGAAGCGGAACGGGCGCGGCATGAACTCTCCTCATCTGAAGGGGACTTGAGCCGTGATACCGGCGAGTACATCACTCGTGCGCGGGTGCCGCCAGCACATTCACGCCGACGGACGCACAACCGCGCGTGTGCGCGCCGGTCGCCGCCGGGGCGCATCCGAGGCCCCGACCGCCGGCGGGGCTCAGCCGCGTGCCCAGGCTGTCGGCGAAGCCCATATGCCCAGCTGCCGCCGTACTTCAACCGTGCACGCCGGGCCGCCGAACACCCGCTCGCACACACACGGGCCGCCGAACACGACTCGCTCGCAGCGGCCGACCGCCGAGCATGACTCGCTCGCAGCAGTCGACCGGCGAGCACGGCTCACTCATGCGTGCCGACCGTCGGCGGGGCTCAGTCGTGTGCCAGGCTGTCGGCGGAGCTCGACCGTGCGTGCCGGGCCATCGAACGCCTGCTCGCACACACACGGGCCGCCGAGCACGACTCGCTCGCAGCGGCCGACCGCCGAGCATGACTCGCTCGCAGCAGTCGGCCGGCGAACGCGACTCGCTTACAGCAGCCGGACGCCGAACACGACTCGCGCGCGTCGGCCGCCGAGCAGGGCTCACTCATACGTGCCGACCGCCGAGCACGGCTTACTCATACGTGCCGACCGCCGAGCACGGCTCACTCATACGTGCCGACCGCCGAGCAGGCGTTCACTCATACGCCCCACCCGCCGAAGCGAGTTCTCACTCGTGCGCGATCGCCGCCAGCACGTTCATGCGGGACGCGCGCAGCGCGGGGAGCAGCGCGGCCACCACGCCCACCACCGCCGAGCCCACGACCACGGCGACGACCGTGCCCCAGGGGATCGCCAGCGCCCGCATGCCCTGCAACGCCAGCACCTGCTGTACGCACACGCCCCAGACCAGCCCCAGCGCGAGCCCGAGGACCGCGCCGAACACGGCGATGACCACGGACTCCAGCCGGATCATCCGCCGCAGCTGCCGCCGGGCGAGTCCGATCGCGCGCAGCAGGCCGATCTCCCGGGTGCGCTCGACCACCGACAGGGCGAGGGTGTTGACCACCCCGAGGACGGCGATGACGATCGCGAGCCCGAGCAACGCGTAGACGAGGTACAGCAGTACGGCGATCTGGCCGCGGATCAGCTCCTTGTAGTCGGCCTGGTCACGGACCTGCACCTGCGGATACTCCTCCAGCGTCCGCTCCAGGTTCGCGCGCAGCTCGTCGGCGCTCACTCCGGAACCGGCGTTCACGTACAGCGCCGAGTCCTGACCGTCGGGCACGTATTTTTCGATGGTCGGCATCCCGAAGTACAGCCCGCCCTGCATCCCGAAGCCCTCGGCGGCGTCCTGGTCGGTGAGCGCGGTGACCTTCAGCTCGGCGTTCTTCCCGGCCGGGAACCGTACCGGGATCGTGCTGCCGATCGTCACGTCGTGGTCCTTGGCGAAGTCCACGTCCATGGCGATGGCGCCGTCCGCCAGCGCGGCGGCGCTGTCGCCCTCGGCATAGGTGACGTCGGCGACCTCGTCGAGCCGTGAGTCGTAGGCCGCGGCGGTCGTCTCGATCCGCTTCCCGTCCGGCAGCCGTACCGCGACGGGGGAGAACCGCTGTCGTACGACGAGTCCGGCGCCGTCGGTGGCGCGGACCTTGTCGGTGATCTCCTGCGGGAACGGCATGAAGTTCTGGTTCTGGACGACGAAGTCGGCGCCCAGGGTCCGGTCGATCTCGTCGTCGAACGACTTGGTCATCGACGCGCTCGCCACGGACATCCCGGCGACCAGCGCGAGCCCCACCATCAGCGCGGCGGCGGTGGCCCCGGTCCGGCGCGGGTTGCGCAGGGCGTTGCGCTGGCTCATCCGCCCGACCGAGCCGAACAACGCGGGGAACGCGCCGCCGAGCACCCGGATCACCGGCCGTACGAGGAGCGGGCCCGCCACGACGGTCGCGACCAGGGTGAGGACCACCCCGAGGCCGAGCAGCGAGGCCGCCGAGCCCGTGTCCGTCGACACCGCGCACCCCACGAGCGCGGCGGCACCGGCCGCCCCCACGATCCCGCCGACCACCGCGCGCACCCGTAGCGGCCGGCCGACCCCGGCGATCTCGGCGTCCGTGAGCGCCGCCATCGGCGACACGGCCGCCGCCCGCCGTGCCGGGAGATAGGCCGCGACGAAGGTGACGCCGAGGCCGACGACGTACGCCGCGATCGGGGTCCCCACGCCGATGACCATCTCGGTGGACTTCAGGTTCATCCCGAAGACACCCATGAGCTCGATCAGCCCGAACGCCAGCCCGATGCCGGCCGCGAGGCCGAGCGTCGATCCGACGAGGCCCAGCAGCGCCGCCTCGGTGAGCACGGACCGGCGCACCTGCCGTCGGTCGGCGCCCAGGGCGCGCAACAGTCCCAGCTCACGAGTGCGTTGGGCGATCAGCATGGAGAAGGTGTTGACGATGAGGAAGACACCCACGAGCGTCGCGATCCCGGCGAATCCCAACATCACGTACTTGATGACGTCGAGGAACCCGCCGAGCGAGGCCGCCGCCGACTCGGCCTGCTCGTCGGCGGTCTGGTACTCGTACGCGCGCGGCCCCAGCTCGTCGGCGATCCGCTGCTTGAGCCGGTCGTCGCTGACGCCCGGAGCCGCGGTCACCGAGATGCTGGTGGCGGCGTCGGGGTCGCCCAGGAGCTTGGCCTGCGCGGTCGGGGTGTCGAGGAAGACGAGGGCGGCTCCGGGGTTGGTGGTGGTGAAGGTGGCGATGCCGACGACCTTCACCTCGAAGGAGCCGGGCCGGGCGAGCACGGTGAGCGTGTCGCCGATCTTCACGTCCTTCTGCTTCGCGGTGTCCGCGTCGAGCAGCGCCTGGCCGGGGCCTTCCGGGGCGTGTCCGCTGGTCAGCTCCACGGGGCTGCGGTCGGTGAGGTACCAGTTGGTGGCGATGGTGGGGGCGCCGGTCGTCGGCCCCACCGACTCGTTCTCGCTGTTGACGACCGTGATGTTCTCCACGGCCGCGTCGACATGCGTGTCCGCGACGCCGTCGATCCCCGCGACGCGCTCCGCGAGGGACGCGGGTACGGTCTCCACCGCCCCGGTCGGCATCTGTCCCCCCAGGTCGTCGTCCTTCGGGCCCACGGTGACGTCGGCCGAGGTCGAGGCGAAGAGCCGGTCGAAGGTGCGGGTGACCGTGTCCGAGAAGATCAGACTGCCCGCGACGAACGCCACCGACAGGATGACGGCCAGCGCCGAGAGCACCAGCCGCCCCTTGTGCGCCAGGAAACTCCGCAGGGTCGCCTTGAGCACGGTCTCAGTCCTTGTCGCGGTCGACGGGTCCGGTCGTGTCCTTGTCGAGATTGGTGGGTCCGGTCGTGTGCTTGCCCAGGTCGGTGGGTCCGGTCGTGTCCTTGCCGAGGCCGGTGCGCCCGGTCGCGCGTACGTCGGCGGGGGTGCCCGCTGCGTCGAAGGCCGCCCGGCCCGTGCCGGAGGCCGGCGGGTTTCCGCTGGTGAAGAGGCGCATCCGTTCCAGCACGGCCTCGGCCGTCGGGCGCTCCATGCGGTCCACGATCCGTCCGTCGGCGAGGAAGAGCACCAGGTCGGAGTGGGCGGCGGCCCCGGGGTCGTGGGTGACCATGACGACGGTCTGGCCCAGCTCGTCGACGGCCTCGCGCAGGAAGCCCAGCACTTCGAGGCCGGCCCGGGAGTCGAGGTTGCCGGTCGGCTCGTCCGCGAAGATCAGCTCCGGCCGGGAGGCGAGCGCCCGGGCGCAGGCCACCCGCTGCTGCTGGCCGCCGGACAGCTGCGACGGCCGGTGCCCCAGCCGGTCCCGCAGGCCCAGTGTGTCGATGACCTGGTCCAGCCACTTCTCGTCGGGCTTCTTGCCCGCGATGTCCATGGGCAGGGTGATGTTCTCGGCCGCGTTCAGCGTCGGGATCAGATTGAAGGACTGGAACATGAAGCCGATCCGGTCCCGGCGCAGCCGGGTCAGATCGCGTTCCCTGAGCCGGGTGATCTCGGTGTCCCCGAGCCACACCTGCCCCGCCGACACGGTGTCGAGCCCCGCCAGACAGTGCATCAGCGTGGATTTCCCCGAACCCGAGGGACCCATCACCGCGGTGAACCGGCCGCGCGCGATGTCCACGTCGACCGAGTCGAGGGCGAGCACCGTCGTCTCACCCGAGCCGTACGCCTTCGTCAGACCCCGGGCGCGGGCGGCGACGCCGTCGGCTTCCGCGCGGCCGAAGGGGTGCTCAGCGGCAACAGTGGACAAAACGGCCTCCAGGCTCGAACCAGTTCGAATTCCGGGCGTTCCCGGACGAGCCTAATGTGATCCACCGCACATCCGGTATCCCCCCGAAGTCCGAGGCCGTCTCCGTCGCAGGTCGGGTCTCCGGTACCGATGTAAGGGGCACCCATGTCCTGCCCTTAAGGGGCGCACATCGCGAGGGCGCCCTTGCCGCGCTAGCGCTCCGGCGCTAGCGTCGAGTCATGGCCAAGACCCAGCTGAACGTACGGGTGGACGAGGACACGGCCCGGGCAGCCCGGGAGCGAGCCCTGGAGCGCGGGATGAGTGTGAACCGGTACATCGAGGAACTGGTCCGGCAGGACACCGGAGAAGTGGGGAACACCTTCGTGGAGTCCGCCGCCGATTTCATGAAGCAGTACGAGACGGTCTTCGTCGAGGAGTTCGGCAGGGAACTCGAAGGCCGGCGCGAAGGACGTCACTGATCCCTTGAGTCAGCTCCGCATCGACCTCGCCTGGCTTCTGATGGTCGCCGAACAGAAGACGCCCGGAGATCCCCAGATCACCGACTGGGGCGCCCTCGTCGCGGCCGTCGCCCGGCACGAGGCCGAGATCTTCGACGTCCCCGTCTACGACACCCCGCACGCCCGAGCCGCGTCCCTCCTTCAGCTCCTGATGCACATCCCGGCGCTTGAGCGCTCCAACGCGCTGTTCGCCTGCGCCGTCGCCTACGGCTATCTCGTCGCCAGCGGCGTCAAGGTCGTCACCTCCGCCGAGCAGGTGCGCGAACTGGCCAAGCTGGTCAAGAGCGGCGAGGCCACCGTGCACGACATCACCCGGGAGCTGCGCCAGTGGGGCCTGTGAACGACCCCCGGCCGCCTGTGTCTTCGGACCGGTCGTCCTAGTCGCCGAGTTCGGGCCGCCGCGCCCTGCCGACCACGCAGTAGGAGGTGGGCATGCGCGGCCCCTTCTCGGGGACGAGCATCTCCCGGTGCGACGCGATCTCGAACCCGGCGGCCCGGACCTCGCCGAGCGGGTCGCGGGCCACATGGCAGCCGCCGAACAGCAGCGGCCACACCGTGCCGTCCAGTGCCCGCTGGGCCGTCCGCATCACGCTGCCGCCGCCCCGGCCGTGCTCGAAGAACCGCAGCTCACCGCCGGGCCGCAGTACCCGCCGCACCTCGCTCAGTGAACGCCGCACATCCCGCACGCTGCACAGCACCAGAGACACGACGGCGGCGTCGAACGCCTCGCTCTTGACCGGCAGCGCCTCCGCCGCGCCCGGCGCCACGTCCACGGGCACATCGGCACGCAGGGCGGACTCCAGGGCCAACTGCCGCAGAGAGCGCTCCGGTTCGATCGCCACGACCTCCGAGACCGTACGCGGGTAGTGGGCGAAGTTCAGGCCGTTCCCGGCGCCGATCTCGATGACGCGCCCCGAGATCCCGGCGAGCAGTTCGTCGCGCAGAGGGCCGATCCTCGGCTCCGCCGACACGCTCAGCCGGGCGTAGAACCGGGCGAACAGGGGGTGGTGCACGGCGTCCTTGGCGGTGCGGGCCATGGCGTACCTCCCGAGAGGACGACAGATACCGCGATTGTCCCCAGGGAAGCACCGGCTCACCCGTCGCGCGACCCTGGGGAGTGGTTGCGCGACGGGTGAGGGGGGGCGTACGACGAGCCGGATGCGTCAGGCGATGAAGTTCCGCACCTGCTCGTAGACGCCGTGGTCGTTGTTCATCTCGTTGTGCGAGATGCAGCCCACCTCGACATTCGTGGCGCCGCTGAGGATCGCGGTGGTGTCCGGGGTGAGCGCGTCGTCGCAGTTCGACCAGTAGCTGGCGTACGACACGCTGCCCGGGGTCTCGTCACCGGAGTTGAGCGCGGTGAGGAACGAACTGCCCGTGTACATCTCCCCGCAGGAGGTGTACAGCCACCGGCACCAACCGGCCACGGTCGTCCCGTGGTTCACACCGGCCGTGGAGACGAAGTCGTCCACGTACGACGTCCCGCCGAGGTTCTTGAGGTAGTAGCGGGAGCTCAGCGCGCCCATCGAGTGGACGACCACGTCGACCTTGGAGGCGCCCGTCGCGGCGAGCACGCTCTGGATCTTGCTCTTCAGCTGCTGTGCCGTCGTGACGTTGGACTGGCCCCAGTCGTAGGACCAGGCGTACAACTCGGAGGACGTGTAGCCGTCCTGCTTGAAGTACGCCACCCAGTCGTCCCAACTGCTGGACGAACTGCTGAGCCCGTGCACGAAGACGATCGGGTTGTGGGTCGCGGCCTGAGCGGGGACGGCGGCGAATGACAGGGAAAGCAGGAACGTGGTGGTCACGGTCGCTAGGGCCGTGGCGATACGGCGCATGCGGCGATGCATGGTGCCTCCTGAAGCGGGTGGGGTCGACAGGAGTGTCGGGTGGGGTCTACGCGCGCCGCATCGGTGAAGTCGCCGGTCTTTACTGGCCGGTTAACTCGCCAGTAACGTGATGAGTGTGGTGACTCCGGTGAACCCCCCACAACTTCCGCATCGCTCGCCACCGCCCCCCATGAACGAGTGGCCGAGCCCGGAGGCCGAGCCGGCCGCGAAGGCCGCGCTCTCCGAAGGCGTACGCGTACGCCTGCTGCACGCCGCGCACGGCGACCCCCGCGCTGCCGCGGAACTGGCCGCCGCCCTGACCGAACGCCAGGCCTGCGGCCTCGACCCGCTCCCCGCCGAGCCGTTGGCACTCGTCCCCGCCTTGCTGCGGGACCACCGGCGCGACGTACGGGCCCTGCCCGACGACACCCGGTTCCTGCTGCTGCTCGCCGCGGCCGACCAACACCCGTTCCCGACCCACGCCTACGCGCGTGCCGTGACCGCCGCCCGCCTCGACACCGGTCCCGTCGACGCGGCGGAGGCGGCGGGCCTCGCCCACGCCACCGCCCAGGGCATCGTCTTCCGGGACGCCTGGACACGCATCGCCGTCTACGAGTCCGCCGCCATGGACGACCGGCGTGCGGCCCACCGGCTGCTCGCCGGGGTGCTGAGCGGCGAGGGCGAGAGACCCCGGCGTTCCTGGCACCGGGCCGCCGCCGCCCTCGGCCCCAGCCGCCGGCTCGCCGCCGAACTCCGTCTGTCGGCGCGGGTGGCACGTGCCATCGGCGAACCCGCGCTGGCCTCCGCCCTCGCCGAACGCGCCGCCGCCCTCACCCCCGAACCGGCCGAACGCCCGCACCTGCTCGCCCAGGCGGCGGCCGAGGCCTGGCAGTCGGGCGACGGCGACCGGGCCCGCCGACTGGTCGCGGCCACCGACCACGACGCCCTCGGCGGACTCCTCGCCCTGCGCGCCGGCAACGCCTCCGAGGCCTTCGACGCCCTGCTCACCGCCACGGTTCGCCACGCCCGCGAGCACTCCTCCGACACCGCCGCCCATCTGCTGGCACGAGCCACCGAAGCCGCCATCTACACCGGCGACCTGCGCCGCTGCCGCGAGGCCTCCGCCGTCGCCGCCGCGCTCGGCATCCTGCCGCCCAGCACGCTCGGCGCGCTCACCGCCGCGTTCGAGGGACGGTACGACGACGCCCGTGACGCCCTCGAAGCCGCCGCCGGACGCTGCGGACCCGGCGGCGACCCCACCCTGCTCATCCACTCCGGGATCGCCGCCCTCCTCCTCGGCGACCACACCCTCGCCGCCACCGCCACCGCCCGGGCCGCCGCCTCCGCCCGGGCCCGGGGCGAGGCGGCCACCGTGCCGCAGGCCATGGAGTTCCGGGCCTACGCCGAGTTCTGGACCGGGCGCCCCAAGACCGCCGAGGCCGCCGCCCTCGACGCCCTGCACCAGGCGTACTCGACCGGACAGGACAACGGGGCCTGCCATCTCCAGGCCGCCCTCGCGATGTTCGCCGCCGTCACCGGCGACGAGGAGGTCTGCCGGGAACGCGCCGAGTCCGCCCGCGCCTACGCCCTCGGACGCGGACTGGGGCTGCCGGCCGCTCTCGCCATGTTCGCCCTCGCCTTCCTCGACCTGAGCACCGGGCGGTACGCCGCCTCGGCCGCCCGGCTGCGCGCGCTCGCCGGTTTCGGTCCCGGGCACGGCCACCGGGCCATCCGTCACATCGCCACCCCGCACTACGTCGAGGCCGCCGTCCGCACCGGTGACACCCGCGTGGCCCGAGCCGCGCACGCCGACTACGACCGCTGGGCCCGTACCGTCCGCAGCGCCGACGACCTCGCCCTCAGCGCCCGCTGCCGGGCGCTGCTCGCCACCGGGGAGGGGGCCGTCGAGCACTACCGTGCCGCCCTCGACCTCCACGCCGGCGGCACCCGTGACTTCGAACGGGCCCGCACGGAGCTGCTGTTCGGCAGCGCGTTGCGTCGGCTCCGCAACCGCACCGAGGCGCGTGACCGGTTGCACAGTGCGCTGGAGGCTTTCGAGCACTTCGGGTCGCCGCACTGTGCGGCTCAGGCTCGGGGGGAGCTACGCGCGTTGGGGGAGCGGGCCCCAGCGGCACGCGACGTGGCGGATCTCGCCAACCGGCTCACGGCCCAGCAGCTGATGGTAGCCCGCATGGCGGCCGAGGGCGCCACGAACCGGGAGATCGCCGCCCGGCTGCTGCTCAGCCCGCGCACGATCGATCACCATTTGCGGGGGGTTTTCGCTCGGTTGGGGATCAGGTCGCGGATCGAGTTGGTGCGGTTGCTGGGGGAGGGCGGGGCCGGCTGAGCGGGCCGGGGTCATGGACGCCCGGTGGGTGGGGCCGGGCGGGGGTGGGCTGTCGCTCACCGGCGCGTGCGAGGTGCCGCTGCGCCCGATCACGCTCGGGTGTCGCGGGGTGGGTGG
>NZ_AEJC01000637.1 GCF_000317595.1 Streptomyces ipomoeae 91-03 | reverse complement strand
TGCTCTGTCCCCTACATCCCCTACTGCTCCTCTTCCTCTTCCTCTTCCTTCTCGCACTCCAACGCCCTCTGCCGCGAAGGCCCCCCGTACTGGGAGCTGATGCGTACATCCCCCGCCTCGTGGACCGTCAGGCGGGTGAACTCCGTGAGGTCGCCGTCGGACTCGCGGTCGGCGGTGAGGCAGCCGTTGTCGGCCCAGAGCCAGGGGGAGTAGGCGACACGGACGATGACCTCGCCGGGCCTCGGCATGTGGACGACGAGGTTGGCGCCGTCGGCGCTGACGACGGAGGCGGGCCTGTCGACCAGCGGGGTCGCGTTCTTCACCCGGTAGATCTTCCAGTTGGCGTCCTCCCAGACGCGCTCCAGATAGTCCGGCTCACTGGTCACCAGGGCGTGTTCGAGCTTGGCGGGGCCGTCCGGTTCGCCGTTGACGAGGACGACGAAACCGACCGCCCACTGGGAGAGCCAGGCCTTGTACGCCTCCGGGGTGAACGCGCCCTCGGGCACCTCGGTGCCGCCGTGACCCTCGTAGAAGAGCCGGCCGCGCTCGACGTCGGCCTGGCGGTTCCAGCCGCGCGCCATATTGATGTACGGGGCGAGGATCGCGGCCTCGCGGTGGTCACGGGCCGGTACCACCTCGACGCGGGTCTTCCAGGCGCCGAGCCGCTTCAGCTCCTTCACCACACCGTCGGTCTTGACGGCCCACTCGGGGACCTTGGTGTTGGTGACGATGTCGGCGGTCGTCTTGCCGGTCAGCCAGGTCAGGGAGAGCACCAGGGCGACCGCGCCGGCCACCTGCCGCCGCCGGGGTGTGAACCAGGACAGCGGCAGCCGGGAGCCGTCCTCCCGGGCCTCGCCCCGGTACAGGGCGATGGCCAGCGCCGCCGCCGGCCCCGCCAGTTCCAGGAGCCGTTCGACATTCGTGCCGATCGGCGTGGGGATCAGATAGCAGAGGACCACGCCGAGCGCGTACACGGCGGCGCCGATGCGCAGCACCCGCCAGGCGCTCGGCGCGGTCAGCACCACCGCCGCGCAGATCAGGACCGGCGGCCATATCCGGCTGAACGCCATGGGCTGCTCACCCTCGAAGGGGAACAGCAGGGTGGTGACGGCGACGACGGTCACCGGCGGCACCAGCAGCGAGGCCGCCCGGCCCCACTCCCGGCACAGCAGATACGCGGCGCCGACCACGAGGAGGAAGAGCCCGGAGACGGGGCTCCCCATCGTGGACAGCGTCGCGCACACCGCCGCCACCGCGAGATGCCGCCGGCTGCGCCCGCTCACCACCGCCAGCAGCGCCCCCAGGCCGAAGGCCGTGCCCAGCATGAACGTGGAGCGCCCCGACACCACCTGGCACCACAGCGAGAACGTCACCGCCAGCGCGACCCACACCGGCTTGCGTACGCCCGTTCGGGTGACGACCTCGCCGGCGAGCCAGGAGGCGGAGAGCCCCGACACCAGCGTGACCGGGACGACGCCGCACGCCGCCATCAGATACGGCGACAGCACGCTGTAGTTCGCCGCGTGCAGTCCGCCGTACCAGAACAGGTTGACCGCGGAGTCCGGGTACATCTTCGCGAACTCCGCCCACGCCACCTGGGCCGCCAGATCGCCGCCGCCGGTCGCGAAGACCGCCCACCACACGAAGTACAGCGGCAGGGCGCACAGCGACGCCGTGAGGGCCACTCGATGGCGCTCACGCCACGGCTCGCGCGCCGGCGAGGGTTTGTCGGCGCGCGAGACGGGGCGTCGTGGGGTCAGCTCGGCAAAGGCCACTGCGGCTCTTCCGTTCCGTTCGACTCGTGCGGGCGGGTGCGGTCTTCACGGGCGCGCCCGGCAGACGCCGTCACAGACGTCTCCCCGGATGTTCCTCGTGTGTTGATGTAGACGCTAATCACCCGCTGACAGTTGGCCGACAGGACCTGTTCGATCCGTTACGGCCGTAGGGAAACCCCTACGGCCGTACGAGGATCCATGGGGACCTACGTGGACTCACGAGGACGTATATGGACTCACGAGGACATACGTGGGCCATAGGGGCCAATACGGCCCTACGCGGCCCTGCGCGGGCCTACACGGCCCTACGAGGATCTCTCAGGACCTGTGAAGGTCAGGATGCGACCGGGAACGCCACGTCGCACACCGGGTCCTCGGGGCCGGACGCGGCCCAGTCCGCGAAGTAGATCTCACGGCACGGGCCGACGACCTTCAGCCCCTGCTCGGCGATCCACCGCTCGACCGCCTCGAAGGCGGCGACGATCTGTGGATAGGCCACCTGCGCCTTGGTGATCCGGGTGTACGCGAGCCGTCGCGCCGGCTCCACGCGCACCTCGGCCCCGCCGGCCCGTCCCCGCGCGATGGCCCAGGCACGCGCGGCGTCCTCGTCGGCCACGGGCACACACGACTCGGCGGGCCCGTCGCTCTCCATCGACACCTCGGAGTGGTACACGACGAACGGCGCCCCGGTGATTCCGCCGCACGCCGCCGCGCCCTCCTCCAGCCGCCCCAGTGACGCCCCGATCCAGGCGGGCAGCTCGTCCACCAGGGTGTGCCGCGACTGGGTGAGCACGACCTGCGGGGCCGTATCGACTGTTTCGACCGTGAACTTGCCGTATGGCTCGTTCATCCCGGGTTTCCTTCCCGACAACCGTCCACAGAGGTAGGCGGCGAGGGTCCGCTGGGACGCGAACCGTTCCTCGGCGCCGGCCCAGTACGCGGCCAACCGGTCCGCGGCCCGCGCGCCGTCCAGCTCGACGGTCTCCACGATCTCCGCGACGCGGGCGAGAGGCATGTCGAGCTGGCGCAGCAGGGCGACGAGACGGGCACGTTCTATCTGGTCGGCGCGGTAGTACCGGTAGCCGTTCACCTCGTCGACGTATGCCGGTGCCAACAGCCCCAGCCGGTCGTACAGTCGCAGCGCCTTCGCCGACAGCCGTGCGCGGGCGGCGAAGGCGCCGATGGTGAGCAGATCCGTGTCCATGTCCACTGGGTCATCCTCCGTCGCCGGGCGCCCTCCGCCCGGCGGGAGAGACGGTGTTCCTTGACCCAGGGGCAAGGTCAACCGGCGGCTCCGCCGGTGTCAGCCGAGGGCCTTCTCCACGGCGGCGACCAGCTCCGCCGACTCGGGCTCGGTCTGCGGCGAGAAGCGGGCGACGACCGAGCCGTCACGGCCGATCAGGAACTTCTCGAAGTTCCAGCGGATGTCGCCGGTGTGGCCCTCGGCATCCGCGTGACCGACGAGCCGCTCGTACAGAGCGTGCCGGCCCTCCCCGTTGACCTCGATCTTCTCGGTCATCGGGAACGTCACGCCGTACGTCGCCGAGCAGAACTCCGCGATCTCCTCGGCGGAGCCCGGCTCCTGCCCGAGGAACTGGTTGCACGGCACACCGAGCACGGTGAAGCCCCGCTCGGCATACCGCTCGTGCAGCGCTTCGAGGCCCGTGTACTGCGGGGTGAGACCGCACTTGGAGGCCACGTTCACGACGAGCACGGCCTTACCGGCGTACTGCGAGAGGTCCGCGGGGCCGCCCGCCAGGGCGCCGATCTCAACATCGAGAACAGAGGTGCCAGCGTTGTCAGTAGTCATAAACGGATGCTACCTCCGCCACCTGCCGCCGCCTGGAGGGGGCGCCTGA
>NZ_AEJC01000636.1 GCF_000317595.1 Streptomyces ipomoeae 91-03 | reverse complement strand
CGACCGCCGGCAGCCCCGTCGGCCACATCTTGCGCGGCTCGACCTCGACACCTGCCCGCCCCAGCTCGCCGCGCGCGGCGTCCAGCGCCACCGGGGAGACGGAGTCCGGGAAGCGGGGCTTCGTGCAGGTGTCGCAGCGCCCGCACGGGGAGGCGCCCTCGTCGTCCAACTGCCGCCGCAAGAACTCCATACGGCAGCCCGTCGTCGCGACGTAGTCACGCATGGCCTGCTGCTCGGTCGCCCGCTGCTTGGCGACCCAGGCATAGCGCTCGGTGTCGTACGTCCATGGGGCGCCGGTGGGCACCCAACCCCCCTGTACGCGCCGTACGGCACCGTCCACGTCGAGGACCTTCAGCATCGTCTCCAGCCGGGACCTGCGCAGCTCCACCAGCGGTTCGAGGGCCGGGAGCGACAACGGCCGCTCCGCGCGCGCGAGGACGTCCAGGGTGCGGCGCACCTGCTCCTCCGGAGGGAACGCGACCGAGGCGAAGTACTCCCAGATCGCCTGGTCCTCCTTGCCCGGCAGCAGCAGCACCTCGGCGTGCTCGACCCCACGACCCGCGCGGCCCACCTGCTGGTAGTACGCGATGGGGGAGGACGGCGACCCCAGATGCACCACGAAGCCCAGGTCGGGTTTGTCGAAGCCCATTCCCAGCGCGGAGGTCGCGACCAGGGCCTTGACCCGGTTGGCGAGCAGATCCTCCTCCGCCTGCTGACGGTCCGCGTTCTCCGTCTTCCCGGTGTACGAGGCCACGGTGTGCCCGCACTGGCGCAGGAACGCGGTGACCTCCTCGGCGGCGGCCACCGTGAGCGTGTAGATGATTCCGGAGCCCGGCAGCTCGTCCAGGTGGTCGGCGAGCCAGGCCATCCGGTGAGCGGCGTCCGGTAGTTGGAGCACCCCGAGGCTCAGGCTCTCCCGGTCCAGTGGGCCGCGCAGGACCAGCGCGTCCGTGCCGCCGCCGGTGCCCAACTGCTCGGCCACGTCGGCCGTCACGCGCGCGTTGGCCGTCGCGGTGGTGGCCAGCACGGGGACGCCGGGCGGGAGGTCGGCCAGCATGGTGCGCAGTCTGCGGTAGTCCGGGCGGAAGTCGTGGCCCCAGTCCGAGATGCAGTGCGCCTCGTCGACCACGAGCAGCCCGGTCGCGGCGGCCAGCTCGGGCAGGACCTGGTCGCGGAAGTCCGGGTTGTTGAGCCGCTCCGGACTCACCAGGAGCACGTCGACCGCGCCGGCGGTGACCTCCTGGCGGATCGTGTCCCATTCCTCGGTGTTCGAGGAGTTGATGGTCCGGGCGTGGATTCCGGCGCGGGCAGCCGCTTCCACCTGGTTGCGCATCAGCGCGAGCAGCGGGGAGACGATGACGGTGGGTCCGGCGCCCCGCTCGCGCAGCAGCGCCGTCGCGACGAAGTACACCGCGGACTTGCCCCAGCCCGTGCGCTGCACCACCAGGGCTCTGCGCTTGTCGGCCACCAGCGCCTCGATGGCGTGCCACTGGTCCTCGCGCAGCCGTGCGGCACCCGCCGGGGCGCCGACGAGGCGGGCGAGCACGGCATCGGCGGTCGTACGCAGGTCTTGACGGGCCGTGGTGGGCAGGTCTTCGTCGCTCATGGCCCCATGCAACCCGATGCCTCGGACATCGCGCGAACGAGCGGGGCGACCTGTGGACAGTTTCTGACGTGATCATGGTCGGACTTATCCACAGGTCAAAGCGGAATTTCAAGATCCGCGAGATGGTCGCCGCATGACGAATCACAGCGAAGCGGCCGGGACTCCCGGCAACAGTGACATCACCGGGCAGAACGGATGCGGCGGGCGCGAAGACACCCCCGCGTACGAGGGACGAGAGACGCATCCCCGCCCGGGAGCCGGACAGCCCCTGGGACACTCCACCCCTGGTGGGCCCGCCCCACTTCTGGCACACGGTGCCTCCAAGGCGCATGTGACCCACGGCGCGCCCGCGGGGCCGTATGGAGAGCAGCAGGTGACGCTGCGCACCCCGGCCGAGTTGGCCGATGCCTTGCCGTATCTGCTCGGGTATCGCCCCGAGGACAGCATCGTCCTGGTCGCGCTGCACGACCGCGAAGCGCGCGGACGGTTCGGCGGGCGGGCGCGGCTCGGCATCCCGGCCCAGACGGACGACTGGCCGTCCGTCGCCCAGCAACTGGCCCATGGGCTGGTCACCGGCAGCGAACGCCGGGGCGCCAAGCCAGAGAGCATGGTCGCCTTCCTCTGCCAGGACCCGACGAGCGGTGAGTCGGCACGGGACGTCATGGAACGCCTGCGGCCACTCGCACAGCTGTTGCGCAAAGCCTGCGGCGCCCTCGACGTCCCGGTGGTGGAGGCCCTCTGCATCTCCGACGGCCGTTTCTGGTCCTACTGCTGCCCGGGCACCGGATGCTGCTTGCCCGAAGGGGAGCCGATGGGACTGCCGGGCACCTCTGTGCTGGCCGCCGCCGCGACCTACGCGGGCCTTCAAGTGCGCGGCACCCTGCGGGAGCTGCGGGCGCGGCTCATGCCGTGGGAGACCGCCGCGGCGCTGGAGCAGGAGGCCGCGCTCGACGCCGCCCAGTCCGCTCTCATCCCACGGATCCTGGACTCGGAGAGCCGTGCCGAGGTGGCCGAGGAGACGCTCGCGGTGGCCCACCGCATCATGGGGAGCCTCGCGGATGTCCCGACCGTTTCCAGCACCCTCGACGCGGACCTCCACGACGACGAACTCATCGGACACGCCGACGCCGCCACCCTCATCCTCGGACTTCAGGACCGCGCGACCCGCGACCGCGCCGCCGAGTGGATGGAGGGCGACGAAGCCGGTCCCGCCCTCCGACTCTGGCGCGCCCTGGCCCGTCGCTGCGTCGGCCCCTACGGAGAGCATGCCGCCGCCCCGCTCACCCTGGCCGGCTGGGTCGCCTGGTCCACCGGCGACGAACTGGAGGCCCGTGAAGCCCTGGCCATGGCCCTCGCCGCAGACTCCGACTACCTCTTCGCCCGCCTCCTCCACCAGGCCTGCAACGAAGGCCTCGACCCGGAGTCCGTCCGCCGCTGCCTACGCGCGGAACGCCGGGGACGGGACCTGGCGGCGGCCGGTGCGGGTGGGGGTGTCGACGGCGCAGCGAGCGGCACTGCCCAATCTGGTGACACGAGCACCGTAGACCTTGTAGCCGACGGCGAACCAAGCCTTGCTGTTTTCCCCGGAGGTGCGGGCGCCGCCGGCATTGGCGTCGACGGCGAGGCGAGCATCGCTGCTCGACTTGGGGGTGCGGCCATCGAAGGCACTGGCACCGGCGGCGATCCGAGCATCGCCGCCCAGCCCCATGACTCGAGGGCACCCTCGGACAGGATCTGCGGCACCGGCACCGGCGCTCGGCGCCGGCCACGCCCGGAAGGGCGCAGCGCGGCTCGAGCTATCCGGCGCTCACCCAGCACGGCTCGAGCTCGTCGCGCGCGTTCCGTCGACGAGGGCTCGCCCGGTCGGCGGCCGGGGCGGGCGGCCGATGGTGCGAGTGGTCGGGCACGTGTTCGCCGCGGGGGCGGAGAGCCCGGCGCGGAGGGGGACACGTGAGCATGTCGGCCCCGTTCAGGACTCACACTGCGGAATACACCCTCGTGGGCCGCTCCACGACTGCTCGCGCCACTCCACCACGCAGCCATTCGGTCGGCTTCCCATACGGGAGGCGTG
>NZ_AEJC01000635.1 GCF_000317595.1 Streptomyces ipomoeae 91-03 | reverse complement strand
CCCCGCCGCCCCTACCCGTCCCATCCCTGGGGCTGCCGCCCCCAGACCCCCGCTGAAGGGCGCGGGGGTGGCTGCGGTGGGTTTGTCCGCGCGGGTTGTGTGTGGCTGCTCGCGCCCACGCGGCGGTAGCCGCGCATTCCACCCAGCCCCGCGCCCCTTACGCGGCACGGAAGCTTCGCCCCGCGCCCCGTCACCCCAGCTGGCGGTATCTGCCCCGGAAGTACGTCAGCGGGCCGCCGTCCGATCCCGGTATCCCCGCTTCCAGCACTCGGCCGATGACCAGCGTGTGGTCTCCGGCGGTCACCCGTTGTTCGGTGCGGCATTCGAGGGTGGCCAGGGCGCCGGTGATGAGGAGGGCGCCGGTGGCTTCGCCTCGGGTGCGGGGGATGTCCTCGAAGAGGAGCCGGTCGCTTACGCGGCCCTTCATGGCGAAGCGGGCGGCGATGGTCCGCTGGTTCTCGGAGAGGACGGAGACGGCCCACAGGGGCTGCTCGGCGAGGAGGTCGTCCATGCGGGAGCCCTCGCGGAGGCTGACCAGGACGAGGGGCGGGTCCAGGGAGACGGACATGAAGGAGGTCGCCGTCATCCCTACGTCCTCGCCGCGCGGCCCCTCCGGATCCAGCGGCGGCTCCAGCGCGGTCACCAGCACCACCCCGGCGGCCAGTCGGGACATCGCCGCACGGAACTCGTCTTCACTCACCCCTTCAGCATGCCCGCCGGATGTGGGTGCGGGTGCGGGGGCGGTGGGAACGGACGGGATGGACGGAGTCGCGGAGGGTGTTACGGAGGGCGTTGCGGACGCATTCGCGAACGTGTCCGACGGTCCGGTCATGGGGGAGCCTGCGGTTCGGGTCTTCGGCACGCTCGAACGCTAGTCCCCGGCCTTCGCCGCCCACATCGGACCAGGGTCCGAACCCCTCCCCGACCTCGGGACCTAGGGTGCGTTTTGAAAGTGCTGGTCACAGCCACTCGTTGATGGCTGCGACCAGCACGGTCGCCTCGTAGCGAACTGCCAACTTGTCGTATCTCGTGGCGACAGCGCGGTGCCGCTTGAGGCGATTGATTCCGCACTCGACCGCGTGGCGCTCCTTGTAGTCGGCCTTGTCGAACTTAGGTGGCCGGCCGCCGTGGGAGCCGCGGTTCTTGCGGTTGGCGATCTGGTCGCGCTTCTCCGGGATCGTGCAGCGGATACCGCGCTTGCGCAGGTAGGCACGGTTCGCGCGGGAGCCGTACGCCTTGTCGGCACGCACCTTGTCCGGCCGGGTGCGCGGGCGGCCCGACCCGAGCCGGGGCACCCGGATGCGGCCCAAGACCACCTGGAACTGCGGGGAATCACCGCGCTGTCCTGCCGTGATGACCAGCGACATCGGTTTCTGGGCCTGCTCGACCGCCAGGTGGAGCTTGGTTGTCAGCCCGCCCCGGGAGCGTCCGAGCCCGTGGTCGTCGGGCTCGATGAACACACCGCCTGGCGGCTCGATCTGCAGATCCCCTTTTTGCGGGCGCCGGCCGCATGCTGGTGGGCGCGGGCGATGGTCGAGTCCACCGAGACGTCCCAGGTGATCAGTCCCTCGGCGTCGGCCTGGGCCTGCAGCTGTTCGAAGATGCGGTGCCAGGTGCCGTCCCGCTGCCAGCGGCGGAACAGGCCGTAGACCGTCTCCCACGGGCCATAGCGCTCGGGCACGTCCCGCCAGGGAGCACCGGCGCGGGTGCGCCACCGTATGCCGTCTATCAGTTGCCGCTTGGTGTGCACCGGTGGCCGTCCAGGCTTCTTGCCGACCGGGAGCAGGGGCTCCAGCTTCGCCCACTGTGTATTCGTCAGATCATGCCGCCCCACGAAGTGGGATCTTGACACATCAAGATCCACATATGAAACGCACCCTAGGCCGCCCCCGGCTCCCCTCGCTCAGCCCCGCTCACAACCCCTACACAGAGTCCTGATTTCTGTTCGGCGAGGGCATGAGGGAAATGCATAAACTCCACTCAATTGCTCACCTTTTGTTGTGACTTGAGTCACAGGAGCCATATTTTGTTGACCCTGTGTACCGAGTGGGCTCCGCGCTGTGATTCAGTGGCGGGGACGCTGCATGCTGTAAGCGGGACTTGTAAGCGGTAGTAAGCCCGCGACTTACGCAGGCTACCGCGGCGCGACATGACGACGACAACCCTGGAGCCTGGAGCGCTGCCACGAGATCTCGGGGGGAGGGCGAATGGAAACCGAGTCGGAGCCTTACGTCCGTCTGACGACGCTGCGGCAGCTGCACCAGGTGATGGCGGACATGAACACCGCACGCAGCCTGGCCGACACGCTGCAGACCGTCGCCGACGGTGTGGTCAACGGCCTCGGCTACGAACTGGCCTGTGTGAACCTCGTCCGCCCCGACGGCGACCTGGTCGTCGCCGCCCTCTCCGGCAACTCCGCCGCCGAGGCCCTGATCACCGGCCGCGTCGGCTCGCGCGCCTCCTGGGACCGCCGGCTGAACATGGGCGAGGCCTGGGGCGACCTGCGGTTCATACCGCACACCGAGGGCTGGGTGCTCGACGAGGACGACGTGCCCCAGTGGTACACCGACGGGCCGGCGCCCCGCTTCGAGGACGAGTGGCATCCCTCGGACCGGCTGTTCGCGCCCATGTACACCCCCGGGGGCTCCGGCTCCTCCTGCGGTGAGCTGCTCGGCGTGATCTCCGTGGACCGGCCGCGGAACGGCCGGCGACCGGGCGCCTGGGGACGTGAAGCGCTTCAGATGTACGCCTTCCAGGCCGCCATCGCGATCAGCAACGCTCGGCTTCGCGCCAACATGCAGCGTGCGCTGGTCAGGCTCGAAAGGGAGCAGCAGGCGCTGCGCGCCAGTGAGGAATCCTTCCGGCAGGCGTTCGAGTACGCCCCGAGCGGTATGGCCATCGCCGAGATGGGCGGCGATCAGCACGGGCGGATCCTCCGGACGAACGACGCGCTGTGTCGGCTGCTGGGGCGGCCCGCCTCCGCGATGCGGCGGTACTCGTTCTCCGATCTCGTCCACCCGGAGGACATAGGCACTCTCCTGCGCACCTCCGCCGAGGGCGGGCGCGCCGAGCTGCGGCTCGGGCGCCGCGACGGGACGTACGTCTGGGTCAGCCTGCGCAACTCCGTCGTGGCCGACGCCGCCGACGGGCCCCGCTTCCTGCTCACCCACGTCGAGGACATCGAGGAGCGCAAGCGCCGCGAGCTCCAGCTCGCCCATCGCGCCTCCCACGACGCGCTCACCGGGCTGCCCAACTCCGCCGAGCTGCGCTCCCGGCTCTCCGCCCGCCTCTGCCAGCGCCCGCAGAGCCTGCCCGCCGGAGCACCGGCCGACTCCATGGACGCGGTCTTCGCGCAGGACATGGCGACGTTCGCACAGGACACGGTCTTCGGGCAGTACGGCGAACAGTTCGGCGCGCCCGGGGCCGGTGAGCACCCGGCCGGCCAGCCGCACCCGCACCCGTCGTTCGACGCGTACGAGTCCGGTGGGCACGCCTTCGACTTCCACGCGGTGGCCGGGCCGTACGACGCCTTCGACCACCATGTGCACACGGTCGCGCCCGAGAGCGAGCGGGACGACGGGACCAAGGGGCTCGCGGTGCTCTTCTGCGACCTCGACGGGTTCAAGTCGATCAATGACCGGTTCGGGCACAACGCGGGCGACGCCGTCCTCATCGAGGTCGCCCGGCGGCTCAGCAGGGGCGTGCGCGACGGCGACACCGTCGCCCGGCTCGGCGGTGACGAGTTCGTCGTCCTCGCCGACGGCCTAGGCCGCGCCGACGCCCAGGACCTCGCCGTACGGCTGCGCAACGAAATCATCCAGCCGATCCGCGTGGACGGACGCACGATGCGCGTCGGTGCCAGCTTCGGCATCGGATGGGCACAGTGCGGCATGACGGCGGACGAGGTGTTGAAATCAGCTGACGAGCGGATGTACGTCGAGAAACGATCTCGTCCCAGACCGCATCGGCGGGCCGGATGAGATCGGATCGAGATCCGATGCGGTCATGATGGAGGCCGGAAAAGGCCTGGTGACACGCCCAGTGCCGGAACTATGAGGCCTGAGTCACCCGTTTGGTTCAGCATGAGCGGGTAGGCTCGCTCTCCTGCACCCCGATGCAGGAACCCGCCACCCGAACCCACCCGTACCCAAGCCCGTACCCGTACGCGCATGTACCGCACCGCTGAGGAGACCTAGGGATGACGCCCGGCAACAACGGCGCGAGCACGCCCGAGGACGACGACCCGTTCGGCTACCTCTACGCCGACGGCCAGGCCCGTGGCGCCCAGCCGCCCACGGGAAGCTACGGCTACCCCAACGCCGTCAACCGGGTACGGCCGGTCGGTGAGCGCCAGTACGGACAGCAGACGCAGCAGGCTCCGCAGGCGCCCACCGCACAGTACGGACAGGTCCCGCAGCAGCAGGCGTACGGCCAGCCGCAGGGGGCGTACGGTCAGCCGACCGCGCCCCAGGCGCCCGGGGGCTACCCGGACGGCTCCCAGACCACCCGCCAGCAGTCGTACGGCGGTGGGAGCGGCGGGGGCCGCGGCCGTGGCCCCAACACCAAGGGGCTGCTCATCGGCGCGATCGCCGTCGTCGCCGCCGTGGTCATAGGCATCGGCGTCGCCATCCTCGGCGGCGACGACTCGACCGACAACGCCGGCGACAACAGCGCCTCCACGGCCCCGACCGCCAACGAGAGCGCCGAGCCCAGCAACTCGGCCAGCAAGTCGGCCGCGGCCGAGGAGGACGGCGAACTCCCGAAGGCCGACGCGAAGACCCTCGTCCTCGGCGGAAACGCCATCACCGCGTCGGAAGTCCCGGGCGCGAAATCCGAGGGCGGCTTCTACGTCACCAACTTCAACTCGGTGGGCTCGTCGGTCACCTGGAAGATCCAGGACTTCCCGAAGAGCGGTTCCTACCGGCTGTATGTCGTCTACGGCGTGCCCGGCAAGGACGCCAACGCCACACTCACGGTCAACGGCACGGCCCAGAGCCGCCCGCTCAACCTCAAGAACTTCGCGAACGCCCCGGAGGGCGACTACGAGAAGGGCTGGACGTACACCTGGGCGTCCGTCCAGCTGAACAAGGGCACGAACGAGGTCAAGGTCTCCTGCGAGCAGGGCAACTCCTGCGACGTGAACATCGACCAGCTGTATCTGCGTAAGGGCTGAGCCCTCGCAAGTACGGCTGAGCGAGCTTCGAGCGGCCGGCGGGGCCGTTCAGGCCGCCGTGGCCTCGCCCGTCACCGTTACCTGGTCCAGTAGTTGCTCGTACGCCTCGCGGTTGAACTCTCCCGCTGCCGGGGTCAGTACGGTCGCGGCGGACAGGGCTACCGCGCGGGTCAGGCGGGCCGGCCAGGGGAGGTGTTCGACGAGGCCCGACAGGAGGCCGGCCATGGCCGAGTCGCCCGCGCCGGTGGGGTTGCCGCGGAAGTGGCGGGGCGGGGTCGCGCGCCAGTGGCCCTCGGTGGTGTGGGCGAGGAGGCCGTCGGGGCCCAGGGAGGCGACGACCGCGTGGGCGCCGCGACGGCGGACGTCACGGGTGGCCCGGGACGGCTCGTGGGAGCCGGTGAGCTCGGCCAGTTCGTCGGCGTTCGGCTTCACCACATCGGGACGGGCCGCCACCCCGCGCCGCAGGGGCTCGCCGCTGGTGTCCAGCAGCACGGGGACGGCCAGCGTGCGCGCCGTACGGATCAGACCCGCGTACGCCCCCACCGGCACCCCCGGTGGCAGGCTCCCGCACAGGGCCACCGCCGAGGCGGAGCGCAGCAGACCCTCGTACGCCTCCTGGAAGGCGGACCACTCGGCGGGTGCGATCAGCGGGCCGGGTTCGTTGAGCTGAGTCGTGTCACCCGTGGTGTCGACCACGGCGATCGTCCGGCGCGTCGACCCCTCGACGGGGACCAGCGCGTCCACGACACCCGGCGTGCGGGCCAGCTGTTCCTGGACGGCCCGTCCCGTCGGACCGCCGACGAAACCGGTGACCGTCACCTCGTGGCCGAGGGCGGCCAGTACGCGGGCCACGTTCAGACCCTTGCCACCGGGCCGCTCCGTCACCTCGGTCACCCGGTGAGTGGTGTGGGGCCTGAGGGCCCCCACACGATGGGTGATGTCGAGAGCGGTGTTCAGCGTGACCGTGAGGATCACCTGGGTCTACCCCCTCGATGGTTGTGGCTGCGTCTGCCGGATCTCGGACGAGTACCGATTATCAGAGT
The DNA here is from genome assembly GCF_000317595.1 of Streptomyces ipomoeae 91-03. Lineage (GTDB taxonomy): Bacteria > Actinomycetota > Actinomycetes > Streptomycetales > Streptomycetaceae > Streptomyces > Streptomyces ipomoeae. The sequence continues at coordinate 10,611 of NZ_AEJC01000635.1, read as the reverse complement.
GCGCGCGCCGGACGCGGTTGCGGAGGCTCGATCATGCCAAAAGAGCGGCGGTCGGCCCAGCCCCTCGGGCCAACCGCCGCATTGCACATCAGTCGTCAACAACCGGATGGATCAGGTCGGTTGGGGACCTATGCCTCCGATTTCCCCATGGCCGCCCAGGGGTCCACCAGCCACTCGCCCTTCCGCAGTACGCCCTTCAGCTCGAAATCCGCGTCGAGGAGTACGAGATCGGCGTCCTTGCCCGGCTCCAGGGAGCCCACGCGGTCGTCGATGCCGAGCAGCTTCGCCGGGTTGGCCGAGAGGGCGGCGACGACGTCCTCGACCGGGAGACGGTCCACGGTGACCGCCCGCTTGAAGGCGCGGTCCAGCGTCAGGGTCGAGCCGGCGATCGAACCGCCGTTCACCAGACGGGCCACCCCGTCGGCCACCTCGACCTCCAGCGGGCCCAGCCAGTAGCGGCCGTCGCCGAAGCCCGCCGCGTCCATGGCGTCCGTGATGAACGCCACCCGGTCGGCGCCCGCGTGATGGAACGCCAACTGGAGGGCGGCCGGGTGCAGATGCGTACCGTCGTTGATCAGCTCGACCGTGATCCGGGGGTCTTCGAGGAGGGCCGCGATCGGGCCGGGCTCCCTGTGCCCCAGCTGGGGCATCGCGTTGAACAGGTGGGTCGCCACCGTCGCGCCCGCGTCGATGGCCTGAACCGTCTGCTCGTACGTCGCGTCCGTGTGGCCGATCGCCGCGATGACGCCGTGGTCGGCGAGGAGGCGTACGGACTCGATGCCGCCGGGGAGTTCGGTGGCCAGCGTCACCATCGCGGCCCTTCCGCGCGCCGCGTCGATCAGTTTGCGGACCTCCGCCGGGTCCGGGTCGCGGAGCAGTTCCTCCGAGTGGGCGCCCTTGCGGCAGGGGCTGATGAACGGGCCCTCGAAGTGGATGCCGGCGAGGTCGCCCTGCTCGGCCAGCTCGGAGAGGAGACCGGCGCGTTGGACCAGGCCGTCCATGTCGCCGGTGACCGCGGAGGCGACGAGGGTGGTGGTGCCGTGTCGGCGGTGGGTGTCGATGCCCTTCAGCACGTCGTCGACCGTGCCTGAGGTGAAGGAGGCTCCGCCGCCGCCGTGGTTGTGGAGGTCGATGAAACCGGGCACCAGCCAGTGGCCGCCGAGGTCGATGGTGGGGGCGTTCTCCGGGGCGGTTCCGGCGATTCGGTTGCCGTCGATGACCACTCGGCCGTTTTTCACGATGCCGGTGGGGAGGACGACGTTCGCGCCTTCGAGGACGTAGGGCGTGGTGTTGAGTGGCGGCTGCGGGTTGTTCGTGGTTGCTCGCTCCCCCGCTCTCGACTTCGCCCGAGCGGGAGGGACCCCCATCGCGGCGGTAGCCGCAGATTCAACACCGCCCCGCGCGCCTTCAGCGGTGCTGCCCGGACCGGAGTCGGGAAGTTCCTGCTTGGTCGGTGTCACAGGGGTGCCTCCGATGGGGCCGTATCCGGGTTTGTGGGGGTGAGGAGGTCCCAGGCCATGAGGCCGGCGCCCAGGCAGCCGGCCTCGTCGCCGAGGGTCGCCGGGACTATGGCCGGGATCTTCTGGAAAGTGACTCGGCGTTCCACCGCTGCCCGTAGCGGGGTGAACAGGGTTTCGCCGGCCTCGGCCAGGCCGCCGCCGATGATGAGGGTGCGGGGGTCCAGAAGGGTGAGGGCGGTGACCAGGCCGTCGGCGAGGGCGTCGACCGCCCGGCGCCAGACGGCCTCCGCCAGGGGGTCGCCGGACGCCACGGCCTTGGCGCAGTCCGCCGCGTCCGCCTCCGGGTCGCCCGACACCTCGGCCCAGGACTGGGTGACCGCCGCCGCCGAGGCGAACCGTTCCAGACAGCCGCGCTGGCCGCAGGGGCAGGGCGTGCCCCCGGGGCGTACGACGATATGGCCGATCTCGCCCGCGAAACCGTGCGCCCCCGCCTCCACCCGGCCGTCGACGCCGATCGCCCCGGCGATGCCGGTGCCGAGCGCCACGAAGAGAAAGCGGTCCGCGCCCCGGCCCGCGCCCACGCGCCCCTCGGCCAGCCCGCCGGTGCGTACGTCGTGGCCGAGGGCGACCGGGATGCCGCCGAGGCGTTCGGCGAGAAGCGCGCGCAGCGGGATGTCGCGCCAGCCGAGGTTCGCCGCGTACACGGCTGTGCCCTGCTCGGCGTCGACGATGCCGGGGACGGCGACGCCGGCCGCCGCCGCGGGCTCGCCGAAGTGCCGTTCGCCGTGGGCGCGCAGCTCGGCGGCGAAGTCGAGGATGGAGTCGACCACGGCGTCCGGGCCGCGCTCGCGCCCGGTGGCACGGCGTGCCTGGTGCAGCAGCACGGGAGGGCTGGGCGCTGTCGGGGCTGTCCCCCCGGACGACGCGGTGTCGGCCGCGACCAGCGCGGCCTTCATCCCGGTGCCGCCCACATCGAGGGCGATGACATGTCTCACGGGTGACAGTGTGACCCGTACACCCACGAGAGGTCTAGTCCACTTGCGTGGTGTAGACCTTATGGAGAAGTTCGAGAAGGTTCGAGATTGACGGGCTTGAACGCTGAGCCTGTGATTCAGGCTGTTGCGTGCGGGGCCCGTACGACAGGTTGGGGCAGCACAAGTGTTACAGCGGCGGCAGCGGCGGCAGCGGACCAAGACCGGCATCAGGGGGAACTGGACGGCGGCGCTGTCCGCGCTGGGGCTGATGGCGACGCTTGCGGGCTGCGGTGCCTCCGAGGCGAACGGGCCCGGGGTCACCCTGAAGCTGGTCGCCGCGGACTACGGCGATTCGAAGGAGAACAGCTCCCAGAAGTACTGGGACGCGCTCGTCGAGGCGTACGAGAAGGACCACCCGCGCGTCAAGATCGACGTGACCGTCCTGTCCTGGAACGACGTGGACCGCGAGGTCAAGAAGATGGTCGCCGCCGGCGAGGCGCCCGACATGGCGCAGGTCGGCACATACGCCGACTACGCCTCGGCCGGTGAGCTCTACGAAGTCGACGACCTGCTCTCCATACCCGTCCAGGCGAATTTCCTCGGCCAGCTCGCCAACGCGGGCAAGGTGAAGCGGGTCCCGTACGGGATGCCGTTCGCCGCGTCCACGCGCGTCCTCTTCTACAACAAGAAGCTCTTCGCCGACGCGGGCATCACCGACGCCCCGACCAACTGGAGCGAGCTGGCCGCCGACGCGGAGGCCCTCGACAAGGCCGGTGTCGAGATCCCGTACGCCCTGCCGCTCGGCCCGGAGGAGGCGCAGGCCGAGACCATGCAGTGGCTGCTCGGCGGCGGTGCCGGGTACGTCGACGACGTCGGCACGTACCAGTTCGACTCCGACAACAGCGTCAGGACCTTCACCTGGCTCAAGGACGAGCTCGTCGACAAGGGCCTCACCGGGCCCACCGCCCCCGCGAAGCTCAACCGCGCCGACGCCTTCGCCGCGTTCGCCCGCGGCGACGTCGGCATGCTGGGCGGCCACCCCGGCCTGATGAGCATGGCCGCCGACCAGGGCGTCGAGTACGGCACGGCCGCCATGCCCGGCCTCGACGGGCGGACCCGGGCCACCATGGGCGTCACCGACTGGATGATGGCCTTCAAGCAGAACGGCAACCGCGAGGAGATCGGCGACTTCCTCGACTTCGTCTACAGCGACGAGAACGTCCTCGCCTTCTCCCGCGAGTACGACCTGCTGCCGGTGACCGCCTCCGCGTCCCAGACCATGGCCGCCGACAAGGACGACGCCGACCTCACCCCCTTCCTCGACGCCCTCCCCGTCGCCGAGCTCTACCCCGTCGGCAAGACCTCCTGGGCCGAGGTCAGCACCGCCGTCAAGCAGCGCATCGGCAAGGCCGTCGCCCCGAACGCCGAGCCCCGGAAGGTGCTTGAGCAGCTGCAGGACGTGGCGACCGTGGCGGATCAGGCGGAGTGAACCGTACGGCGTTGTCAGTGCGGGCCGTTACGGTTTTCGCATGGACGAGCTCAACGCGCGCGAACAGGCCATCCTCGCGCTGGAGCGCCAGGGCTGGCCCGGCCCCGGCGCCAAGGAGCGCGCCATACGGGAGCGGCTGGGCCTGGCCCCGGTCCGCTACTACCAGCTGCTCAACGCCCTCCTCGACGACGAGCGCGCCCTCGCCCACGACCCGGTCACGGTGAACCGGCTGCGACGGATACGGGAGACACGCCGGGCCGAGAGATGACCGCTGGTGTGGTCCTCCTCCGCAGGAGGGCGGGCGCGGTTAGGGTCGGGAGCATGGGCAGCGAAAAGGATCCCCACGACCCGATGGAACTCCCCGACAAACCCTCCGCCCTCCTGCCGACACCCGTGACCCCGGCCGGGCGGGACGCGCTGGAGGCGATCCTCGGTCGCCCCGGCCGCGCGGTGGTGGCGCTCGACTTCGACGGCACGCTCGCGCCGATCGTGCCCGACCCCGAGCAGGCCCGCGCCCACCCCGAAGCGGTGGCCGCGCTGGCGTCGCTCGCCCCGCGGATCGCCTCCGTCGTCGTGATCACCGGCCGCCCGGCCGCCGTCGCGGTGGAGTACGGCGGCTTCGCGGGCGTCCCCGGCCTGGAACACCTCGTCGTCCTCGGCCACTACGGCGCCGAACGCTGGGACGCCGCGACCGGCGCGGTCACCGCACCCCCGCCCCACCCCGGCGTGGCCGCCGTACGCGCCGAACTCCCCACGCTCCTGGACCGGGTCGGCGCCGCGCAGGGGACCTGGGTCGAGGAGAAGGGCCGGGCGATCGCCGTCCACACCCGCCGCGCCACCGACCCCCAGGCGGCCTTCGAGTCCCTGCGCGCCCCCCTCACCGACCTGGCCACCCGCCACGGTCTGATCGTCGAACCGGGCCGCATGGTCCTGGAGCTCCGCCCCCCGGGCATGGACAAGGGTGTCGCGCTCCGCGAGTACGTCCGCGACACCAACGCCGAAGCCGTCCTCTACGCCGGCGACGACCTGGGCGACCTCCCGGCCTTCGACACCGTCGAGGCCCTACGAGCCGACGGCACGTTCGGCCTCCTGGTCTGCAGCGGCAGCACGGAGGTCACGGAGCTGGCGAAACGGGCGGACCTGGTGGTGGACGGGCCGGTGGGGGTGGTGCGGTTGTTGGGGACGATCGCCGAGTACGTATGAGGAAGGGCCGTGTGCGGAAAGGGGCGGTGAGGTGGTGTGGCGGCTGCGCCCCGCTTTTCATCGGCCCGCCGGGCCGTGTCTTCAGGGGCGCGGGGAACCGCGCGACCGGCCACGACGTACCCGCACTCGCCGAAACCACCCTGCCCCCGGGCTGTCAGGCGTTCTCCAGCCCAGCCAACTGATCCAAGAACCACCGGGTGGGCGGGAGCCCGGTCGCGGCGGCAGCCAACCGTTTCGTACGCTCAGCCCGCTCGTCCGGCGCCATCGACAACCCCCGGTGCAGTGCGGCGGCGGTCCCCCCGATGTCGTACGGGTTCACCACGATCGCGTCGTCGCCCAGCTCCTCGTACGCCCCGGCCTCACGTGACAGCACGAGTGCGCATCCCTCGTCGGAGACGACCGGGACCTCCTTGGCGACGAGGTTCATGCCGTCGCGGATGGGGTTGACGAGGGCGACGTCGGCGAGGCGGTACGCCGCGAGGGAGCGGGCGAAGTCGTCCTTGAGGTACAGGATCACCGGGGTCCAACCCGGTGTCCCGTACCGCTCGTTGATCTCGTCGGCGACCCGCCGCACCTCGGTCATGTAGTCCCGGTACACGGCGAGGTCCTGCCGGGACGGATACGCCAGGGCGACGTGCACGACGCGCTCACGCCAGGAGGGCTGGTCGTCGAGGAGCTGCCGGTACGCCAGCAGGCCCCGCACGATGTTCTTGGACAGCTCCGTGCGGTCGACGCGGACGATCGTCCGGCGCGGGGTGCCGTCCGGGGCCGTACCGATCTGCTCCCGCAGCGCGGCCATGCGTTCGTCGACGTCCGCCTGGTGGGCGCGGCTCCGCAGGAAGTCCGCGTCGGCGCCGAGCCCGTGCACCCCGATGCGGGTGCCGGACGGGATGCCGGGGCCCAGTACGGCGTGACAGCACTCGGTGAACGCGTCCGCCCACCGCTGGGTGAGGAACGCGGCCCGGTCGGCGCCGAGGATGCCGCGCAGCACCTGCGCGGCGATGTCGTCGGGGAGGAGGCGGAAGTAGTCCGGCGGGGCCCAGGGGGTGTGGGAGAAGTGGCCGATACGGAGATCCGGGCGGAGTTCGCGCAGCATCCTCGGCGCCAGGGCCAGGTGGTAGTCCTGCACGAGCACCGCCGCGCCGTCCGCCGCCTCCTCCGCCAGGGCCTCGGCGAAGGAACGGTTGTACGTCTCGTACGCCGCCCACTGCGCGCGGAACTCGGTGCCGAACGATGGTTCGAGCGGGGTCTGGTACAGCATGTGGTGCACGAACCACAGCGTGGAGTTCGCGATGCCGTTGTACGCGTCCTCGTGCACGTCGGCCGGGATGTCCAGCATGCGTACGCCGGGCTCGCCGACACCGCGGCGTACGGCCTCGCGGTCGCCGTCGCCCAGTGCGGAGCAGACCCAGACCGCGCCGGACTTCGGGTCGATCGCGGAGAGGCCGGAGACCAGGCCGCCGCCGCCGCGCTTCGCTGTGAGGCCGCCCGTGGCCTCGTCCAGCGTGTACGAGACGGGGCCGCGGTTGGAGGCGACGAGGACGTGTGCACCTTGCGTTGATGCCATACGGCTCAACCTAGCCAGGGGGTTCGGTGGTCAAACGTGCGACTCGGCCGTATGACGGAGTGACTCATGGCTCGGGGGTCACTGTGGTATCGGCGGGTGCGGGTTGTGTGGTCGCTCGCTCCCCCACGCTCGACTTCGCGCCCCCTGAAGCAGGGGGCGCCCGCAGGCTTTTCAGGGGCGCGGGGAACTGTGCGACCAGCCCCCACGTACCCGCAGTCGCCACTCCACGGCCCCGCCCCTTCGATCACGCGGCCTTTCGTTCCACGTACTCCGCGATCTCCACCATCGGCGGCCTCTCCTCCATGTCCACCGAGTACGTGCGCGGCTCGAAGCCCTCCTCGCCCCGTTCGAACTGCGTCAGTACCGGGCGGATCAGGTGACCCCGGGCCAGACGGAGTTGCGCGGTGCGATAGATCGCCGCGGACATGCGGCCCAGGGCCTGGCCGTCCTGGTGGCGGTGTTTGCGGACGCCCACGTCCACCTGGGCCAGGGCGTCGAGCCCGACCAGATGCAGGGCGTCCACCAGCATGCCCAGCTCCACGCCGTAGCCGACGGGGAACGGGAGCTGTTCGAGGAGGCTGCGGCGGGCCGCGTACTCACCGCCGAGCGGCTGGACGAAGCCGGCCAGCTGGGGCCAGTGCATGTTCAGCAGGGGGCGGGCCATCAGTTCCGTCACCCGGCCGCCCTGACCGGCGGTTGTCGTGCCGGAGGCACGCCCGTCGGACACAGTGAGGGGGCGGTCGTACATCGCCTTGACCAGGTCGACGTCGGGGTCCGTGAGCAGCGGGCCGACGATGCCGGAGACGAAGTCGGACGAGAACTCCTTCAGATCCGCGTCGATGAAACAGACGATGTCGCCGGTCGTGACCAGCAGGGAGCGCCACAGCACTTCGCCCTTGCCGGGCACCGCCGGGATGCGCGGGAGGATCGCGTCGCGGTGGACGACCGTCGCCCCGGCCGCCGCGGCGACCTCCGACGTACGGTCGGTCGAACCGGAGTCGACGACCACGATCTCGTCGACGAGCGGGACCTGTCGCATCAGGTCGTCGCGGATGATCGCGACGATCTCACCGACCGTCTCCTCCTCGTTGAGCGCGGGCAGGACGACACTGACGGTCCGGCCCGTGGCACGTTTGGCGGCCATGATCCTGTGGAGCGGACGATCGGTCACGGACCAGGAGCGGGTGTTCAGCCAGCGCTCGACTTCCTTCAGCACAGTGCGCGGCTCCTCTGCGTTCTCTCGGCGAGCGGCGGATCGAAGGGGGGATGTGATCCATCTCGCGGTTCGGACGGCTCCCTCAACTGTCCTGGCCTTCGGTTACAGTCTTGAACAACGCTGATGACCATCGCATGTCGGGGGTCGTTTGCGTGGAACACCTGGACAGAACACGTGGACACACGTGCACAACCGAATACCGCTCATCCAGAGGGGCAGAGGGACACGGCCCGATGAAGCCCCGGCAACCCTCCAGCTGTCTTGTCACGTCGACGTGTCGAGGTCCGGCTAGGGAAGGTGCCAAATCCGTCTCACGGCGAGATGCGTCGTGAGGAAGATGAGGAGAAAGGGCCTCGCCTCACATGGCTGCGCAGACTGTTGCAACCGAATCCACCTCGATCGACTCCAAGGCCGGCTCCACGACCGTCGACCTCGGTCCCGCCGCGGCGCTGAGCTGTCGCGAGTGCGGTCACCGCGTCCCGCTCGGCCCCGTCTTCGCCTGCGAAGAGTGTTTCGGGCCGCTGGAGATCGCGTACGACTTCTCCGCGTACGACACGGAGGAGCTGCGGAAGAAGATCGAGTCCGGGCCCGCCAACATCTGGCGTTACGCGCCTCTCCTTCCCGTTCCGGCCGACGTCGCCGACAAGCCGAACATCAACCCCGGCTGGACCAAGCTCGTCAAGGCCGACAACCTCGCCCGTGAGCTGGGCGTCGACGCCGGCAAGCTCTTCATCAAGGACGACTCCGGCAACCCGACGCACTCCTTCAAGGACCGCGTCGTCGCCCAGGCCCTGGAGGCCGCCCGCGCCTTCGGCTTCACCACCCTCTCCTGCTCCTCCACCGGCAACCTCGCCGGCGCCGTCGGCGCCGCCGCCGCCCGCGCCGGCTTCCGCTCCTGCGTGTTCATCCCGCACGACCTGGAGCAGGGCAAGGTCGTCATGGCCGCCGTCTACGGCGGCGAACTCGTCGGCATCGAGGGCAACTACGACGACGTGAACCGCTTCTGCTCCGAGCTGATCGGCGACCCGGCCGGCGAGGGCTGGGGCTTCGTCAACGTCAACCTCCGGCCGTACTACGCGGAGGGCTCCAAGACCCTGGCGTACGAGATCTGCGAGCAGCTCGGGTGGCGGCTCCCGGACCAGATCGTCGTTCCGATCGCCTCGGGCTCCCAGCTCACCAAGGTCGACAAGGGTCTGCAGGAGCTGATCAAGCTCGGGCTCGTCGAGGACAAGCCGTACAAGATCTTCGGTGCGCAGGCCGAGGGCTGCTCGCCGGTGTCCGTCGCCTTCAAGGCCGGCCACGACGTCGTACGGCCGCAGAAGCCGGACACGATCGCCAAGTCCCTCGCGATCGGCAACCCCGCGGACGGTCCGTACGTCCTCGACATCGCCCGGCGGACCGGTGGGGCCGTCGAGGATGTGACGGACGCGCAGATCGTGGACGCGATCAAGGTGCTCGCGCGGACCGAGGGGATCTTCGCGGAGACCGCCGGCGGGGTGACGGTCGGAGTCACCCGGAAGCTGATCGAGAACGGGGTTCTCGACCCCTCGCTGACGACGGTCGTCTTCAACACGGGGGATGGGCTCAAGACGCTGGACGCGGTGGCCGGGACCGGGCTCACCGCGACGATCCGGCCCAACCTTGATTCGTTCCGTGAGGCCGGTCTCGCGTAAGACCGGCCCAGTCCCGCGCCCCTTCAGCTCTGCCGCACGTACCCGGAGGTTTCACGTCATGGCTGTCAACGTTCGCATCCCCACCATCCTGCGCACCTACACGGGCGGGCAGGCCGAGGTTCAGGCCGAGGGCGCGACCCTCGCCGAGGTCATCGCCGATCTGGAGAAGAACCACAACGGCATCGCCGCCCGCGTTCTCGATGATCAGGGCAAGCTGCGGCGGTTCGTGAACGTGTACGTCAATGATGACGATGTGCGGTTCGAGCAGGGGCTGGAGACGGCCACTCCGGACGGGGCGGGTGTGTCGATCATCCCGGCCGTCGCCGGAGGCTGACCGCACTCGCCGGTAGTAACCGTGGGTAATACCGGTTACGGATTGTTCATCGAATTGCCCCCTCCGTGAGAGAAGCGGAGGGGGCAATTCTCTATGATTGAGCGCGGTACAGTTGGGGAATCCGGTCCGATCGCCGTAGTGATTTCATGTCGGGCGCATATTTGATCGCGCCGCACGCCCTATATGAAGTAGCCAAAGTGTGCACGGCATTTGCGAGTTTTGTTCCTTTTGTGGGGCCCGACTTGCCCTGAATTCGGGGGAATTGTTCGTACATTCCCGACCGGGCGTGTCCAGATTTCTCGTCCGATTGACCTGTTGCAGACGGCAGTTGGACAGATACATTCAGCCGCGGTCGACGCGTTCCGGCGCACGCCCCCAACCGTTGGGGGGTGAGGTCTGACCCGGATCCGCGAAGTGTGGATCTGTGCAAGGGCCAGTAATAGGGGAGTTAGGCATGGCTCAGGGCACCGTCAAGTGGTTCAACGCGGAGAAGGGGTACGGCTTCATCGCGGTCGACGGTGGTGCGGATGTATTCGTCCACTACAGCGCGATCCAGATGGACGGCTACCGCACTCTGGAAGAGGGTCAGCGGGTCGAGTTCGAGATCTCGCAGGGCCAGAAGGGGCCGCAGGCGGACATGGTCCGTCTGGCGGGCTGAAGCAACGCGCCGGTTTTTCGCAGCGACGTTCTTCGTT
>NZ_AEJC01000634.1 GCF_000317595.1 Streptomyces ipomoeae 91-03 | reverse complement strand
CCGGCGCACATCGGCTCACTTGCCCGTGAACTTCTCGTACTCCTTCAGGACCTCTTCGGTCGGGCCGTCCATGCGGAGTTCACCGCGTTCCAGCCACAGGACGCGGTCGCAGGTGTCGCGGATCGACTTGTTGTTGTGGCTGACGAGGAAGACCGTGCCCGCCTGCTTGCGGAGCTCGCGGATACGGGCCTCGGAGCGCTTCTGGAACGCACGGTCACCGGTGGCGAGGGCCTCGTCGATCATGAGGACGTCGTGGTCCTTGGCCGCCGCGATGGAGAAGCGCAGCCGGGCCGCCATGCCGGAGGAGTAGGTGCGCATCGGCAGGGTGATGAAGTCGCCCTTCTCGTTGATGCCGGAGAAGTCGACGATCTCCTGGTAGCGCTCACGGATCTGCTCGCGGGACATACCCATGGCGAGCCCGCCCAATATGACGTTCCGTTCGCCCGTGAGGTCGTTCATCAGGGCCGCGTTGACGCCGAGCAGGGAGGGCTGGCCGTCGGTGTAGACCTTGCCGCTCTCCGCGGGCAGCAGACCGGCGATGGCGCGCAGCAGGGTGGACTTGCCGGAGCCGTTGGAGCCGATCAGGCCGATGGCCTCACCCCGGTAGGCCACGAAGGAGACACCCCGCACGGCGTGCACCTTGCGCACCCCGCGTTCCTCCCCGCGCTTCAGGATGCGGCTGAGTGCGGCGGTGGCGCTGCCCTTGCCCGTCTTGGCGCCGTTGACGCGGTAGACGATGTGCAGCTCGTCCGCGATGACGGTGGGTACTCGGGTCTCAGCCACGGCCGTACCTCTCCTCCGCCTTCCAGAAGTACACGAAGCCGCCCAGCGCGACGAGCACGGCCCAGCCGCCGGCGACCGCCCACACATGCGGGGGCAGGTTCTCGGAGCCGTAGCCGTCGATCAGCGCGAAGCGCATCAGATCCATGTAGATCGCGGCCGGGTTCCACTGGAGGATGTCGGCGATCCACTTCGGGTGCTTCTCCAGCATGATCGGGATGGAGAACATCACGCCGGACGCGTACATCCACGTCCGCATCACGAACGGCATCAGCTGGGCCAGGTCGGGGGTCTTGGCGCCCATACGGGCCATGACCAGCGCGAGGCCGGTGTTGAACAGGAACTGCAGGACCAGTACGGGGGCGATCAGCAGCCAGGACAGGCCCGGGTAGCTGCCGAAGCCGACCGCCACGGCGAGCAGCACGATCATCGAGAACAGCAGCTGCTGGAGCTGCTGGAGCGCGAACGAGATGGGCAGCGAGGCACGCGGGAAGTGCAGCGCGCGGACCAGGCCCAGGTTGCCGGAGATCGCGCGGACGCCGGCCATCACCGAGCTCTGGGTGAAGGTGAAGACGAACACACCCGTGACGAGGAACGGGATGTACACCTCGCGCGACATGCCCCGGTCGGCGTTGAGGATCAGGCCGAAGATCAGGAAGTACACCAGCGCGTTGAGCAACGGGGTGGCCACCTGCCACAGCTGGCCGAGCTTGGCCTGGCTGTACTGCGCCGTGAGCTTCGCCTGGGAGAAGGCGAGGATGAAGTGACGCCGCCCCCACATCTGGCGGACGTACTGGGCGAGTCCGGGCCGGGCGCCGCTCACGGCCAGCCCGTACTTGGCGGCCAGTTCGGCCGCGGAGAGCCCGTCGTCGGGCGACGGACGGTCGCTCACCACAACCCTGCCGTCATGCGTTGTCTCACTCACAAATGGAAACTTTCGTCCTCAAAGTGCGCAGCCTGCTCGGGCCGAGGCGGAAAGCCCGGACCGGGTACGGCCGAATGCTCTCAGATTCCGAGCTTGTCAGATGACGGGAGGTCGGCCCAGTCTCGTCAGGCGCCACACCGTACGCCACTTCATGGGCCGGCGGGGACCGCAGGGGCTCGTCCAGCCTTCCCGGAAACCGCCGAACCAGGCCTTGAGGGCGGGCCCGGAGGGCTTGCGGAGCAGGGTGAGCAGCAGCCAGACGCCGAGGTAGACGGGGACCAGGAGCGCGGGAAGGTTGCGGCGTGCGAGCCAGACCCGGTTGCGCGCGACCATGCGGTGGTAGACCGCGTGCCGGGAGGGCGCGGTCGTGGGGTGGTACAGCACCATGTCGGCCCGGTAGTCGATCATCCAGCCCGCGTCGAGGGCCCGCCAGGCGAGATCGGTCTCCTCATGGGCGTAGAAGAATTCATCCGGGAGTCCGCCGACTTCGGCGAAGACCTGGGTGCGTACGGCGTTGGCGCCGCCGAGGAAGGTGGTGACCCGGGAGGAGCGCATCGGGTCGGAGGCGCGCAGCCGGGGGACGTGGCGCCGCTGGGTGACACCGGTGTCGGGGTCGGCGATGCGGAAGCTGATGATGCCGAGCCGTGGGTCGGCGGCGAAGGCCTCGCGGCACAGTTCGGCGGTGTCGTGGTGGGCGAGCAGTCCGTCGTCGTCGAGGAAGAGCAGGATGTCGACGTCCCGGCCGCCGGGGCCGAACGCCTCGATGCCGACGTTGCGACCGCCGGGGATGCCGAGGTTCTCGGGCAGCTCGATGATCCGGACAACCGATGAGGACTCTGCGAGGTCCGGGACGGGTGAGCCGTTGCCGACGACGACCACCTCGACCCGGTCGCCGTCCTGCTTGGCGACCGAGTCGAGAAGGGCGCGGAGTTCGTCGGGGCGGTTGCCCATGGTGATGATCACCGCGCCGACCTTCATGCCGCTGCTCACTTCAGCCTGCTGGAGGCGAGGATGGACACCAGGTGCAGCAGGGTCTGCAGCAGCGCGATGCCGGCGAGTACGGCGACGCCGAGCCGGGAGAAGAACAGGTCGCCCCGGGCCTGGTCCAGGGCCGCGAGGACCAGGATCAGCAGGGACGCCTCGACGCCGAGGATCAGCCGGTGGAACTTCAGCGCGCCGGCCGCCCTGCGGGCCAGTGCCACGCCGGAGGAGCGCGGCACGGAGGCCGACTCCTGGACCGGCGGCTTGCCGGTCTGGTGCCGGGCGACACCGACGAGGTCGGTCTCGGCCTTGATCAGGATCGCGCCGAGGGCGGCGAGGGTGCCGAGGAAGGCCCACAGCCAGTCGATACGGCCGCTGCCCCACAGATCGGCGGCGCGCAGCCCGAAGCCGACGAGCACCGCGGCGTCGCACAGGTAGGCGCCGACGCGGTCCACGTAGACGCCGGTCATCGAGTACTGCTTGCGCCAGCGGGCTATCTCGCCGTCGACGCAGTCGAACAGCAGATAGAGCTGGACCATCAGTACGCCGAGGACGGCGCCCGGGATGCCCGGCACCAGCAGGGCCGGGGCGGCGAGGACGCCGAAGACGGTCATCAGGTAGGTCAGCTGGTTGGGCGTGACCCGGGTGTTCACCAGGTGCCGGTCGATGCGCAGGGAGATCTCGCGCATGTAGAGCCGGCCGGCCCAGTGCTCGCCGCTCCGCCGGTCCTTCACACCCGGGGGGTGAACGACCGGGCGGAGTTCAGCTACCGATGGCTTTGGCATAGTCGGCGTATGCGTCCTTGATCTGTTCGGTGCTCAGTTCGAGGTGCTCGAGGATGGTGTAGCGGCCCGGGCGGGTCTGCGGGGCGTACTCGACGACCTTGACGAACTCGTCCATCGTGAAGCCGATCTCGTCGGGGAGGACCGGGAGCCCGTGGTGCCGGAGGACCTCCGCCATCTGGCCCGCGACCTCGTGGTCGCCGCGCAGGAACGTGGCGAACGCGCCGCCGAGGCCGCACTGCTCGCCGTGGAGGGCGTTGCGCCGCGGGTAGGTCAGGTCGAAGGCGTGGCTGATCTCGTGGCAGGCGCCCGAGGCGGGACGGCTGTCGCCGGCCACGGACATGGAGATCCCGCACAGGACGAGGGACTCGGACAGGGTGGTCAGGAAGTCGTCGTCGCCGATGCCACCGGGGTGGCGCAGCACGGCCTCGGCGGCCTGGCGGGCCATGGCGGCGGCCAGTCCGTCGACCTTCTCGCCGGTCTCCCGGCTGGACAGCTCCCAGTCGGCCACGGCGGAGATCTTGCAGATCACATCGCCGATACCGGCCCGCACGAAGCGCACCGGGGCCTCACGGATGACGTCCAGGTCGATGACGATGCCGATCGGGTTCGGTACACCGTACGAGCCGCGGCCCGCGTCGTTGTCGAGGGTGGCGACCGGGGAGCACAGGCCGTCGTTGGCGAGGTTCGTGGCGACGGCGACCAGGGGCAGGCCGACGCGCGCGGCGGCGTACTTGGCGCAGTCGATCACCTTGCCGCCGCCGAGCCCGACCACGGCGTCGTAGTGACCGCCCTTCTTGATCGAGTCGGCGAGCCGTACCGCTCCGTCGATGGTGCCGTCGGCGTCGCAGAACCAGTCCGCCTCCGGAAAAGCGGGGGCGAACCGATCGCGAAGCGCCGCGCCCGAGCCGGCGCTGATCGCGAAGGCCAGCCGGCCCGACGGCGCGATGCGCTGGTCCGACAGGATCGTCGCCAGGTCATCGAGCGCGCCGGGACGGATGTCCACGACGACCGGCGAGGGGATGAGCCTCGTCAGTACTGGCACGCGATCTCACGTCCCTTGGCGAGGTCGTCGTGGTTGTCGATCTCGACCCACTTGACGTCACCGATGGGCGCCACGTCGATCTTGAAGCCGCGGTTGACGAGCTCCTGGTAGCCGTGCTCGTAGAACTGCTGCGGGTCGGTCTCGAAGACCGTCTTCAGCGCGTCGGCCAGTTCGTCGGCGGCCTCGCCCTCGATGAGGGTGACGCCGATGTACTCGCCGGAGGCCTCCGCCGGGTCCATCAGCTTGGTGATCTTCGTCATGCCCTTCTCGGGGTCGACGACGACCTTCATCTCCTCGTCGGCCAGCGACTTCACGGTGTCGATGGCGAGGATGATCTTCTTGTCGCCGCCGCGGGCGGCGAGCAGGGTCTTCTCGACGGAGACCGGGTGCACGGTGTCGCCGTTGGCGAGGATCACCGAGTGCTTGATGGCGTCACGGCCGCACCACAGGGAGTAGGCGTTGTTCCACTCCTCGGCCTTGTCGTTGTCGATCAGGGTGATCTTCAGGCCGTACTTCTGCTCCAGCGCCTCGCGGCGCTCGTACACGGCCTCCTTGCGGTACCCGACGATGATCGCGACCTCGGTCAGGCCGATCTCGGCGAAGTTGCCGAGGGTCAGGTCCAGGACGGTGAGGCTGTCCTCGTTGCCTTCAGGTCCGACCGGCACCAGCGCCTTGGGCAGGGTGTCGGTGTAGGGACGCAGACGCCGTCCGGCGCCGGCCGCCAGCACGAGGCCGATCATGCGGGTTCTCCTTCATCGTGTACGGCGGGTGCGCCGGTTTTGTGGGCGGTCACCCAGAAGCGGATGCTCTCGACGAGCACCAGCAGTGCCACGGCCACGGCGAGCGCCGTGAGCGCGACCTTGAACTCTGTGGGCGCGAGCAGCGCGGCCAGGACGGTGACCAGCAGCGTCCTGCCTTCGTGACCGCCGATCGCCCGCACCAGCCACTGCGGCGGCGCGCCGGCGTCGCCGCGAATGCGGTACACCGTGTCGTAGTGATGGTAGGCGACGGCCGCAACCAGCCCGAAAGCCGCCGGCAGGGCTCCGTTCACATCGGCTTTGACTGCCAGTACCAGTACGGTGCCGTATTCGGCGGCGCGGAACAGCGGGGGAATCAGCCAGTCGAGGACGCCCTTGAGGGGCTGTGAGACGGCTTCCGAGGACACCAGGACGTACACGCCGGCGCAGATGACGACCGACCAGCCCGGTCCGTCGATCCAGGCGGCGAGCACCATGACGACGGCACCGGCGAGGGCGAACGGCAGCGCCAGAACGCGTGGCCCGCGCGGCAGTACGCGCGCGAGCAGCTCGGCCAGGGGCCCGCTGTCCGCGAGGTCCGCCAGTGCCCGCGCCGCCCGGTCCGTCCGCTGCGCCTTGCGGGTCAGCGAGCGCAGTACACGGCCGGCCGTGGTGTAGGTCGCGGCGAAGGCGCAGCCGATGAGCAGCGCGTAGAAGGTGATACGGGGAGTGGTGGCTGCCGTGAGGACGGCGATCATGGCCCAGCGCTCACCGATCGGCAGCACGATCATCCGCCGCAGCCACACCGTCCAGCCGACGCTGTCGAGCTTGTCGGAGAGGGCGGCGGTGGGGCTGGTGTTGGCCGTGGCGTCGTGGTTCGCCTCGTTGAAGGAGAAGTCGACGACATGGCGGCAGGTCTGCAGGACCATCGCGCCGAGGGCGAGCGCCCAGACGTCATCCCCGCCCCGGGCGGCGCCGAGCGCGAGGCCCGCGTAGTAGGCGTACTCCTTGGCGCGGTCGAAGGTGGCGTCGAGCCAGGCGCCGAGCGTCGAGTACTGCAGCGAGTAACGGGCCAGCTGGCCGTCGGTGCAGTCGAGGACGAAGGAGAGGATCAGCAGCACACCGGCCGCGACGAAGCCGAGGCGGGTGCCGGTGGCGGCGCAACCCGCCGCGACGAGGGCCGTGACGAGGGAAGCCGTGGTGACCTGGTTCGGGGTCAGCCCACGACGTGCGCACCAGCGGGCGATGTAGCGGGAGTACGGGCTGATGAAGTGCGTGGTGAAGAACCCGTCGCGGGACTTCACCGCCGCGCGCAGCCGTACGGCCTCGTCGTCGACGGCGGCGACGGCCTGCCGGGCCTCGTTGCGGGCCTGCGGGTCGGTGGGGACGACGGCGACGAGGCTGCCGAGTTCGGGCCGGTACGGGGTGACGCCGTCCGCGTCGAGGGCGGCGGTGATCCGGTCGGCGAGGTTGTCCACGGCGACGGCCGTGTTGCCGGTGGCCGCGGAGTTCTCCCGGGCCATCGCGCGGGTCAGCGCCGGACGGGCGGCGGCCCGCACGGTCACGGCGCCGGGCAGTGCGGCGGCATCGAAGCGGGGGTCGGTGAGCCCCAGGCGCAGCGCGTGCACATGGCCCACGAAGCGGGCGTCGACGATGGCGACCCGCTGGCCGGCGGGGACCGTCGCGAGGAGCGTCTCGGCGTCACCGGCGTCGGAGGCGACCCGCACGTCGAAGCCGAGCGACCGCAGATCGCCCTCCAGCGACGATCCGGGGACCGGCTGACCGGTGAGGATGGCGGTCGACAGACGAACTCACTCCCTGGGTGCCGACGCGACGGCGCCGGGCATGTACGTGGTTTTCGGGGCACCCCGGCCCGCGTCGGCCCGGCGGCGTGTCGGCAGAGGTTATCGGATGAAGAGAAGCAGCCGTTCACCACCCGTTAACGGCCCGCTCAACCTGCGCTGCTCGCCCTCAGCCTCCGATCATCATCGGTGATCGGGGCTCCGCGCCACAAACTCCGGTTCATATATCGGTGTATAGGGGACATCGGATGGGGCGCCTTGCTCCTCAGGGCTGCGGGAAGCACCCTCCAGGGCGCGGGGCTGTGACCTATGAGGCTCCGCCGCGTGAGCGCGACCAGCCGCAATCCCACCCGCACCCGCCGAACACCGCACACCTCCCACGGCGAATGGGCACAACAGCACCCCACATAAGGTGAACGCATGACATGGCTGATCACAGGCGGAGCCGGCTACATAGGCGCACACGTGGCGAGGGTCATGACCGACGCCGGCGAAGAGGTGGTCGCGCTCGACGACCTGTCCGCCGGAGTCCGTGGCCGCCTCCCGGAGCGCATCCCCCTGATACAGGGATCCGCCCAGAGCCCCGACCTCCTCAAGCGCGTACTCACCGACCACGCGGTGACCGGCATCGTCCACCTCGCCGCCCGCAAGCAGGTCGGCGAGTCCGTGGCCGAGCCCACCCGCTACTACCAGGAGAACGTCGGCGGCCTCGCCACGCTCCTGGAGGCGGCGACCGGGGCCGGAGTCGAACGCTTCGTGTTCTCCTCCTCCGCGGCCGTCTACGGCAACCCGGACGTGGACCTCATCACAGAGGACACCCCGTGCGCCCCGATGAGCCCGTACGGCGAGACCAAGCTCGCCGGTGAGTGGCTGGTCCGGGCGGCGGGCCGGGCGCACGGCATCTCCACGGTGTGCCTGCGCTACTTCAACGTGGCCGGCGCGGCCGAACCGGCCCTGGCCGACACCGGCGTCTTCAATGTGATCCCGATGGTCTTCGACCGCCTCAGCCGTGACGAGGCCCCGCGCATCTTCGGCGACGACTACCCGACCCCCGACGGCACCTGTGTCCGGGACTACATCCATGTCGCCGACCTCGCCGAGGCCCACCTCGCGGCGGCCCGGCGGCTCACCGCCGAGGGCACGGACGGCACCGCCGGCGAGCTGACCGTGAACATCGGCCGCGGCGAGGGCGTTTCGGTCCGCGAACTCATCGCCCTCATCGGCGAGGTCACCGGCGACAGCCGGCCCGCGATCGTCGAGCCGCGTCGTCCCGGCGACTCCCCGCGCGCGGTCGCCTCGGCGGCGCTGGCGGAGCGGGAGCTGGGCTGGACGGCGCGGCGCGGGGTGCGCGAGATGGTCGAGTCGGCCTGGGCGGGCTGGCGGCTCCACCACGGTCTCTGACCCACCGAGGGAGATCACGACGCTCTGACCTGCGTATCGTTTCCGCAGGTCAGAGCAGATGACAACGGTGTTCAGTGCCGCGTTGCCGCATACCCCCCGCCCGTAGTTCACTGTGATCGAGAGCCGCACACACGGGCGCTGGGGAAGGGCGGATTCATGGGGGCTGGGCATGATCACGGGCATGCGCACGGCGCGCCGACCACGGGTACGGCGGCAGCGGCGTACCGCGGTCGGCTGAGGATCGCGCTGTCGATCACGCTCACCGTCATGGTGGTCGAGCTCGTCGGCGGTGTCCTCGCCGATTCGCTCGCGCTCATCGCGGACGCGGCGCACATGGCGACGGACGCGGTGGGCCTCGGCATGGCGCTGCTCGCGATCCACTTCGCGAACCGTCCGGCGAGCGGGAACCACACGTTCGGTTACGCCCGCGCCGAGATCCTCGCGGCGCTCGCCAACTGTCTGCTGCTGCTCAGCGTCGGCGGCTATGTGCTGTACGAGGCGATCCAGCGGTTCATCGCGCCCGCCGGGACCGAGGGCGGCCTGGCCGTCGTGTTCGGTGCGATCGGCCTGGTCGCGAACATCGTCTCGCTGACGCTGCTGATGCGCGGCCAGAAGGAGAGCCTGAATGTGCGGGGCGCCTTCCTCGAGGTGGCCGCGGACGCGCTCGGCTCGCTGGCGGTGATCATCTCCGCGACGGTGATCCTGCTCACCGGCTGGCAGGCCGCCGACCCGATCGCCTCGCTCGCCATCGCCCTGATGATCGTGCCGCGCACGCTGAAGCTGCTGCGCGAGACCCTGGACGTCCTGCTGGAGGCGGCGCCCAAGAACGTCGACATGGCCGAGGTGCGGGCCCACATTCTGGCGCTGCCGGGCGTCGAGGACGTCCATGATCTGCACGCCTGGACCATCACCTCCGGCATGCCCGTGCTCTCCGCCCATGTCGTGGTCGGATCCGACACGCTGGACTCCATCGGCAACGAGAAGATGCTCCACGACCTCCAGGGCTGCATCGGTGACCACTTCGACGTCGAGCACTGCACCTTCCAGCTGGAGCCGAGCGGCCACGCGGAGCACGAGGCGAAGCTCTGCCACTGACCTTCGCACACACGTCCGAGTGTGGCGGTCGGACACCCGGAGCCATCAGCTGTACGGCCGTTTTCGGGCACCGACGCGCGAGTGATGGGTGTCCTCTCCCGGGGTGCGGGGGTAGGACTTGCAGGTTGGCGCGAAGTGCCGGGAGTGCCGGATCCCTACGGCAGACTTGGGACTCGCAGAACGAAGCGAAGGATGGGCATGCCGATCACACCTGCCACCGCGATGCACAGCTCACCGAACAGTGCCTCGGAAGCGATCCTGCTGGAACTGGTCGACGAGCACGGCGCCACGATCGGCACCGCGGAGAAACTCTCCGCGCATCAGCCGCCCGGGCAGCTCCACCGGGCGTTCTCCGTGTTCCTCTTCGACGAGCGCGGGCGACTCCTGCTCCAGCAGCGCGCCCTCGGCAAGTACCACTCCCCCGGCGTGTGGTCGAACAGCTGCTGCGGTCACCCGTACCCGGGCGAGTCCCCGTTCGCGGCGGCGGCGCGGCGGACGTACGAGGAGCTGGGGGTGTCCCCGGCGCTGCTCGGCGAGGCGGGCACGGTCCGCTACAACCACCCGGACCCGGACTCGGGCCTGGTGGAGCAGGAGTTCAACCATCTGTTCATCGGGCTGGTGCAGGCCCCGCTGCGACCGGACCCGGACGAGGTCGGGGCCACCGCGTTCGTGACCCCGGCCGAGCTGGCGGAGCGGCACGCCAAGGACACCTTCTCGGCGTGGTTCATGACGGTGCTGGACGCGGCCCGTCCTGCGATCAGGGAGCTGACGGGCCCGTCCGCGGGCTGGTGACCGAAGTCCCTGAGCAGACGCGCCGGCCGAGGCTTCAGAGCGGGTGGGCGGGTTTGAGCGGAAGAGCGACCCAGATCACCTTGCCGCCGCTCGCGGTGTGTTCCACGTCGCACACCCCGCCCGCCTCCCGGGTGATCTCGCGCACCAGCAGCAGCCCCCTGCCGCCCAGCCGGCCGTGGTCGGTCTCCAGGACGCTCGGGCGGTAGGGGTGGTTGTCCTCGACCGAGACCCGCACCCATTCGGCGCCGACGGCGACCTCGACGGCGAGCGTCGGCGACAGCAGCGCCGCGTGTTTGACGGCATTCGTCACCAGCTCGGAGACGATCAGCAGAAGGCCCTGGACCAGCTCGTCCGAGACCGGCACACCCTGTCGGGCGAGCAGGTCCCGGACGGCGCGTCGCGCCTGCGGCACCGAGGCGTCGACGGCGGCGGCGGTGAACCGCCAGACCCCTTCGTACGGCAGTGGTCCCGGCGGGCTCGGGTCGTCGGGTACGTGCCCGCCGCCTCCAGGGCAGGGGTCGCTCCCGCGCCCTTGGTCGTCCATGGTCCGGTCGCCACCCTTGCGCTCGATTGTCACCACATGTCGAGTGTTGGTAACTGAACGCTGTCCGTGCGGGACTGAGCACAAGTCGGCGCGTATCGGCGACTTTCCGACCGTTCACGCCCGGGTAGGTCAGCCGCATGACGGATCCCGTCCGAGGTGTACCGCTTTCGGAACTATTCGGGTTGTACGCGGTTGACGCCGGTCTCGTCCGTTCCGTCCTTCCGTCGATCACTCTCCGTGAGCTGCTCGGAGACGATGCCCACGATGTGTCGGCCGCCGAAGCCGGTGGCGATCAGGCCGAGGCCGTCGAAGAGCAGGGCGAGGGAGAAGAAGGTGCCGATGACGTACTTGCTGCTGCTCGGCCAGGAGGCGAGGACCAGGCTGCCGAGGAGCAGACCGAAGGCGCCCTGCACCAGCGTCCAGCCGACCTGGGGGCCGCGTACCACGAGGCTGCCGACCAGCCGGAACACCCCGCCGGTCAGGAACAGCAGCGCGGCGAACATGGTGAGCGCCTCGGCCGCCGCCTCCGGGGTCTTGATGACGACCACCCCGGCCGCGATGTTCAGGGCGGCGACCACGACGCCGAGCCAGAAGAAGTTGCTGCCGCGCGCCTGGACCGCGTGCAGCAGGCCGACGGCACCGCCGATGAGCAGCAGCCAGCCGAACAGGATCATCGAGGTCAGGGTGGCGACACCGACGTAGACGAGACCGACCAGGCCGGCGAGGACCAGGAGCACTCCGAGTGCGGCGAGCCAGCCGAAGCCCCGGCTGAGCCTGGCGGTCTCGGCGGGCACGTCCTTCGGGGTGCCCGCATCCGTCGAGCTCGCGCCCGGCGCGGGGTTCGGGTGCTTCGCGGTGTGCGTGTCCTTGGCGCGCTTGGATCCGAGCATCCGGGGCCTCCTCGCGTTCCGGGCCCCTTTCTTGATCGTATGAGCGCGGCGGGTGGCTAGCATCCGATGCATGGAGCCTCAGCTGCTGCACACCGTCGCCGACGAGGTCGCGACCGTCGTCGTCCACCATCCGGCCAAGCGCAACGCCATGACGGCCGGAATGTGGCGGGCGCTGCCGCCCCTGCTCGACGGGCTGGCCGCCGACCCCGCCGTACGGGCGCTGGTGCTCACCGGGGAGGGCGGGACGTTCTGCGCGGGGGCCGACATCTCCACGCTGCGGGAGTCGCCGGGCGAGGCCCAGGGGCTGGCGGTGCTCGCCGAGGAGGCGCTGGCCGCGTTTCCGAAGCCGACCCTCGCGGCGATCCGGGGGCACTGTGTGGGCGGTGGCTCGCAGCTGGCGGCGGCCTGTGATCTGCGGTTCGCGCAGGAAGGGGCGCTGTTCGGGATCACCCCGGCCAAGCTGGGGATCGTCTATCCGGCCTCCTCGACCCGGCGGTTGGTGTCGCTGGTGGGGCCCGGTACGGCCAAGTACCTGCTGTTCTCCGGCGAGTTGATCGACGCCGAGCGGGCGCTGCGGACCGGCCTGGTGGACGAGGTGCTGCCCGAGGGTGAACTGGGCAAGCGCGTCGTGGAGTTCACACGGGTGCTGGTCTCGCGCTCGCAGTTGACGCAGGCGGCGGCCAAGGAGTTCGCGAACGGACGTACCGACCGGGACGCCTACTGGGCCGAACAGGCGCGCGGCAGCGGCGACACCGCGGAGGGTGTCGCCGCGTTCCTGGAGCGCAGGCAGCCACGGTTCACGTGGACGGTGTGACGCAGGCAGCCAGGTTCACGTGGACGGGGTGAGGGCCGCCGGCCGATGGGTCACATCAGGGCGAAGCGGCTGTTGGTGCGGAACTCCTCCACCAGGTGGGCGGGCGCCTTGTGCGGGGCACCGGCGTCATAGGGCGGCTGCGGGTCGTACTCCGTCATCAGCTGTACGGCCTGGGCGTGTTCGTCGCCCGCGATCCGGCCGACCAGCGTCAGGCCCATGTCGATGCCGGAGGAGACCCCGGCCGCGGTGACGTACTTGCCGTCGATCACGACCCGCTCCCCCGTGGGCTCGGCGCCGTACTGCTTCAGGAAGTCCAGGGCCAGCCAGTGCGAGGTGGCCCGGCGGCCTTCGAGGAGCCCGGCGCCGGCGAGCAGGAGGGAGCCGGTGCACACGGAGGTCGTCCAGGCGCTGGTGCGGTCGGCGGTGCGCAGCCAGTCGAAGAGGGCCTCGTTCTCCATCTGCGCGAACTGGCCGGGGCCGCCCGGCACCACGACGATGTCCGGGCTCGGGACCTCGGCGAGCGTCCTGTCGGCGGTGATCGCGAGGGCACCGGTGTCGGTGCGGACGGGCCCGCTCCGCTCGGCGACGAAGACGAGCTCCGCGTCGGGGAGACGGCCCAGGGTCTCGTAGGGGCCGACGGCGTCGAGGGCGGTGAAGCGGTCGAAGAGGACGATGGCGATCTGCATGGGGTTCCCTTCAGTGGGTGGGAGCGGAAGCCGGGCGGAAGCGGCGGCGGTACTCCGCCGGGGAGGTGCCGAGGGTCTTCACGAAGGCGCGGCGCATGGCCTCGGAGGTGCCGTAGCCGCAGGCACGGGAGATCTCCTCGACGCCGTCCGAGGTGTCCTCCAGGAGACGGCGGGCGTGTTCCAGGCGGACGCGGTCGACGTAGCGGCCCGAGGTCATGCCCGTCTCGGACTGGAAGGCACGGGCGAAGTGGCGGGGCGAGAGGCGGGCGCGGGCGGCCAGGGTCTCGACGCTCAGATCGTCGCGGGGGTGTTCGGTGATCCTCCCCCACTGCCTTAAGGGCGTGGGAGGTGCCCCCAGCTGGACCTCGCGGAGCGGTTCCCGTCGGGCGGTCTGGGCGGCGAGCTGGGCGCTGAACTGGGCCTGGTTCCCCGGGCGGCGCAGGAAGACGACCAGGTGGCGGGCGATGGAGAGGGCGACCTCGCGGCCCAGGTCCTCCTCGACGAGCGCCAGGGCGAGGTCGATGCCGGAGGTGACGCCGGCCGAGGTGGCGATCCGCCCGTCGCGGATGTAGATCGGGTTCGGGTCGACGTCGATCGTCGGATGGTCGCGGGCCAGCGTGTCGCAGTACGCCCAGTGGGTGGTCGCCCGGCGGCCGTCCAGGAGACCCGCCTCCGCCAGCAGGATCGCGCCGGTGCACACCGAGACCAGGCGTTCCGCGCGCGGGCCGTGCTCGCGGAGCCAGTCGACGACCTCCGGGGCGGGGTGCCGGGTGCCCTGGCCGCCCGGGACGAGCAGGGTGTGCGGGGCGGGTGCCGAGGCGAGGGCGTGGTCCGGGACGAGGGTGAGGCCGCTGGAGGCGCGTACGGGGGTGCCGTCCACGGAGGCCGTGCGGATGCGGTACGTGCCCGGGGTGTGGAGTTCCGCGCCGGCGAGGACGACCAGGACAGTTCGCATGCCTTCGATTCTTGGGAGGGCGGGCGATGGCCGCAATGACGAGTTTCCCACCTTTTCTGCCATGGGGTCGGCCGACCGGGTCCACGCATGAGGAGCGCGGGGCGCGGTACCCGGTCGCTTCCTGGCCGTGTCGGCCCAGAGAGAAAAGGGGAAAGACGTGTTCCGTGCGATCGCAGACGTGTTGCGGCAGATCGGAGGGGCCATCGCCACGGTGGTGACGCTGCCGTTCCGGGCCCTGGCCCGGCTCTTCGGCGGAGCGTCGGGGTCCGCCCGCCGCACCGGGCGCGCCCGCCGGGCCTGACCAGCGGCGCCGGGCGCGCCCGCCGGGCCTGACCGGGGGCTGGACGCCCCCGATCCCCTCCGCCCGGCCTCCTTGATCCCCCGTTGTCCGTGCCACCTGCCACAATTGCCGCGCAACCTCAGTGGAGAAGGCGGTACGGGATCGTGACGACACCTGGATCCATCTCAGTAGGGTCCATCGAAGGCAGGATCGCCGAGGAACTCGGCGTACGCGAGCGGCAGGTGAAGGCCGCGGTCGAACTGCTCGACGGCGGTTCGACCGTGCCCTTCATCGCCCGCTACCGCAAGGAAGCGACCGAGATGCTCGACGACGCGCAGCTGCGCACGATCGAGGAGCGGCTGCGCTATCTGCGGGAGCTGGAGGAGCGCCGGACGGCGATCCTCGACTCGGTGCGCGAGCAGGGCAAGCTGACGCCGGAGATCGAGGCGCAGATCCGCGGTGCCGAGACGAAGGCGCGGCTGGAGGACGTCTACCTGCCGTTCAAGCCGAAGCGGCGCACCAAGGCGCAGATCGCGCGTGAGGCGGGTCTGGAGCCGCTGGCCGAGGGGCTGCTGGGCGACCCGACCGTCGAGCCGCTGGCCGCCGCTGCCGCCTTCGTCGACGCCGACAAGGGGGTCGCCGATCCGCAGGCCGCGCTGGACGGCGCCCGGGCGATCCTCACCGAGCGGTTCTCGGAGGACGCCGACCTGATCGGCGAGCTGCGCGAGCGCATGTGGGTGCGGGGGCGGCTGGCCGCGAAGGTGCGGGACGGCAAGGAGGAGGCGGGCGCCAAGTTCGCCGACTACTTCGACTTCGCCGAGCCGTTCACCGAGCTGCCCTCGCATCGCGTTCTGGCCATGCTGCGCGGCGAGAAGGAGGAGGTCCTCGACCTCGTCCTGGAGCCGGAGGAGCCGACGGACGGTCCTTCGTCGTACGAGGGGATGATCGCTCACAAGTTCGGGATCGCCGATCGCGGGCGCCCCTCCGACAAGTGGCTGACGGACACGGTCCGTTGGGCCTGGCGCACCCGGATCCTGGTCCACCTCGGCATCGACCTGCGGCTGCGGCTGCGTACGGCCGCCGAGGACGAGGCGGTCAACGTGTTCGCGGCGAACCTGCGTGACCTGCTGCTCGCCGCCCCCGCCGGTACGCGCGCGACGCTCGGCCTCGACCCCGGCTTCCGTACGGGTGTGAAGGTCGCCGTGGTCGACGCGACCGGCAAGGTGGTGGCGACGGACGTGATCTACCCGCACGTCCCGGCCAACAAGTGGGACGAGGCGATCGCCAAGCTGGCGCGGCTGGCCAAGGAGCACGCCGTCGAGCTGATCGCGATCGGCAACGGCACGGCATCCCGTGAGACCGACAAGCTCGCCGGTGAACTGATCACCAAGCACCCGGAGCTGAAACTCACCAAGGTGGTGGTGTCCGAGGCGGGCGCTTCCGTGTACTCGGCGTCCGCGTTCGCCTCGCAGGAACTGCCGGGCATGGATGTGTCACTGCGCGGCGCCGTCTCGATCGCGCGCCGGCTCCAGGACCCGCTGGCCGAGCTGGTCAAGATCGACCCCAAGTCGATCGGCGTCGGCCAGTACCAGCACGACCTGTCCGAGGTGAAGCTCTCACGCTCGCTGGACGCGGTGGTCGAGGACTGTGTGAACGGCGTCGGTGTCGACGTCAACACGGCGTCCGCGCCGCTGCTCGCCCGGGTCTCCGGCATCACCTCCGGGCTGGCGGAGAACATCGTGGCGCACCGGGACGCCAACGGCCCGTTCAAGTCGCGTACGGAGCTGAAGAAGGTGGCGCGGCTGGGCCCGAAGGCGTACGAGCAGTGCGCGGGCTTCCTGCGGATCCGGGGCGGCGACGACCCGCTCGACGCGTCCAGCGTGCACCCCGAGGCGTACCCGGTGGTGCGGCGGATGGTGAAGTCCGCGGGCAGCGAGGTCGCCGCGCTGATCGGCAACACGGCCGTCCTGCGGTCGCTGAAGCCGGGTGACTTCGTGGACGAGACGTTCGGTCTGCCGACCGTGACCGACATCCTGAAGGAGCTGGAGAAGCCCGGGCGCGACCCTCGGCCCGCCTTCAAGACGGCGACGTTCAAGGAGGGCGTGGAGAAGATCTCCGACCTGGTCTCCGGGATGGTCCTGGAGGGTGTCGTGACGAATGTGGCGGCCTTCGGCGCCTTCGTGGACGTCGGTGTCCACCAGGACGGGCTGGTGCATGTGTCGGCCATGTCCAAGACGTTCGTCAAGGACCCTCGGGACGTCGTCAAGCCCGGTGACATCGTCAAGGTGAAGGTGCTCGACGTCGACATTCCGCGGAAGCGGATCTCGCTGACGTTGCGGCTGGACGACGAGGCGGCGGCCCCGGGGCAGCAGGCTGGGGGGTCTCGGGCTCAGCGTGGGGCTCGTGGACCTCAGCAGCAGCGGCAGGGGCGG
>NZ_AEJC01000633.1 GCF_000317595.1 Streptomyces ipomoeae 91-03 | reverse complement strand
CCGGCGGTCGGCTCAGAGCCTGGTCAGGGAGACCAGCCAGGCGCGGACGCCGTTCGGGGCGACGGTGGCGTCGATGGTGCTGGGCTCGATGGAGTCGATGCGCCATCCGTCGGCGAACGCGGCCTCGATCTCCTCGCGGGACACCCGGTGCGGCCCCC
The DNA here is from genome assembly GCF_000317595.1 of Streptomyces ipomoeae 91-03. Taxonomy (GTDB): domain Bacteria; phylum Actinomycetota; class Actinomycetes; order Streptomycetales; family Streptomycetaceae; genus Streptomyces; species Streptomyces ipomoeae. Next base: position 9,122 of record NZ_AEJC01000633.1, on the reverse strand, counting down.
AGTCCTCCGGCTGCTGGTCGCTGAAGGAGAGCACGAAGCAGCGGTCGCCCGGCTTCACCACCGAGCGCAGACTGTCGACGTAGGCGGTGCGTTCGGCGCCCTCGAACCGGTGGAAGAGCCCGCAGTCGAGCACGGTGTCGAAGGACTCCCCCAACTCCGGCAGCCGCAGGGCGTCATGGCGGAGGAACCGTGCCGTGAGACCGCGCTCACGCGCCTTCCTCTCCGCGATCCGCAGGGCGTTGGAGGCGAGCTCGACCCCGGTGGCGTCGAGACCGAGGGCCGCGCACATCAGGACGTGCTCGCCGGTACCGCAGCCCACGTCCAGCACCCGCCCCCGGAAGGCGCCGGCTTCGGCGAGCGCGAGGAAGGCCGGCTGGGGTCGGCCTGTTTCCCAGGGGGTCGCGCCTGTCTCGTACAGCTCCTCCAGGAAACTCGGGTCCTGGTGACGGGCGTACACGGATTCTTCGGGCATGGGAACACCTTTCCATCGGTTGTCGCTCGGCGCGCTCGCACCTGATGAACTCTGCATTTCGCGACGGCCTTCCCTTCGGACATCGCCGCCGTTTCCCGGATCTCCGCCCTTTCCCGGAGGACCGGCGCCGTTTCGGACAGTGGTTCCGGGCCGCCGTTTCGGGTCCGACCGGTCAGTCGCCGTTCTTTTCGGCGAGGGCCGCGAACAGCGCCGGCAGACCGCCGGTGGCCGCCGCAAGGCCCAGGTGGTTGTGGTAGTCCCGCGAGGACACGATCAGCCCGTCCCGTACCCTCATGACCACGATGTTCGACAGTCGCACGGACCGGCCCCCGGAGATCTCGATCATGTCGAATTCCCACTCGATCACGATGACTTCGGGGTCCAACGTCTCGTGGATCACAAGGTTGTGGGCCTTGACCCTGAAATCTCCCGAGCCCTGACTCCTGAAATGCTCCCTCAGCTGGTCCCGGCCCTCCCAGCGGGTCGGCCCGAGCATGCCGAAGACATGTTCCATGACGGCGTCCTCCGCATAGAATTCGGCGAGTTCGACCCGCGACCCTTCTTTCTGACGTTCCTCCAGCAGTTCGGTGACGACTTCACGGGGGCTTGGACCTTCCGACATGACCACCTCGCGAGTGAGAGCGGGACGAGTGAGAGTGGGATCTGTTCCCGGGTCGGGCGTCGATCGCGGTCGCGGATCAGCCGCGGAACGCGCTCGCGTTCTCGGCCGCCCACTGCGCGAACGTCAGCGCCGGACGACCTGTCACCTCTGTCACGGTCGACGTGATCGGGGCGGCACGGCCCACCGACTGGGCCAGACGCCGGAGGATGCCGTCGATCGCCGCGCCGAAGTGGTCCTGCATGCTGTCGACGGCCTGCGCCTGCATGCCCCGCGCGAGATAGTCCTCCCGCGCCACCTCCGGGGACACTTCCTCGAACCGGAACGGCAGCCCGACGGCCTCCCCGATGATGCGTACCTTGTCGTACTGGGTCAGCGACTCGGGGCCGGTCAGTACATACCGCTCGCCGACGTGGTCGTCCGTCAGCAGCCCCCGTACGGCCACCGCCGCGATGTCCCGCTCATGGATCGGAGCGGTGGCCGCCATGCCGTACGCGCCGCGCACCGTGCCCGTGGCGCGCAGCTGCTCGCCCCAGGTCCACAGCGCGTTGGTATCAAACTCGCCGGGCCGCAGGATGGTCCACTCCAGGCCCGACGCCTTGACCAGGTCCTCGCTCGCCTTGTGCCACTGGGCGAGCATGCTGGGCTGCTCGGCCATCCCGTCCTGAACGGACGAGGAGGAAAGCATCACCACCCGACGCACCCCCTGTTGCCGGGCGAGTGCCAGGAACTCCTCGGTCGTCTCGCCCACCGCCGACAGGTTCAGGAACACGGTGGCCACCCCGTCCAGCGCCGCGGCCACCGACTCGGGCCGTAACAGGTCGCCACCGATCACCTCGGCCTTGTCCGGCAGCCGGCCCGCCGTCGGGTCACGGGTCAGGGCCCGCGGGGTGGCGCCCTCGGCGAGCAGCAGGTCCACGACATGGCGACCGACGTTGCCGGTCGCACCAGTCACCAGGATCACGGTGATCTCCTCAATCTCACAGCTGCCTCCAGACAGACGGAACTATCGACGAACGGTGGGTGCGGGAAGGACGAGACCGTCAGGCTCCGGCCGGTACGACGGTCAGGGCCAGGGCGTTCAGCGCCAGCGCGGTCACGGCGAGCACCGTGCGGGTCAGATGCCAGCGGCGCCATTCCGGACGGGGGTCACCCCAGTCGGGCGGCAGCCGTTGCGGGTCGAGTGCCTTCACCCGGCGGTTGATGGGTACGTTGCGGAAGTGTGAGACGACGGAGACGGCCAGCAGGAGCAGGGCCGCCGTGCCGAACAGCGCCGTGCGCGACCAGATGTCGGAACCCATCGCCAGGGCGAGGTCGGCAAGGGCCGAGGCGAGGACGATCACCGGCATGGTGGGGTCCCAGTTCCTGCCCAGCAGCTGGTGGACGTACACGTAGCGGGCCGCGGGCATCGCCGCCATCGCCGGCACCACGCTCAGCGCGACCGCGAACAGGACGCCTGCCGTCAGCCCGTTCCCCAAGAGCACCAGCACCCCGAGGAGTTCGGCCATGGCCGTCATGCCGCCGGGTGATCGTCCGCCGAGAGCTGGGTGAGCACCCTCATGGTGGCGTTACGGAAGTACTTCTCGAACCCTTCCTCGGTACGAGTGTCCCGCTGCTCCACGAGATACGGGGCGAGCCTCTTCTCCACCGTGTGCACGCCCTGTTGACGGGCCATGTGCCCGGCGATCGCGGAGAAGTCACCCTCGTAGTGGATCACGCGGACCATCACGTCGTCCTTGATGAACACCGCGGTGCCCAGGAGCCGTCCGGCGGCCGACCCGTCCCGGCCGGGCAGCACCGGGGTGTCGACCCGCTTGAAGTCCCGGAAGATCTCCGCGATCTCGTCCTCGTGACCGGGCTTCACCCGGTAGGTCACAGCAGCGAACGGCATCACATACCTCCATCGACAGTCAGAGTTGCACCGCTGATGCCGCGGGAGTCGTCACCAGCGAGGAAGAGCACGGCGTCGGCCACGTCCCGCGGTCGGCACAGCCGCCCGAGCGCGGTCGCGGCGAGCAGCCGTTCCAGCACATGAGGGGGAAGGTCACTGCCGGGGTCGTCACTCGTGACGCCCGGGGCCACGGCGTTGACCCGGATCTGCCGGGGACCCAACTCCTTGCACAGGCCCCGCGTGAACCCGATCATGGCGGCCTTCGAGGCGCCGTAGTGGGCCGACGCCGGTCGGCCCCGCAGAGCGGCGGCCGAACCGACGTTGACGATCGACGCGCCGTCGGCGAGCAGCGGCAGCGCCGCTCGTGACACGAGGTACGCCGAGGTGACGTTGTGGTCCATCACCCGGTGCCACTGCGCCGGTTCCAGGTCCTCCAGCAGAGCGTGGCCGTCGACCCCCACGTTGTTCACCAGGACGTCCAGACCCCCGAGGTGTTCTCGGCAGACCTCCAGCAGACGCCGAGCCCCCTCGGCGTCGGTCACGTCCTGTCGGATGATCCGGTGCTCGTCGCCGTGCTCCGCCAAGTCGCCGGCCAGCCGCGACACCTCAGGACCCTCGGCCCTGTGGCACGTCACGACGTGGGCTCCCGCCTCGGCGAACGCCAGCACGGTGGCCCGGCCGATCCCGCGTGTCCCCCCGGTGACAAGCACTCGTTTCGCTTTCAGTCCATATCCCATGCAGGTCTCCGTCTCTCACGCCACGTCGGTACGTCGACCCTGGGCCATCGCGCTCGCATCCGGTTGGAGCCCGACTAGAGCCGTGTGGACGGCACGGCCCGCCGCGGGAATGTCGTCGACGGCACCACGCCTGCCGGCAGGCCGTGCGTCAGACCAGCGGCGAACGCGGCTGGCTCCACCCGCGCACCGGCGCCGACACCGACCGGCTCCGGTGTGTCCCGCTCGGCCGCGTCGCACGCGAAGTCCAGCTCCGCCTTGGTGTACCGCCACCCGAACTCGTAACCGATACCGCTGCTCTCCGGCCCCCGGCACACATGGGCCAGTTGCACCTCGACGAACTCCTCCAGCAACGCCTCCGCCGCCGGAGTGGCCACCCCCAGGACGGTTCCGGCCTCCTCGGCCGTGATCACCGAATCCACGGCGGCGAGAGCGCGGAAGGCCGACCGCACAGGAGGCGTCAGAAGCCGGTACGTACGCCGGAAGCTCGGGAGGAGGGCGGGCAGCGTCGAGCGGTCGAGGATCCGGGCGACGGACCAGTGCGGACGCATCTCGAGCTGTCGGGCCACGGTCCTCAGGGCCCCGGGCAACCCTTGGCACAGCTGGATCACCTTGATCACCGCGTCGGCCTCGTAGGCGAGCCTGTCCGGTCCCAGGGTGTCGGCCAGGAGGTCCCACGCCTCCGTGTGGCTCAGCCGGGAAGCAGGCACCACCGCGGTGATCCGTGGATCGGAGAGGCGTCGTCGGCACGTCAACAAGGTGGCGCTCCGAGAACCCCCGGGCAGCAACGGGATGAGCTGGTCCACGTCCACGACGTCGTCCAGCACCACCAGCACCCGGCGGTCCGCGGCCCAACTGCGGAACATCCGGGCACGCTCGTCGACGTCCTCCGGAATGTGGTTGGGCGGAAGTCCCACCGCACGCAGGAAATCGCCCAGAATCTCTCCCGGCGGCACAGGCCGGCCAGCGGGTGTGGTCATCTCGGCCCACAACTGACCGTCCGGGTAGTCGGCGCGGACCTGGTGAGCGGTGCGCACGCAGAGGGCGGACTTGCCCGATGCGGGGGCACCGGTCACGACCACCACCGGCCTGCCGACACCTGGGCCGTCGGCCAGCGCCTGGCAGAGAGCCTCCAACTGCGGCTTCCGTCCCACGAGCCGGACGTCCGGGGGCAGTTGGCTGGGCGCCGGGATCGACGTGGCGGCGGACCGTACGGCGGTGGTGTCCTCGGGCAGGTCCAGCGAAGGGTCTCCGGCGAGGATGCGGCTGTGCAACTGCTGCAACTCCGTGCACGGTTCCAGCCCGAGCTCGGTCGCCAGCGCCGATCGGGCCCGGCGGTAGGCGGTCAGTGCCTCCGACCGGCGCCCGGACCGGTACAGCGCAAGCATCAGCTTGGCCTGTAATCCTTCGTCGGTGGGGTTCGAGGCGACCAGCCCGAGGAGTTCCCCCACCGCTTGGTGGTGCAGTCCCAGGCTCAGCTCGGCCTCGATCCGTTCCGCGACCGCGGTGCGACGCAGCTCCTCCAGCCGGACCGCCTCCGTCTGCAGTACGGAGCCGAGGTCGGTCTCCGCCATCGAGGTCGCGCCCCACAGGGCGAGTGCCTTGTCGAGTGTCTGGACGCCCAGGAGGGTCTCGCTCGCGGCGATGTGGGCGCGTCCCTCCGCCACCAGGGCGGTGAAACGGTGTGCGTCCACGCACTCGGGAGGAAGGCGGAGCAGGTAGCCGGCGGCTGTCGTCTCCAGTGACACCCGCGCGCCGGACGCGTCGGTGACCCGGGCCATGAGCTTGCGGAGTTGGTAGATGTAGGTCTGCAGGGTCGTACGGGCGCTACGGGGCGGGCGATCTTCCCAGAGCTCGGACAGGAACTGGGCGGTACTCACGACGCGACCGGCGTTCAGGGCGAGAAGCATCAGGACCCGGCGCAGTTTCGGGGCGGACAGCCTCACCGCCGACTTGCCGTTGCAGGTCAGCTCGAAGGGTCCCAGAAGGCGAACCTGGATCAATGGGGGCACCGTATTTCTTCGTTCGCTGCGGCTTGAAAATCCCGGTAGTGCCACTGTCTTTCGGCATTCGGGCAACCACATTGTGAGGGTGGGGGACATGGCTGATTGCTGACGCAACAAATGCCTGGCGCCCGGCGTTCCCGGCACAGGAACAGTGACGCCGTATGCCTCAATCAGCCGAGATGATCAGCGGCAGTACAGGAGACAGCCTGTGGCCTAAGTTGTGCAACTGTCAATAGTTCATTGCATGAATGCAGGATGCATCGACATTCACAGGTCCGATGACCAGAACTCCCGCCGTGTGAAGGATGTGACTGCTGGGAAGACGTGATTGGACCGGTTCGTCGATGGATGCGGGACGCGGGCAGGGAAGTGACGGTGACCGGATCGTGAGACAGTTATTTTCGGCGGATGACAAGATGTTTGAAGTGATGCGGCGGAGTCCAGGTTCGATCCATTCCGCGGCGGAGCTTTCCGGGATTCTGGGCGTTCATGCCGCCCGTGCGAGAAATGCCCAGAAGTCATCGGTGGGGCGCCGACGGGCGGGAAGAATGTCCTGGTGGCTGCGCCGAAGTCGGTCACGGCTCGATCGACGACCATAACGTGCTGGCCAATTCGCATCGCCTTTCGCCCGGCGGGAACCGGAACTCCCGCGGGCGGTACGGCGCCCGCGTCCGCGTCGCCCGGCACCCGTTGGACACGGTTGGAAGCACATGTCGGCGCGGGTCGCGACCAGGGAGGCCGAAGCGCGTTGGACCGGCGTTCGAGCCGTCGTCGAGCAGATGTGTCGATGATGCGGAAGCGGTACCGGCCGGCCCCCGGGCCCGTGGGTGCGGGATCCGGAGCGCCACGGGCCGCCGGGGCCTCACACACCTACCAGGAGGAACCGTGAATCGGACGCTCATCGTCGCCCGGATGCAGCAGCAGTCGGCCCCGGAGATCGCGCAGATCTTCGCCGAGTCCGACGCGAGCGAACTGCCCCACCTCATCGGGGTGTCCCGGCGGACGCTGTTCACTTTCCACGACGTGTACGTCCATCTGATCGAGGCGGACGAGAACTTTCGGCCGAACCTGAGCCGGGCGCGGAACCATCCCCTCTTTCAGGATGTCGACGCCCGGCTGAGCGAGTTCATCTCCCCCTACGATCCGGGCTGGCAGGAACCGAAGGACGCGATGGCTCGCGCTTTCTACGAGTGGACGGCGGATCAGGGAAGGATCAGGTAAGAATTCTTCCGGCGTGACGCTCGCACAGACCCTCCGTCAACAAAAAGGTTACTCGGCGGTCTACTTCGCCCGGCAGGGGGAAGCGTGATGGATCACACATCTGGAGCAGGCCGGGGAATTTAATCGTGTCACCTTTCCCGGCCCATGCGGCGGGCTCATGAAGGGTTTGCCGTCGACCTGGGATGCACCCTGTTCCTCGGTTGAGGTCGATATTCCTCTGCTTTTCCGCCGGAAAAATCGTCCGGGCGCCGCCGACTGTGAAAGGGAACACGTTTATGCCTGAGATCGCCGCCCTCGGTTCCACGATGCACTACCTCGACGACGGCGAAGGAGTTCCGCTGGTCTTCCTCCACGGCAACTGCGCATCGTCGTACGTCTGGCGCAATGTCCTGCCGTATGTGGGCGGCGGGAGGCTGCTGGCACCCGATCTGATCGGGATGGGCCGGTCCGGCAAGCCCGACATCCCCTATCTGTTCGCCGATCACGCCCGGTACCTGGACGCCTGGACGGAGGCCCTACGACTGGACCGGGTCGTCCTCGTCGGACACGACTGGGGCGGCACGCTCGCCTGCGACTGGGCCGCCCGCCATCCTGAGCGCGTGCACGGCGTCGTGCTGCTGGAGAGCATCATCAAACCCATGACCTGGGACGAACTCGGACCCATGGCCCGCGCCCGCTGCGAGGCGATCAACACCCCGGGCGTCGGCGAGGAGATGGTGCTGCGGCAGGACCTCTACCTCCGCCAGGCGTACACGGGCGGCGGCGGAGTCCTGACCACCGTCGCCGACGACGACATGAACGCCCACCTCGCGCCCCATCCGACCCCCGACAGCCGCCGCCCACTGCTGGCCTGGGCCCGACAGATACCTCTGGACGGCCAGCCCGCCGAACTCGTCGCCCGTATGCGGGCGTTCAACGCCTGGCTCAAGGCCAGCCCGGACGTCCCGAAGCTGCTGCTGACCTTCCAGGGCTCGCCCACGCTCCTGGTCGACGAGGCCATGTCCTCCTGGTGCGCCGCCAATATCGCCGCGCTGGAGACCGTCCCTTGCGGTACCGCGGGCCATTTCGCCCCCGAGGACCGCCCCCGCGAGATCGCCGCCGCCATCTCCTCGTGGATCGGCCGACACCGTCTGCTGGAGACGCCCCATGGCGAAGGCGCTCGGCGGCTCCCCTGAGACCACGGACATCCCGACGGGAAGGAACGAACAGCGTGCAGGCAGTGATCATGGGTGGCACGTCCGGCATAGGCCTGGCCGTCGCCACCCGACTCACCAAGGCCGGGATCACCACGACCGTCACCGGCCGCGACCCCGAACGCCTGGCAGCGGCCGGGAACCAGGTCGCGGTCGCCGAGCGGCTCGACAGCACCGTCGAGGACGACGTGCGCGCGTTCTTCGAGCGCACCGGCCCGTTCGACCACCTGGTCCTCGCCTTCGGTCCCGGAATGACCGGCTTCGGCCCTCTCAAGTCCCTCACCACGGAGCGGATCCGGGACGTCGTCGACAGCAAGCTCCACGGCTACCTGACCGCCATCCGACACGCCCAGGTCACCGCCTCCATCACCATGCTCTCCGCAGGCAGCGCCCGCGTCGCCCGCCCCGGCACCGTCACCCTGGCCGCGGCGAACGGAGGCATCGAGCGTGCCGTCCCTCCGCTGGCCGTCGAACTGGCCCCGGTACGGGTCAACGCGGTCTCACCCGGAGTGATCGACACGTCCTGGTGGGCCGGTCTTCCCGGGGAACAGCGCGAAGCGCAGTTCGCCGCCGTGGCCGAGGCCGCGCCCGCCGGCCGCGTCGGACGCCCCGACGACGTCGCCATGGCGGTCGAGTACCTCATCAACGCCGACTACGTCACCGGCACCGTCCTGCCCGTCGACGGAGGCCTGACCCTGCCCCGCTGACCACGCCCTCGCACCCGGCCCGGTACGGCAGTCGCCGACCGGCCGGGCCGACCCGACTGCGCCCCGGCCGGCCCATCGGCGACCGGGGCCTTCGGCGTGGGCCGGGCCTTCGGCCGCCACGGCCCGGGACGCTCCGAGTGCGGCGCGAGCGTGTGACGGTCGTCGGCGGCGCCCCGGGGACTCCCCTCGGCTTCGGTCATGCGTTCCTTCCGGAGCCGGGCCGAACCGTCGTGCGAAGGTAATGGGCGGACCGCCGTACGAACAACGAACGGTGTGCGG
>NZ_AEJC01000632.1 GCF_000317595.1 Streptomyces ipomoeae 91-03 | reverse complement strand
ACCGGGCGACGGCGCGGGCGTGGTTGTCGACACGGACGGGCAGTCCGGTGTGCCGCCGCAGCTCCGCTCCGAGGGGCCGATGGTGCCAGCCGAGCGCGTCATGCCGTACGACGGTCGCCGTCGTCGGATCCACCCAGCCGCCGATCGCCGCGCCCACCCCCAGGACCCTGCGGCCGGCCGGTGCGTGCTCCGCGATGAACGCGGTCAGCCCCCGGCCGATGTGGTCCGCGAGCCCCGCGGCCGGTACGCCGTCGTAGCGGAAGTCGTGCCGTGCCAGGAGCGTGCCGCGCAGGTCCGTCAGCCCGAAAGCTGTGCGCGGCACTCCGATGTGCACCCCCGCGACCAGCGGCCCGGTCTCCTCCGTGTCGAGGTCGACCGGGATCTGCGGCCTGCCCACCCCGCTCGCCGCGACCAGGTGCGGCACCTCCCGCACCAGGCCGAGGCGGGCCAGGTCGGTGCACTGCCGGGAGACGGCCGCCGGGCTCAGCCCGGACAGCCGGGCGATGCCGCTGCGGGCGACCGGACCGTGGTCGAGCACGGCCCGCAGCACGGCAGCGGCGTTGGCCTCCCGGCGACCGTCGCCGGATGCGCGTGCACCCGGGGGAGTGGTGGTCGACATCGCGGTCCTTCCTGCTGCGCGCGGATGAGCGGATCCAACATGCCGTGCGACAGGGCCCTTTGGCGACCGGCAGTGGCCAGGGCCACGGCGGCTGTGACCGGTGTATTGCAGCCTCGTGAAACGGTTCCGGGAAACCTTGACCGGCTCGACCGCGTGTGCCCAAGCTCGTGGACATGACCGCGCCGCATCGTCTCGTTCCGCGGCTCCCCGCCGGCCTGGGGTGATACCACGTCCCGGCCGCGTGTCCGTGCCGCTGAATTCACGACGGCATCCCCGCTCTGCTTCCGCCCGGATTCACCCAGGCCTTCACCTGCGCGGATTTCCTTCCGCTCCGACAGCAACTAACAGAACCAGCAGCCACCCGGCGAAGGGACCCCCTCCATGACGTCCACCGCACCCGCCGCGCCCGCCCCGGAGAACACCACCCTCACCGTCGAGAAGATCGGCGGCCGGATCGGCGCCCTGATCACCGGCGTCCGCCTCGGCGGCGACCTCGACGAGGCCACCGTCGCCGCGATCCGCGCCGCGGCCCTGGAACACAAGGTCGTCTTCTTCCGCGACCAGCACCACCTCGACGCCGACAGCCACGAGGCGTTCGGCCGTCTGCTCGGCGAGCCCGTCGCCCACCCCACCGTGCCCTCCGTCGACGGCAAGTACGCCTTCGCCGTCGACAACGACCACGGCGGACGCGCCAACCAGTGGCACACCGACGTCACCTTCGTGCCCGCCTACCCCGCCTTCTCCATCCTGCGCGCCGAGGTCGTCCCGCCCTACGGCGGCAACACCCTGTGGGCCAACACGGCCGCCGCCCACGCCGGACTGCCCGAGCAACTGCGGGTGCTGGCCGAGAGCCTGCGCGCCGTGCACACCAACGACTACGACTACGCCGCCGTACGCCCTGACGCCCCGTCGGCCGAACTGAGCCGGTTCCGGAAGGTGTTCACCTCGACCAAGTTCGAGACCGAGCACCCCGTGGTGCGCGTCCACCCGGAGACCGGCGAACGGGTCCTGCTGCTCGGCAACTTCGTGCAGCGGCTCAGCGGGCTGCGCGGCACCGACTCGCGGGCCCTCATCAACCTCTTCCAGTCGCACATCGAACGCCCGGAGAACACCGTCCGCTGGCAGTGGCGCGCCGGTGACGTCGCCCTGTGGGACAACCGCGCCACCCAGCACTACGGCGTGGACGACTCCGACGACCACGAGCGCACCCTGCGCCGCGTCACCATCGACGGCGACGTGCCGGTGGGCGTCGACGGCCGCCGCTCGGTGCTGCTCACGCCCGAGTCCGTGCCGGAGCCGGCGTACGGGGTCGCCTCCGGAGCCTCCACCGACGGGGCGGTCGCCCAGGCCTGACCGGGGTTCGACCGGATCGCCCGCGAGGGCACGCAACCGGAACGGGCGATCACGCCCTGCCCGGTGTGTGCCCTCGTGTTCATTTTCCGCGCCGGGGGAGTGCCCGGCGGTTTCCCGCCGCGTGGACGTGTCCCGAAGAGGCGGAGAAGTTCTCCGTGTCCGCAATGCAAGACCTGTCCGGGAAGTTATTGACCAACGCGGTGGGCGTCTGCTGAACTCCCGTCCCATGAACCCGCGCGTGGACCTGACTCGGCGGCGCCACATCGATCTGGCGCACGTCTCCAGCGCGTTTTGTTGTCGCTGACTACGACGGCTGAGGCGGTGTAAGACCGCCCGCACTGCGATGCCTCCCCACGGGATCGTCGTATCCACCACCTGAGGACTCTCCGTCTCCTCTCCTTCCGGTATGAGCCGGGAGCCTGTTCACGCACGCCGACGCGGTCGCTGAGAAGGCGGCTGTAGCGGTCCTGCGACCACGCATTCTTCTCTCGAGGCCCGCCCAGCGTGGCCTTCCCTCATCCCCAGCACCCCTTGGTGTGCCCATCTGCCCGGGAGGGACCTCTCATGCCTGTGTCCATCCGTAAGCTCACCGGCCGCATCGGCGCGGTCGTCGAGGGCGTCGACCTCACGACGCCGCCCGGCCTCTCGACGGTCACGACGCTCCGGGACGCCCTCAACGAGCACAAGGCGATCGTGTTCGACGACGTGAACCTCGACAATGCCGGCCAGGAGCGTGTGGCCGGGTGGTTCGGTGAACTCACCACCGCCCATCCCAACGTGCCGGCCGCCGACGGCACGACGAACGTGCTCGCCGTCGACAGTGAGACGTCCAAGGCCAACGAGTGGCACACGGACGTCACCTTCGTGGTCAACCCGCCGCAGCTCACCACGCTCCGCTCCATCGTGACCACGCCCTACGGTGGCGAGACGCTCATCGCCAACGCCGCCGCGGCCTACCGCGACCTCCCCGAACCGCTGCGCGCCCTCGCGGACACGCTGCGCGTCGTGCACACCAACCAGTACGACTACGCGCGCCCCGCGGCCACCACCGCGCAGCGGCAGGAGTACGACCGCGTCTTCGTCTCCACGCCCTACGAGGCCGAGCACCCGGTGGTGCGGGTGCATCCGCTGACGGGCGAACGCGGCCTGTTCATCGGCGGGTTCGCCAAACGGATCGTCGGCCTGCCGAGCAGCGACTCGGCCGATCTGCTGCGCATCCTGCAGTCATACGTGACACGTCCGGAGAACATCCTGCGCTGGACCTGGTCCCCGAACCAGCTGCTGATCTTCGACAACCGGATCACCCAGCACTACGGGGTGGACAACTACGACGACCACCCGCGCCGCCTCAACCGGGTGACGGTCGCGGGAGAGGTGCCGACCGGTGTCGACGGCCGCCGCAGCGAGCAACTCGTCGGCGACGCCTCGCACTACAGCAGCGTACTGGCGGTGGCGGCATGACCGAGCTCAGCCTGAAGGCGCCTGCCGTCACCAAGGGCCCGGACGCCGAGGCCCCGGACGCCGGGACGACGGGCGCGCGGGAACGCGAGGTGTTCCTGCCGCGTGACGCCCGCCGCCGGACACCGTTCAGCACACTCCGCGAGCGCCTGCGCTGGCCGCTGGGCATCTACACGACCCCGGTCGCGATCCTCCTCGCCTGGGAGGCGCTCGCCCGGGCCGGAGTGGTGTCGAAGACCTACGCCCCCGCGCCGACGTCGATCGTGAAGTCCGCCGCCGATCTGTGGCAGCAGGGCGTCCTCGGCCCTGACTTGGCCATCTCGCTGCAGCGGGCCGGCATCGGCCTGGCGATCGGTCTGACGGTGGGCATCGTCAGCGGGGTGCTCGGCGGGCTGCTGCGCAGCGGTGAGTACCTGTTCAACGGCGTCGTGCAGATCCTCAACACGATCCCCCTGCTCGCCGTGCTGCCGCTGATGATCGTCTGGTTCGGCATCGACGAGCTCACCAAGGTGCTGCTGATCTCCTTCGGTGCCGGCGTCCCGATGTACCTCAACCTGTTCGCCGCGATCCGGGGCGTCGACCAGCGGCTCATCGAGATGGCGCGCACGACGGGCGCGGGAACCTGGCGTCTGGTGACGCGGGTGCTGGTGCCTGGAGCCCTGCCGGGGTTCCTGGTGGGCCTGCGGTTCTCGCTCGCGTACAGCGTCCTGGGGCTCGTCGCCGCCGAGACGGTCAACGCCGACAAGGGACTCGGCTTCCTCATCACTCAGGGGCAGACGTACCTCCAGACCAACCAGGTCTTCGTGGGGCTGGTGATCTACTCGCTCCTCGGTCTGCTCGCCGATCAGTTCGTCCGGGCTCTCGAGCGGGTGCTGCTGCGGTGGCGACCCAGTTATGAGGCGTCATGAGCAGCACCGTCGCGGCGGAACCCCGTCGGCAGACCGGGGTCGTCGTCGAGCAGGTGGTCCGTCGGTTCGGTGACCGGGTGGTGCTCGACCACCTCGACCTCACCATCGCCGACGAGGAGTTGGTGATCCTGCTCGGCCCCTTCGGCTGCGGCAAGAGCACCCTGCTGCGTCTGCTCGCCGGACTCGACCGGCCCGACGGCGGGCGCGTGGAGGTCCCGGCGCGGCGTGCGATCGTCTTCCAGGCCGACCGGCTGCTGCCGTGGCAGCGCGTCCTGCGCAACGTCACGCTCGGCCTGCACGGACCCGACGCGGAGCAGCGTGCCCGCGACGTGCTCGCCGAGGTCGGGCTCGCGGGCCGCGAGAAGGCATGGCCCAAGGAGCTCTCCGGCGGCGAGGCCCAGCGGGTGTCGCTCGCCCGCGCACTGGTCTCGGAGCCCGAACTCGTCCTGCTCGACGAGCCGTTCGCCGCCCTCGACGCCATCACACGGCTGCGCATGCACGACCTCGTACGCGCGCTGCGGACCAGGCACCACGCCGCCATGCTGCTCGTCACCCATGACGTCGACGAGGCGATCGCCCTGGCGGACCGCATCGTCGTCATGAGCAACGGCCGCATCGGCGCCTCGCACGAGGTGCGCCTGTCCGCCGCGGACCGCGAGGCGAGCGTCGCCCGCGAGGAACTGCGCGCGCGGCTCCTGGAAGACCTCGGCCTCGCGCGTCAGCACTGACTTCACCGAACACCGAACACCCTCGCCCAGCACAGAAAGCACGACAACCCATGCGAAAGAGAACAGCCAGACTCATCGGCGCCGTCGGCTCGCTCGCCCTGGCGGGCACCCTCGCAGCCTGCGGATCCTCGTCGGACGACACCTCCGCGCCGCTGAGCAACGTCGCCGACGCGAGCGACGCCGAGCACCCGGAGTGGAGCAAGTACACCTTCACCATCGGCGACAACGGCGGTGACGGCAGCCAGGAGCTGGCGAAGATCACCGGCGTGTTCGACAACGCGCCCTACAAGGTGAAGTTCGCCCGGTTCACCTACGGCCCGCCGCTCGTGCAGGCCGCCGCCTCGGGCGACATCGACCTCGGCAGCGTCGGCGACGTACCGCCGATCACCGGCGCCGCGAAGGAGTACGGCTTCAAGATCGTCGCCGTCAACCGCTCGCTCACGCCCGACCAGGCCGTGGAGAACATCATCGTGCCGAAGGGCTCGAAGCTGAGGACGGCCGCCGACCTCAAGGGCAAGAAGATCGCTGTCCCGCAGGGCAGTTCGGCCCACGGTCTGGCCCTGAACGCGCTGAAGAGCGTCGGTCTCACCCCCAAGGACGTGAAGCTGGTCTTCCTCGACCCGGCGGCCGGCGCCACGGCGTTCAACACCGGCAAGGTGGACGCCTGGTCGATCTGGAACCCACAGTCGGCGATCGCCGTCAAGAACGGCGCGCGGATCCTGGTGAAGGGGCTGCCGCCGATCGACCAGACGAGCAGCTACTACGTCGCCAGTGACACGTCGCTGAAGGACAAGACCAAGCGCGCGGCTCTCACGGACGTCCTGAAGAGGCTGTCGCGCGAGTTCGCCTGGGCGGTGAAGAACCCCGACCAGTACGCGCAGGCGCTCTCCAAGGAGCAGGGCATCCCGCTGGCCGACGCCAAGGCGTCCCTGGCCGCCTACTCGAACCGGGTGACTCCGGTGGAGCAGTCGGACATCGAACTGGAGCAGAAGCTCGCCGACGCCTTCCTGGAGGCCGGCCAGATCACCAAGAAGGTCGACGTCAAGTCGATCACCGACAACCTCCTGCCGGCCGGTTACGACAGTTCCAAGCTGAAGGTGACCTCATGAGCGAGAGACGGCGGCTCCACCTCAACGCCTTCCTCATGGAAGCGGGTCACCACGAGGCGGCGTGGCGGCTCCCGCACAGCAATCCCCGGGCCGACTTCGACCTGCGTCACTGGATCGAGCTGGCCCGACTGGCCGAGAGCGCCAAGTTCGACTCGCTGTTCCTCGCGGACGGCCCGGCCCTCATCGGCACCGGCGAGTTCCGGCCCCCGGGCCAGCTGGAGCCGCTGACGCTGCTGACCGCGCTGTCCCAGGCGACCAGCAGGATCGGCCTCATCGCCACCGTGTCGTCGACGTACAACGAGCCGTACAACCTCGCCCGCCGGCTCGCCTCGGTCGACCACGTCAGCGGCGGTCGCGCCGGCTGGAACATCGTCACCTCGGCCGGGGCCGACGAGGCGGCCAACTTCGGCCTCGACGACCGCCCAGGCCACGCCGAACTCCCCCACTCTCGAATTCGCTCGAGCGGGGGGACCCCCATCGCCCGCGCCGACGAGTTCCTGAAGGTCGCCAAGGCGCTGTGGGACAGCTGGGAGTCCGAGGCCGTCGTCGCGGACCGGACCACCGGACGTTACGCCGACCCCGCGCGCCTGCACCGGCTCGACCACCAGGGCAGGTACTTCAAGGTGGCCGGACCGCTCAACGTCGAGCGCCCGCCGCAGGGCTACCCGCTGCTCGTCCAGGCCGGCTCCTCCGAGGACGGCAAGGACTTCGCGGCCCGCCACGCCGAGGCGATCTTCACCGCTCACACGACCTACGAGCGTGCCGCCGCCTTCTACGCCGACATCAAGGCACGGACCAGAGCGGCCGGGCGCGACCCGGGCGGCGTCATCGTCCTGCCGGGCATCGTCCCCTACATCGGGTCGACCGAGGAGGAGGCCCGGGCGCTCGCGCGGCAGTTCGACGAGCTGCGCGTCCCGGAGTACGGGCTGCGCCAGCTGGCCGCCGTGTTCGAGACCGAGCCGTCGGTCTTCCAACTCGACGAGCCCCTGCCGGACTTCATTCTCGCCCGGCCGAAGCTGGAGGGCTCGCAGAGCCGTTCCGACCTGATCATCGATCTCGCGGTGCGCGAGCAGCTGACGGTCCGGCAGGTCATCTCCCGGCTCGGGGGCGGACGCGGCCACTTCGAGTTCGTCGGCACGCCCGAGCAGGTGGCGGACACGATCATCGCCTGGTTCGAGGGCGGTGCGGCAGACGGGTTCAACATCATGGCCCCCGCCCTGCCGTCGGGCCTGGCGGCCTTCGTCGAGCACGTGCTGCCGATCCTGCGCGGCAAGGGCCTGTTCCGCGAGGAGTACGAGGGCACGACGCTGCGCGAGCACTACGGGCTTCCGCTTCCCAGGAACCAGTTCCATGACTGACCCGCTTTCCGGGCCTGATCCGCTTCCCACGGCCGGCTCGCTTCCCACGGCCGGCCCGCTTCCCATGGCTGACCTGCTCGCGACTCCCGCCGCATCCACTTCCCGGAGCGGCGGGAGTCCGCCCGCGCTGCGAGTCGAGGGCCTGCGCAAGACGTACGAGGACGGCTTCACCGCGGTGACCGGGCTCGAACCGGAGACACCCGACGGCGCGTTCTTCGTGCTGCTCGGCCCGAACGGCGCCGGGAAGACCACGCTGACCGGCTCGGTGTGCGACATCGTCCGCCCCACCGCCGGCACCCTCCCCGTCTTCGACCACGACCACCGCAGCCCTCAGGCCCGCAGGCTCCGCGCCGACGGCGTCCCCTGGAACGCCGTGCCGTCCGGCGTGTACGGGTGAGCCCTGCTCCCAGGGTCCTGTCGTCCAATTCCCGCCTCCCCGGCGGGGTCTGGCACGCACGCCGGGCCCACCCTCCGGGCGGACAACGGCACTTCGACCACAGGACCCAGCCCGACGTCTCTTCCGCCGCGCGTACGTCCGTGCCCGCTTTCGGGGAGAGCTCGGCGGCATCGGAACGCCGTCACCACGCGCGCTGCCATGGCCCGGAGGCCGTACATGCGGCCCGTTGGCCGTTCCACCTGGCGGACTGGCGTTGACATTCGTTCGGGCAATTGTCTTAACTGAGCTCCAGAACGGTCATGAGTGTCAGTGACAAGCCCTGGCTGGCTGACCGGCAACCCTCGCACCGCGGTGGGGTGCCCCAGGTGACGACCGGACCGACGACGTCTCGGTAAGCGCGAGGCCCACAGGGCCGGAACAGTGACGGTGACGCCATGTACGCAGCTCCCAGGACGGCCGCACGCCGCTCCCAGGGCTGCGTACGGTCGTACCGGAATCTGCTGGTGGCGGATCGCGCCGTCGATCTGCTCCGCGTGAACAGCGCACTGTGTACCGCACCGGGCTGTGCCCGCTGTCGGGGCTGACACCTCCCCGCAGCCCCCGCACTCCCTGACGAACACCGCCCGCGCGGTGTGCCGTTCTCCTCCCCACCCCCGGTGCCTCGCCGTTGTGTGCGCCCGCGCATGCCGCCGCGCTTCCGGGGTGTACCCACCCAGCCGGAGCCCACCATGAGTGAACCCCCTGGTGCCACCGTCACCCTCCCCGAGGTGCCGACCGCCGACGAATCGTCGGAAGCCCTCACCGCCCAGCGAGTTCTGCCGCTGAGACGGCCAGGACGCTGGATCGCCACCGCGGTCGTCCTGGTCCTGGTCGCCCAGTTCGTGCACGGGCTGGTCTCCAACCCCTTCTACCAGTGGGACCGCTGGAGCTACTGGTTCCTGCGCCCCACCATCCTCGACGGCCTGCTGATCACCCTCGAAGTCACCGCCTACAGCGCGGTGCTGGGACTCCTCGGCGGCATCGTGCTCGCGCTGGCCCGGCTTTCGAGGAGCCCGGTGCTGCGCGCGATCAGCTGGATCTACGTCTGGGCGCTGCGCTCCATCCCGCTCATCGTGGTGCTGATCTTCCTCTACAACTTCAGTGCCCTGTACAAGACTCTGAGCATCGGCATTCCCTTCGGCCCGGCCTTCTTCACCTTCGACGAGTCCCGGCTCGCCACCGACATGGTCGTCGCCGTGATCGGCCTCAGCCTCAACGAGGCCGCCTACGCGGCCGAGGTGGTCCGCGGCGGCATCCTCTCCGTCGACCAGGGCCAGCACGAGGCGGCTGCGGCGCTCGGCCTGCCCAAGGGCTACCAGTTCCGGAAGATCGTCTTTCCGCAGGCGCTGCGCTCGATCGTCCCGAACTACGTCAACCAGCTCATCGGCCTGATCAAGGGCACCTCGCTGGTCTTCTACGTCTCTCTGCTCGACCTGTCCGGCTCCGCGCAGACCATGGGCTCCACCTACCCCGGCGACATCGTGCCGCTGCTGCTGGTCGTCACGGTCTGGTACCTGGTCCTGACCAGCGTCGTCTCCGTCATCCAGTTCTACGTCGAGCGGCACTACGCCCGCGGCGCCACCCGCAGCCTGCCGCCGACGCCGCTGCAGAAGCTCCGCACCGGTCTCACCGACCTGCGGGCCCGCATCCGCCGGGAGGCCGCCGTATGACCGCCACCACGCTCGAAGCCCTGGCGGACGTCGAGGCCGCCGCCGTCGAGGTACACGACGTGCACAAGTGGTACGGCACCCACCGGGTACTGGACGGCATCGACCTGACCGTCCGTCCCGGCGAGGTCACCGTCATCCTCGGCCCCTCCGGCTCCGGCAAGTCCACCCTGCTGCGGGTCATCAACCACCTGGAGAAGCCCGAGATCGGCTACGTCAGCATCAACGGCGAGCCGATCGGCGTGAAGAGGCAGGGCGATCGGCTGAAGGAGCTGAGCGAGCGGGCCATCCTCACCCAGCGCGGCCGGATCGGCTTCGTCTTCCAGAACTTCAACCTCTTCCCGCACCTGACCGTCCTGGACAACGTGGCCGCCGCCCCGGTCGCCACCGGTCGGCTCGGCAAGCCCGAAGCCCAAGAGCTCGCCCGCGAGTTGCTCGGCCGGGTCGGCCTCGCCGACAAGACCGGCGCCTACCCGAGCCAGCTCTCCGGCGGCCAGCAGCAGCGCGTCGCCATCGCCCGCGCCCTCGCCCTGTGCCCCGGCGTCATCCTCTTCGACGAACCCACCTCCGCCCTGGACCCCGAACTCGTCGGCGAAGTCCTCGCCGTCATCAAGGACCTGGCGACCAGCGGTACCACCCTCGTCATCGTCACCCACGAGATCGGCTTCGCCCGCGAGAGCGCCGACCGGGTCGTCTTCATCGACGGCGGCAAGATCATCGAGCAGGGCCCGCCCTCCGAGGTCCTCGACAAGCCCCGGCACGAGCGGACCAGGGACTTCCTCAGCAAGGTCCTCTGACCCGCCGCACCCCGTGACTCCCCTACGCCACCCTCATCACCTTCCAGCGACAAGGAACGGCCATGTCCACCCACCTCACCCGACGCAGCCTGATACGCGGCATCACCGCGGCGACCGCCGTCGCCTCCCTGGCCACCGGGCTCGCCGCCTGCGGTGGCGACAGCGACGCGGCCACCTCCCCCGACACCGCCGCCAAGTCCGGCGAGGTCGTCATCGGCCAGGTCTCCAACGGCGCCGCACAGCAGACCACCATCAAGGTCTCCGAGGTCAAGTCCATCAGCGCCGAACTGCCCGCCGCCGTCAAGAAGAGCGGCAAGCTGGAGATCGGCATCGGCGCCCTGCCGGCCGGATTCCCGCCGCTGGCCTTCGTGGGCAGCGACCAGAAGACCCTGACCGGTGCGGAGCCCGACTTCGGCCGCCTGGTCGCCGCGGTCCTCGGCCTCAAGCCCGAGGTGAAGAACTCCACGTGGGAGAACCGCTTCGTCGGCATCGACAGCGGCAAGGTCGACGTGGCCTTCTCCAACGTCACCGACACCGAGGAGCGCAAGAAGAAGTACGAGTTCGCCTCCTACCAGCAGGACAACCTCGCCTTCACCGTGCCGAAGAAGAGCACCTGGAACTTCGACGGCACCTACAAGAACCTCGCCGGCAAGACCGTGTCCGTCGGTTCCGGCACCAACCAGGAGAAGATCCTCCTGGAGTGGAAGGCCAAGCTGGCCAAGGAGGGCAAGAAGCTCACCGTCAAGTACTTCCAGGACAGCAACAGCGTCTACCTGGCCCTGTCCAGCGGCAAGATCGACGCGTACTTCGGCCCCAACCCCGGCATCGCCTACCACAACCGCCAGGTCGCGAACACGCCCAACGCCACCCGCACCGCCGGCACCTACTCGGGCGCCGGCGCGAGCCTGCAGGGCCTGATCGCGGCCACCGCGAAGAAGGACAGCGGCCTCGCCAAGCCGCTCGCCGACGCCATCAATTACCTGATCAAGAACGGTCAGTACGCCAAGTGGCTCAAGGCCTACGACCTTTCCAACGAGGCCGTCGCCAAGTCCGAGGTCAACCCGCCCGGACTGCCGCTCGACAACTCCTGACCATCGTGTGCCGGGGAGTCCACCGCCGCCCCGCGGTGGAGTCCCCGCGCGCCGGACACCCCGAGCCGCACCCCGGAGACCACCACGCCATGTCCGTCACCACCCTCGACGCCAGCTCCTCGCACGTCCTGGACAACCCCGCCTGGGCCGCGCTCACCGGCCCCCACGCCCTCCCCCATAGCCTTAAGGGCATGGGCGGTACCCCCATCGCCCAACGAATCGGCCACGCCGCCCGCTACCACCAGGACATGGCCCCCTTCCACGCCGTCTCCGACGAGGACGACCCGCGCGCCTGGGCCGACCTCGCCGCGCTCGTCGGTCCCGGCGGCACCGCCTCGGTGCGGGGCGTCGCCGAGGCGCCCGAGGGCTGGGAGGTCGTGCGCACCGGACATGGCGTCCAGCTCGTGGACACCTCCCTGCGTGCCGAACCCGACCCCGAGGCCGTACGGCTCGGTCCCGACGACGTGCCCGAGATCCTGGACCTGGTCGCCCGCACCGAGCCGGGCCCCTATCTGCCCCGCACCGTCGAGATGGGCACCTACCTCGGCATCCGCCACCGCGGCCGGCTGATCGCCCTGGCCGGCGAGCGAAGCGAGATGGGGGTCCCCCCGGCCGAAGGCTGGGGGAGGCTGCACCCGCCCGGCTGGACGGAGATCAGCGCCGTGTGCACCGACCCCGACCACCGTGGCCGGGGCCTGGCCACCCGTTTGGTCCGCGCGGTCGCCGCCGGCATCAAGGAGCGCGGCGAACGCCCCTTCCTGCATGCCGCGGCCACGAACGCGAACGCGATCCGGCTGTACGAGTCGATCGGCTTCACCCTGCGCACTCGTACGGTCTTCGCACTCGTACGGCCGACCGGAGCCGCCTTCCTGGAAGAAACGGCATAGCAATGCCGTTGGCCTTGTCGAAGGCGCCCGATCGGACGGAGGTGGGACCGGTGACACGAGTCCGCCGTGCCGTCCGCCTCCACACCCGGCCCCACATCGACCTCCAGCGCGTGGCCGGCGCCCTCTGTTGCTCCTGACCCGTTTCACACCGCCTGACGCCCACTTCCGCGGCGTGGCGATCTCGTACGGACCTCCAGGAAAGGCACCCCCGTGTCCTCAACTCCCGCTTCTCACCTGCACCTTGCCGTCGCCCTCGACGGCACCGGCTGGCACCCCGCATCCTGGCGCGAGCAAGTGGCCCGCCCCCGGGACCTGTTCGCCGCCGGCTACTGGGCCGACCTGGTCGCCGAGGCCGAGCGCGGGCTGCTCGACTTCGTCACCTTCGAGGACGGCCTCGGCCTGCAGTCCTCCCACTTCCTCGACCCCGACGGCCGCACCGACCAGGTCCGCGGCCGGCTGGACGCGGTGCTCGTCGCCGCGCGCATCGCCCCCCTCAGCCGCCACATAGGCCTGGTCCCGACCACGGTGGCCACCCACACGGAGCCGTTCCACATCTCCAAGGCCATCGCCACCCTGGACTACGTGAGCACCGGCCGGGCGGGTCTCAGGGTGCAGATCACCGCGCGCCCGAACGAGGCCGAGCACTTCGGCCGCCGCACGATCCCGCGCATCGACGGGTACGACGACCCCGTGGTCACCGACCTCTTCGACGAGGCCGCCGACTACGTCGAGGTCGTGCGCAGGCTCTGGGACAGCTGGGAGGACGACGCGGAGATCCGGGACGTCGCCACCGGCCGCTTCATCGACCGGGACAAGCTGCACTACATCGACTTCGAGGGCAGGCACTTCAGCGTCAAGGGCCCCTCCATCACCCCGCGCCCTCCGCAGGGCCAGCCACTGGTCACCGCCCTCGCCCACCAGACCGTCCCGTACCGGCTGGTGGCCCGGCAGGCCGACGTCGGTTACGTCACGCCGCACGACGCCGAGCACGCCCGGGCGATCGTCGCCGAGGTCCGCGCCGAGCAGGAGGCGGCCGGGCGCTCCGGTGAACTCCTGCACGTCTTCGGCGACTTGGTGGTCTTCCTCGACGACGACCAGGCCACCGCGGAGGACCGCCGCGCACGCCTGGACGCCCTCGCGGGGGAGCCGTACACCAGCGACGCGCGGATCTTCGCCGGTACGCCCGCCCAACTCGCTGACCTGCTCCAGGAGTTGGCGGCGGAAGGCCTGAGTGGCTTCCGGCTGCGACCCGCCGTCGCCGGACACGACCTGCCCGCCATCACCCAGGGCCTGGTCCCCGAGCTCCAGCGCCGGGGCGCCTTCCGCACCGCCTACGAAGCCGACACCCTGCGCGGCCTGCTGGGCCTTGCCCGCCCCGCCAACCGCTACGCCGCAGCCGCCACCGCCTGAGCCGGAAGGACCGCACCGACATGACCAGCAAGCCGCTGAAGCAGATCCATCTGGCCGCGCACTTCCCGGGCGTCAACAACACCACCGTATGGAGCGACCCGAAGGCCGGCAGCCACATCGAGTTCAGCTCCTTCGCGCACTTCGCGCAGACCGCCGAACGCGCCAAGTTCGACTTCCTCTTCCTCGCCGAGGGACTGCGCCTGCGTGAACAGGGCGGGAAGATCTACGACCTGGACGTCGTCGGCCGCCCCGACACCTTCACCGTCCTCGCCGCCCTCGCCGCCGTCACCGACCACCTCGGCCTGACCGGCACCATCAACTCCACCTTCAACGAGCCCTACGAGGTGGCCCGCCAGTTCGCCAGCCTCGACCACCTCTCCGGCGGCCGATCCGCCTGGAACGTCGTCACCTCCTGGGACGCCTTCACCGGCGAGAACTTCCGCCGCGGCGGCTTTCTGCCCCAGGAGGAGCGCTACTCCCGTGCCAAGGAGTTCCTCGCCACGGCGAACGAGCTCTTCGACTCCTGGCACGGCGACGAGATCGTCGCCGACCAGGCGACCGGCACCTTCCTGCGCGACGCGAAGGCCGGCTCCTTCGTCCACACCGGACAGCACTTCGACATCCACGGGCAGTTCAACGTCCCTCGTTCCCCGCAGGGCCGCCCCGTCATCTTCCAGGCGGGTGACTCGGAGGAGGGCCGCGAGTTCGCCGCCTCCTCCGCCGACGCCATCTTCAGCCGCCACGCCACCCTCAAGGACGGCCAGGCGTTCTACACGGACGTCAAGAACCGCCTCGCCAAGTACGGCCGCCGGCACGACCAGTTGCTGATCCTGCCCGCCGCGACCTTCGTCCTCGCCGACACCGACGCCGAGGCCGAGGAACTGGCCAAGGAGGTGCGCCGCCTGCAGGTCAGCGGCGCCACCGCCATCAAGCACCTGGAGTTCGTCTGGAACCGGGACCTGTCCTCCTACGACCCGGAAGGGCCGCTGCCCGACATCGACCCGGACGTCAGCGACCACCACATCGCCAAGGGCCGTGCCCAGGTGCGCATGTACCGCGACCCGCTGGCCACCGCCCGCGAGTGGCGCGAGCTCGCCGCCGCCAACAACTGGTCCATCCGTGACCTGGTCATCAACACCGGCAACCGCCAGACCTTCGTCGGCTCCCCGGCGACCATCGCGAAAACCATCAACGACTTCGTCCAGGCCGACGCCGGCGACGGCTTCATCCTCGTCCCGCACATCACCCCCACCGGCCTCGACGACTTCGCCGACAAGGTCGTCCCGCTGCTCCAGGAACAGGGCGTCTTCCGCACCGACTACGAGGGCCCGACCCTCCGCCACCACCTCGGCCTCGCCCTCCCGGACGACCTGCGGGGCGATCAGCGGGCGGCGTCGTGAGATTCCTCGCCATCACCCTGATCGTGCACCGCCCGGACCCCGTCACCGGGGTGCAGAAGTCGACCCACGAACGCTTCCGCGAAGTACTCGACAACGCCTTGCTGGCCGAGGAGTTGGGTTTCGACGGCTTCGGGGTGGGGGAGCGGCACGAGCGGCCGTTCATCTCCTCTTCCCCGACCGTGGTACTGAGCCATGTGGACGCGCTGACGAAGCGGATCCGCCTGTTCACGGCCGTCACGACGCTCAGCCTGCTGGACCCGGTCCGGGCATACGAGGACTACGCCACCCTCGACCACCTCTCCGAGGGCCGACTGGACCTGATCATCGGCAAGGGCAACGGCGCCGCCCAGCGCGACCTGTTCCACGTCACGCCCGAGGACCAGTGGGACCGCAACGCCGAGAGCTACGAGGTCTTCCGGAAGATCTGGCGCCAGGACAAGGTCACCACCGACACCCGCTTCCGTCCCCCGCTGACCGACGCCGAGGTGTGGCCACGGCCGTACCAGCGGCCGATCCGGGTCTGGCACGGCAGCGCCACCAGCAAGGAGTCGGTCGACCTGGCCGCCCGCTACGGCGACCCGCTGTTCTCGGCGAATGTCACCAACCCGATCGAACCGTACGCCGAGTTGATCCGCTACTACCGTGAGCGCTGGGAGTACTACGGCCACGACCCGGCACGGATCGCGGTCGGCGTCGGCACGGCCGGCATATACGTCGCCCGGACCTCCCAGCAGGCCCTTGCCACCTATCGGCCGATCTTCGAGGCCAACCGAGCCTTCTTCAAGCAGGCGGGCCTCCCCGTGGTCTTCGAGACCCTGGACGACTTCGTCGAACGCGGCTCCGCTCTGATCGGCAGCCCGCAACAGGTCATCGACAAGGTCCACCGCTACCACGAGCAGTTCGGGCACACCGTGCTCCACCTGCATGTCGACGCGAGCGGGCTGACGGAGTCCCAGCACCGTGCCTCCCACGAGCTGTTCCAGTCCAAGGCCGCCCCCGTGCTGCGCCGCGAGATCCCGGACCCACCGTTCGTATGGGGACCCGTGCTTCCGGCGCCACCGCTCACCCAGGAGTCCGCCCATGTCTGACATCCCCCTCGGCATCCTCGACCTGGTCCCGATCCCGTCCGGCTCGACGGCAGCCGATGCGCTGCGCAACTCCATCGACCTCGCACAGCAGGCCGAGCGCTTCGGATATGCCCGCTACTGGTTCGCCGAGCACCACCTCAATCCCGGCGTGGCCGGTACGTCACCCGCCGTCGTCCTGGCGCTGACCGCATCCGCCACCACCACCATCCGGCTCGGCTCCGGGGCCGTGCAGCTCGGGCACCGCACGGCGCTGTCCACGGTCGAGGAGTTCGGCCTGCTCGACGCCCTTCACCCCGGCCGCCTCGACCTGGGCCTGGGCCGCTTGGGTGGCCGCCCACCGGGGGAGAAGACGACCGTGCCGACGGCCACCCCGGTCGTCGACGGCCGCACCCCGAACGGCCTGCTGATCCCGCCCCGCTTCTCCTTCGAGCACCTGCTCGGCTCACCCCGCATCGCCCTGCAGCGCAAGCTGCTCCTGCTCCCGGGCGCCGAGTCGCAGGACTACGCCGAGCAGATCGACGACATCCTCGCCCTGCTGGCCGGCACCTACCGCTCCCCGGAGGGCATCGAGGCACACGTCGTGCCGGGCGAGGGCGCCGACGTCGAGGTGTGGATCCTGGGCAGCAGCGGCGGTCAGAGTGCCGAGGCGGCGGGGGCGCGCGGTCTGCGTTTCGCCGCGAACTACCACGTCAGCCCCGCCACGGTCCTGGAAGCGGTGGAGGGCTACCGCTCCTTCTTCCAGCCCTCCGAGTTCCTCGACAAGCCGTACGTCAGCGTCTCCGCCGACGTCGTCGTCGCCGAGGACGACGCGACCGCCCGCGAACTCGCCACCGGCTACGGCCTGTGGGTCCGCAGCATCCGCACCGCAGAAGGCGCCATCGAGTTCCCGACACCCGAGGAGGCGCGCACCCACGCGTGGAGCGACGCGGACCAGGCCCTCGTCCAGGACCGCCTCGACACCCAGTTCGTCGGCTCACCGGCCCGGGTGGCCGACCAGCTGGAACAACTCCAGGAGGCCACCGGCGCGGACGAGTTGCTCATCACGACGATCACCCACGACCACACGGACCGGGTCCGTTCGTACGAACTGCTCGCGGAGGAATGGCGCCGCCGGGGTCACTCCTTCGAGGCCGCGCGCCGCGCAGCGGCCACGTCTCGGTCAGCGCGGTTCGAGGCCACGGAGGAGCACAGCCAGTGACTGCGGCGGGCTCTGCCGCGCGGTGTCGACGACGACGCGTTCGCGGTCCCACGGCTCGTACTCCCGGTCGACGACCTGATTGCGTACGGTCTCGCTGAGCGCGGGCTGGGACAGGTGCAGTTCCTCGGCGGCGCGCCGCAGCGAGCCGAGCGGTGTGACGGCAGCGATGTATTCGAGCTGTTCGACACGCACGAACAGGAGACTGTGCCCTCTTGGGGACCGTGTTCAAGGGAATCCCTGTCACAACCTCGTGAATTCCGACTCTCACCATGTGGAATCACATCCGGGCATTCTTGACCGGCCGGACTCCCTCCTGGTTCGATCAGTGGCATGAAGCGACAGGACCTCACGCGGCGACGCCATGTCGACCTTGCGCGTGTCTCCAGCGCCTTCTGTCGCTGTCGGGTCTGAGCGCAACCGAGGGAAACCCTCCCACCCGCTCCCTGTGTGACTTGCTTCCGTGAATTCCGGTCACGCCTCATGTCCGTCGTGACGACGGCTTTCCCGGAAACGCCGATCCAGCGCGGCTGAATTCCGCGGAGTTCGTTCTTTCTGCCCGCGCAGCCTTCTCCCTCCTCGGTTTCCCGCACTACCTGGAGGAGGTCGATTACTTCGGCAATCGGGTGCTGCCCCTGGTGCGCGAACCGGAGGCGCAGGAAGCCGAGTCCGAGTCCTGGCCCGTCACCGTCGACGCCTGACCGCCACCGCACACGAAACCACGAACCGGAAGGTCCTCGCATGGCCACGATCCTGTCCGTCTCCGGAAGTCCCTCCGCCACCTCACGCACCGCCCGGCTGCTGCGCCACCTGGACAAGCGGCTCATCGCGCAGGGTCACGAGGTGATCCCGTTGGACGTGCGTACGCTCCCCGCCGAGGCGCTGCTCGGGGCCGACTTCGGTCACCGGGCGATCGTCCGCGCCACCGCCCTGTTCGAGCAGGCGGACGGGGTGGTGATCGGTACCCCCGTCTACAAGGCCGCCTACTCCGGGCTGCTGAAGTCACTGCTCGACCTGCTCCCGCAGTACGCACTCGCGGGCAAGACCGTCCTCCCGCTGGCCACCGGCGGCACCACCGCCCACGTCCTGGCCATCGACTACGCCCTGCGCCCGGTCCTCGCCTCCATGGGCCCCGCCCACATCACGCCGGGCTGGTTCACGCTCGACAAGGACATCACGGTGGGCGAGGACGGCACCCTGACCGTCGCGCCGGGCTCGGCCGAGGCTCTGGCACAGGTCACGGACCAGTTCTCGGCCGCCCTGGGCGGCCGTACGACGCTGCTGGCGGCCACCGGATGAGCGCCGTGACCGTGATCGCGGACGACGCCGAGGCCCTTGCCGTGGCCGCAGAGCTGGCCGCGGACTTCCGCAAGGGCGCCGCCGAGCGGGACGCACGGCGCCGGCTCCCGCACGCGGAGCTGGAGCGGCTGTCCGCCTCCGGGCTGCTCGCCGTGACCGTGCCCGCCGAGTTCGGCGGGGCGGACGTCCGTGCGGAGACGCTTGCCGAGATCTTCCGGCTGCTGGCCGCCGTCGACGCCAGCCTCGCCCAGATCCCGCAGAGCCACTTCGTGTACGTCAACGTGCTGCGCAGGCAGGGTACGCACGAGCAGCAGGAGTTCTTCCTGGGAGAGGTGCTGCGGGGAAAGCGGTTCGGCAACGCCCAGTCCGAGGCGGGCACCCAGCACGTCCAGGACATCCGCACCCGGCTCACGCGGCTCCCGGACGGGTCGTACGCCCTCGACGGCGTCAAGCACTACTCCACCGGAGCGCTGTTCGCCCACTGGATCCCCGTCCTCGCCCGCACCGAGGACGACACCCTGCACGTGGCGTACGTGCCGCGCGACGCGCCCGGCCTCACGGTCGTCGACGACTGGGACGGCATGGGACAGCGCACCACCGCCAGCGGAACCGTCCGCCTGGAGTCGGTGCCCGTCCCCGCCGACCGGGTGGTGCCGCACCACCTCACCTTCCGGGGACCGCAACTCCACGGCGCAGTGGCTCAGTTGCTGCACGCGGCCATCGACGCCGGGATCGCCGCCGGGGCGCTGGCCGATGCGGTGGAGTTCGTCCGTACGAAGAGCCGCCCCTGGTTCGAGAGTGTCGACGAGGGACACGAGACCGCGGCTGAGGATCCGCTGCTGATCCAGCGGTTCGGCGAACTGGCGATCCGGGTACGGGCCGCCGAAGCATTGCTTCGCGAGGCCGCCCGCGCGGTCGACGACGCCCGCGCCGATCTGACCGACGACTCGGCCGCCGAGGCCTCGATCGCGGTGGCCGCGGCCAAGGTGACGGCGGCGGAGGCCGCCGTGGAGGTCGGCAGCGCCCTCTTCGAGGTCGCCGGCACCCGCTCCGCGCTCGACTCCCTGGGCCTGCACCGCCACTGGCGCGACGCGCGCACCCACACCCTGCACGACCCGGCCCGCTGGAAGGTCCAGCACATCGGCCGTTACGTGCTGAGCGGCATCAAGCCGCCCCGGCACGGCCTCCTCTGACGAACAACCCTGATCACACCCCCTGACCGCACCCCACCCCACCCCTGACGCACCCCTGATCGCACTCCTGATCGGAGACCCCACGTGTCCCTCACCTTCCACTGGTTCCTGCCCACCAACGGCGACAGCCGCCACGTCGTCGGCGGCGGACACGGCACGCCGGCCACCGCCTCCGGACGGGACCGGCCGCCCACGGTCGCCTACCTGAGCCAGATCGCCCGCGCCGCCGAGGATCTCGGCTTCGTCGGCGCGCTCACGCCGACCGGTGCCTGGTGCGAGGACGCCTGGCTGACCACCGCGATGGTCAGCCAGAACACCGAACGCCTGAAGTTCCTCGTCGCTTTCCGGCCCGGCTTCGTCTCGCCCACGCTCGCCGCGCAGATGGCGTCCACTTTCCAGCGGCAGAGTGGCGGGCGGCTGCTGCTGAACGTCGTCACGGGCGGCGAGAGCCACGAGCAGCGGGCCTACGGCGACTTCCTGGACAAGGACGACCGCTACCGCCGTACCGGTGAATTCCTGGAGATCGTACGGGGATTGTGGGAGGGCAAGACCGTCGCCCTGGCCGGTGAGCACCTCCGGGTCGAGGACGCCACGCTGGCCCGCCTGCCGGACCCCGTCCCCGAGGTGTACTTCGGCGGCTCCTCACCCATCGCAGGCGAGGTCGCGGCCCGGCACGTCGACGTCTACCTCACCTGGGGCGAGCCGCCCGCCAAGGTCGCCGAGAAGATCGCCTGGATCCGGGGGCTGGCCGCCAAGGAAGGCCGCACTCTCCGCTTCGGCATCCGGCTGCACGTCATCACCCGCGACACCTCCGAGCAGGCGTGGGCCGAGGCGAACCGGCTCCTCGACGGTTTCGACCCCGACACCGTGGCGTCCGTCCAGGCGGGGCTCGCCCGCAGCGAGTCCGAGGGCCAGCAGCGCATGCTCGCCCTGCACGGCGGCAGCCGGGACGCCCTGGAGATCCACCCCAACCTCTGGGCCGGCATCGGCCTGGTCCGCGGGGGCGCGGGCACCGCCCTGGTCGGCAGCCACGACGAGGTCGCCGAGCGCATCAAGGAGTACCACGCCCTCGGCATCGACGAGTTCGTCCTCTCCGGCTACCCGCACCTGGAAGAGGCCTACTGGTTCGGCGAGGGCGTGCTGCCGAAGCTTCAGGCACAGGGGCTTTGGCGGCACCCGTACGGGCATCCGGCGGCCCCCGCAGCCCAGGTCCCCTTCGCCGGTGCCGGGAGCGCGCGATGACCCATGTGATCGCCGACGACGCCGAGGCGGTCGCCGTCGCCGCCGAGCTGGCAGCCAAGTTCGCCCGTGAGGCCGCCCTGCGCGACGCCGAACGCATCCTGCCGCACGCGGAACTCGACGCACTGTCGGACTCCGGGCTGCTCGGCATCACCGTGCCCCGCTCCCACGGAGGAGCCGAGGTCAGCGCCCGCACCCTGGGCGAGGTCGTCCGGTTGCTGTCGGCGGCCGACTCCAGCATCGGCCAGATCCCGCAGAACCACTTCTTCTTCGTGGAAGTGCTGAAGGAGAACGGGACGGCGGAGCAACGCGACTTCTTCTACGCCGAGTTGCTGGCCGGACGCAGGTTCGGCAACGCCCTGGCGGAGAAGGGCACCCGGCACGCGCTGGAGTTCGCCACCCGCCTTCAGCCCCGGCCCGACGGCTCGTACACCCTCACCGGCACCAAGAACTACTCCACCGGCGCCCTGTTCGCCCACTGGATCCCGGTCTTCGCGCTCGCCCCGGACGACACCCTCACCGCCGCCTTCATCCCCCACGACGCCCCCGGTGTCACCGTCGTCGACGACTGGGACGGCATCGGGCAGCGTGGCACCGCCAGCGGCACCGTGCGGCTGAAGGACGTGCACGTGCCTGCCGACCGGGTCGTGCCCCATCACCTCACCTTCGAACGACCCGAAGTCTTCGGCGCCTTCGGCCAGTTCATCCACGCGGCCGTCGACACCGGCATCGCCCGCGCGGCGCTGGAGGAGGGCGGCGAGCTGATCCGGACCCTTGCCCGGCCGTGGGGCGAGTCGGGCGTCGACCGGGCGAGCGAGGAGCCGCTGGTGATCCAGCAGTTCGGCGAACTGGCCCTGCTCGTGCGCGCCGCCGAAGCCCTC
The DNA here is from genome assembly GCF_000317595.1 of Streptomyces ipomoeae 91-03. GTDB lineage: Bacteria > Actinomycetota > Actinomycetes > Streptomycetales > Streptomycetaceae > Streptomyces > Streptomyces ipomoeae. Next base: position 14,971 of record NZ_AEJC01000632.1, on the reverse strand, counting down.
CTCGACCGGGCGGGCACCGCCATCGACGCCGCTCGCCGCGCCCCTGCCGACGAAGAACTCGCAGCCGAGGCCTCCCTCGCCGTCACCGCCGCCCGCGCCCAGGCCGACACGGCCTCACTGACCGTGGCGAACGATGTCTTCGCCCTCATCGGCACCCGGTCCGTGACCGGCGGCCGTGGCCTGGACCGCCATTGGCGCAACGCCCGCACCCACACTCTGCACGACCCGCGCCGCTGGAAGATCCAGCACCTCGGCAACCACGCCCTGAACGGCGTCCACCCACCCGCCAACGGAATCGTCTGAGGACAGAGGACCGAACGACCATGACCACCACCGACTGGGTCGGTATCGCCCGCGCCGTCGCCGCCGATCTCGCTCAGGACGCCGCCGAACGCGACAAGGCCAACAAGCCGCCCTTCGAGGAGGCCGAGCGGCTGCGCGCGGCCGGCCTGCTCACCCTCCTCGTCCCCGCCGAGTACGGCGGCGGGGGAGCGGACTGGCGCACCGCCTACGCCGTCATCCGTGAGATCGCCGCCGGGGACGGCTCCATCGGCCAACTCCTCGGCTACCACTACCTGTTGTCCTGGAACCCGCGCTTCTTCGGCGAGCCCGCCACCATCGAGCGCCTGGAGCGGGCCGCCGCCGAGGGCCAGTGGCTGTGGGGCGGCGCGTTCAACCCGCGCGACCCGGACGTCACCCTGACCCCCGACGGCGACGGCTTCCGACTCGACGGGCGCAAGAGCTTCGCCACCGGCGCCCGGGTGGCCGACCGTCTCGTCGCCGGCGCCACACGGACCGACACCGGCGAACCCGTCGTCGTGTTCCTCGACCCCGCCCACCCCGGAGTCGTACGCGACGACGACTGGGACAACTTCGGGCAGCGGCTGTCGGCAAGCGGCAGCGTGGAGTTCCACGCGGTACCCGTGGCGGCGGACGACATCATCGGCTCCCTGGCCCAGGACGAGGGCGCCCTGTCCCCGTTCGCCACCCTCGTCACCCCCGCGATCCAACTGGTCTTCGTCCACTTCTACCTGGGCATCGCCGAGGGCGCCCTCGCCGCGGCAGCCGACTACACCCGCACCACCACCCGCCCCTGGCTGCTGTCGGGCGTCGACTCCGCCACCCAGGACCCGTACACGCTGGCCACTTACGGTGAACTCGCCGTCTCCGCACGCTCGGTGCGCCTCCTCGCGGACCACGCGGCCGAAGCGGTCCAGCGCGGCCTAGACCGCGGACCGGACCTCACCGACGACGAGCGTGGCGAGATCGCCGTCGTCGTCGCCACCGCCAAGGTCGCCGCGACCAAGGCCGCTCTCGACATCACCGCCCGAATTCTGGAGGTCACCGGAGCCCGGTCCACCGCCTCCGCGTACGGCTTCGACCGGTTCTGGCGCAACGTCCGCACCCACACCCTGCACGACCCGGTCGCCTACAAGCTCCGCGAGGTCGGCGACTACTACCTCAACGGCACGCACCCGCCGTTCACCCTGTACACGTAAGCACAAACCAGGAGAACCACCCCATGCCCGCGTCCCGGCGCTCGCCGCTGTCCCAGCTTTCCCGCAGAACGCTCCTGCGTGCCACCGCAAGCGCCGCCGCCCTCACCGCGGCCGGCCCGCTCCTCACCGCCTGCGGCGGCTCCGACTCCGCAGCGCTCGACCCGACCGCCAAGCCCGACCTGGACGGCGTCACCCTCAAGATCCTCGCCAACCAGCCCAACGCCCTGTCCTTCCAGTACCTGAGCAAGCCCTTCGAGGAAGCCACCGGCGCCAAGCTGAAGGTGACTCCCGTGCCCTACGACAAGCTCACGGCCAAGGCCGTGCTCGACGTGCAGTCCGGGGCGGGCCAGTTCGACGTCTTCATGTACTGGTACGCGGCCGTCGGCACCCTCGCCGAGGGCGGCGTCATCGAGGACCTGACCGCGTACATCAAGGCGCACAAGGACATCGAGGAGAGCGACTTCCTGCCGTCCCTGTACGACACCTACACCCAGTACGACGGCAAGCGCTGGGGACTGCCCTACGACGGCGACACCCACATCCTCTTCTACAACACCGAGATCTTCGAACGGCACAAGGTCGAGGCGCCCAGGACCTGGGACGAGTACAACGACATCGCCGCGAAGATCACCAAGGACGCCAAGGGCACGTACTACGGCACCATCATCGAGGCCCAGCAGGTCCCGGTCATCCTCGGCTGCGACTTCGCCAACCGCCTCGCGGGATACGGAGGTTCGTTCCTCGACGAGTCGGGCGCACCGACGCTCGACACCCCGGAGGCGATCGCCGCCGCCCAGGTACTGTTCGACGCCGCCCCGTACGCCCTGCCCACCCCGCTGCAGATCGGCTTCGACCAGGCGCTGCCCGCCTTCCTCGACGGCAAGGGCGCCATGCTCGACTTCTGGACAGACTTCGCCAAGCGCGCCCAGGACCCCAAGCAGTCCAAGGTCGTCGACAAGTGGGCCGTCACCACGCTCCCGGTCGGCGGCGACAACACCAAGCCGCGCACCTCGCTGGACGCGGGCTTCGGCCTCGCGGTGTCCACGGCGTCGAAGCAGAAGGAGGCAGCCGCCGCCTTCATCAAGTGGGCCACCGCCGCACAGCAGAACCTCCTCGTGCTCGCCCAGCCCGACGCCGGCGCCGACCCGATCCGCACCAGCACCCTCAACTCGACGGCGTTCCGCAAGAACTCGCCCGACTCCTACGAGGTCGTCCGCACCGGCCTCGCGGGCGACCCCCTGCCCTGGCCGACCGTGCCGAAGGCCCCGGACCTGCTCCAGACCCTCGTGGACGAACTCGCGCTCGGCCTGCAGGGCAAGCAGAGCGCGAAGACCGCCCTGCAGAACGCGCAGCGGGCCTGGGCCAAGGAGCTCAAGGGAACGAAGGGATGAGCGATACCGCCCGGGTGAAGTCCGCCGTACGGGTCCCCGGCGCGCTCGCCGCGCCGTCCGGGGTCTTCCTCGCGGTCTTCGCCGCCTACCCGCTCGTCTACGTCATCGGCCTGGCCTTCACCGACTCCACGCTCGCCCGTCCGCTGCAACGCTGGACCGGGTTCGACAACTTCCGCACGGCGCTCGAGAGCCAGTCGTTCACCGGCTCGCTGTGGCGCTCGGTGCTCTTCGCGGTGCTCGCCGCCGCGGTCCAGTTGGTGCTGGGTACCGCACTCGCACTCCTGCTGCGCGCCCGGGCCCGGCGCCCCGGCCTGCTGGGGACCCTCCTGCTGCTGCCTCTGGTCACCCCGCCCGTCATGGTCGGCGTGGCGTGGAAGCTGCTGCTCGCCCCGGTCGGCGGCGCGCTCAACGGCGCGCTGCATGCGGGGGGCCTGCCCGGAGTGAACCCCCTCGGCAGCAGCACGGGAGCATTCGCGACCCTGGTCGTGATCGACAGCTGGCAGTGGACGCCGTTCGTGATGCTGCTCGTGTACGCCGCCCTGCTCGGCGTCCCGGACGACCTGCGCGAGGCCGCCGCCCTCGACGGCGCCGGCCGCTGGCGCACGATCCGGTCCATCGTCCTGCCGTACGTCGAACCCACCCTGCTGTCCGTCCTGCTGCTGAAGCTCGTCATCGGCTTCAAGGTGTTCGACATCGTCTACGTCGTCACTGCGGGCGGTCCCGGCTTCTCCACGACCACCAGCACCTACGACATCCAGCGCACCGCGCTGCAGGAGTTCGACGTCGGCGGCGCAGCCGCCGCCACCGTGCTGTTCTCGCTGCTCATCGGCCTGGTCACGAGCGTCGTCGCGGTGCGCCGGAAGCGGCATGAGGAGGTGGCCGTATGACCACGGCCCAGCTCGAAGCGACCAGGGAGGCACAGCAGGCACCGCCACCCGCCCGCAAGCCCTCCAACCGCCCCGTCACCCGCCGCCGTAGGACCGGACTCACCGCACTGCTCGCGCTGATCGCTCTCCTCATGGCCGTCCCGGTGCTGTACGTCGCCTCCCTGTCCGTGCGCTCCCGCGACGACGTCCTCAACGGCGGGCTGTTGCCCTCCCGCCTCTTCTGGCAGAACTGGCCCGACGCGTTCCGAGCCGTCGACCTCGGCCACTACATCGCCAACTCCTGGACGGTCGCGGCCGGTTCCGTCGTCCTCACGCTGCTGATCGCCGTTCCGGGCGCGTACTTCACCGCGCGCGCCGGACGCCGCGGGGCGAGGCTGGCGACCCTCGTGCTGTCCAGCTACTGCGCGCCACCCGTCGTAGCAGTCCTCCCGCTCTTCTACCTCCTGCGCAACCTGGAGCTGAACAACACCGTCGCCGGGCTCGCCCTCGTGGACGGGCTTGCCAACGTGCCGGTCGCGATCTGGCTCCTCGACGGCTTCGTACGCAAGGTGCCCAAGGAGATCGAGGAGGCGGCCTGGCTCGACGGGCTCGGCGCCTGGGCGGGCCTGCGCCGCGTGGTGCTGCCGCTGATCTCGCCCGGTGTCGCTGCCGCCGCGCTGATCTGCTTCTTCCTCAGCTACAACGAGTTCCTCTTCGCACTCAGCTTCGCCCAGGACAGCAGCGCGCAGACCCTGCCGGTGCTGCTCTCGCTCTTCCAGGGCGACAAGAACGTCGAGTTCGGCCAGCAGGCAGTCGTGTCCCTCATCGGCATCGCGCCCGTCTATGTGCTGGCCGTGGCCGCCCAGCGCCGGCTCGTCGCCGGCCTGTCCTCCGGAGCCCTCAAGTGACCCGCGCCCACCAGCGTCGTATCCATCTGAACGCCTTCGACATGGCCTGCGTCGGCCACCAGTCGCCCGGCCTGTGGCGCCACCCCGACGACCAGGCACACCGCTACACCGACCTCGCCTACTGGACCGACCTGGCGCGGCTGCTGGACCGCGGTGGCTTCGACTCCCTCTTCATCGCCGACGTGCTCGGCGTGTACGACGTCTACCAGGGCTCGCGTGACGCCGCCGTCCGGCAGGGCGCGCAGATCCCGCTGTCCGACCCGCTGCCCGCCGTCTCGGCGATGGCCGCGGTGACCGAACGCCTCGGCTTCGGCATCACGGTGTCCCTCACCTACGAGCAGCCGTACAAGCTCGCCCGCACCCTCACCACCCTCGACCACCTCACCAAGGGCCGGATCGCCTGGAACGTCGTCACCTCCTACCTGGAGAGCGCCGCCCGCAACCTGGGCCTCGGCGAACAGGTCGCGCACGACGACCGCTACGAGGTCGCGGAGGAGTTCCTGGAGGTCTGCTACAAGCTCTGGGAGTACTCCTGGGACGACGACGCGGTCGTGCGCGACCGGGAGCGGGGCATCTACACGGACCCCACCCGCATCCGCGACATCGCCCACAAGGGCCGCCACTTCACCGTTCCGGGCGTGTTCCTCTCCGAGCCGTCCCCGCAGCGCACTCCGGTCATTTTCCAGGCCGGCGCCTCCCCGCGCGGCCGGGCCTTCGCCGCCCGGCACGGCGAGGGCGTCTTCATCAACGCCGTCAACCCGCAGGCCACCCGTCGCGTCGTCGACGACATCCGCGCGAGGGCCGCCGCGGAGGGCCGCGACCCGTACAGCGTCAAGATCTTCATCCTGCTCACAGCCATCACCGCCCCCACCGACGAGGAGGCCCGCGCCAAGTACGACGACCTCATCTCGTACGCCTCCTACGAGGGCGCCCTGGCCCTCTACGGCGGCTGGAGCGGACTCGACCTGTCCGAACTCGCCCCGGACCAGCCGCTGGAGTACGTCGACACCGACGCCGTGCGCTCGGCCCTCGCGATCTTCTCCACCGCCGATCCGACCCGCCGCTGGACCCCCGACCAGGTCGCCCGCTACCTGGGCATCGGCGGCATCGGCCCCGTGGTGGTGGGCTCCCCGGCGACGGTCGCCGACGAACTGGAGCGCTGGGTCGAGGAAGCCGACGTCGACGGCTTCAACCTCGCCTACGCCACCACCCCGGGCACCTTCGCCGACTTCGTCGACCTCGTCGTCCCGGAACTGCGCAGCCGCGGCAGGCTCCCGGCCCCGTCCGGCGGCGCCACGCTCCGCGAGCGCCTCCACGGCCCGGTCGGCAGCCCCCGGGTCCGGGACGACCATCCGGCAGCCCGCCATCGCGAACTAGCCATCCGAGAGCGCGAATCAGCCGGAGCGCAGATGAAGCCGACGCGTCACCGCGCACCGCTGCAGCACTCCCACGCCGCCTCGCCGGGCACCGTGTCGTCCTCGGTCCCCTGGAGGAAGACGCCATGACCACAGCACTGAGCTGTAGCGACAGCCGCAGTCCCATGAAGCGGGTACGGGCATGACGGTCACGGCGGACGAGGTGACCGACGCGGGAGGCCGGGCAGGTCGACTGGCTGCACATAGCCCGTGAGTTGGCGGACGACCTGGCCACGGACGCGGTCGAGCGCGAACAGGTCGGCAAGGCACCGCTCGAGGAGGTCGCACGGCTGCGTGAGTCGGGGCTGCTGACACTGTTGGCACCGGCCGAGCACGGAGGAGGGGGCGCGACCTGGCGTACGGCCTACACGGCTGTCCGTACCGTCGCCGCGGCCGACGGGGCCATCGGCCACCTGCTGGGCAACCACTACTTCCTGTCCTTCAGCGCCCGGTTCTTCGCCGGCCCCACCCGTGCCGCCCGCATCGAGCGGGATGCGACAGCGGGGCGCTGGTGCCGGGGAGGCGGTATCGCCTCACACGAACCACCGCTCATCCTGACCCTCATGTCGGGCGGCTATCTGCTGAACGGCTGCCAGAGGTATGCCACCGGGGCCGGGATCGCCGACCGGCTGGTGGTCCGGGCCGCCAAGTACGGCACCGGTGAGCCGCTGGCCGTCCTCGTCGACCCCGCCTGCCCGGGCGTCGTGAGCGGGCAGCGGCAGGGACACCTTCGGCCAGCGGCTGGCGACCGGTGGCGGCGTCGAGTTCGACTCCGTGCCGGTCGCGGCGACGATGTGCTCGGCTCCCTTTCGCCGGACGAGGGCGTCCTGCCACCCTTCTCCTCTCTGGCCGCGCCGACCGCGCGTCTGGTCTCCGTCCAGTTCTGTCTCGGCGTGGCAGACGGCCTGCCGGCCGAGGTTCGCGAGTACGGAAGGGGCATGAGGTCCCCCTGGCAGCCCTTGTCGCCTCAGCCCTGGCCGGACAGCCCGCCGCAAGATCCGTACGCGCTGACCGCGTACGCCGCCTCGCCGTCCTCGCGAGCGTGGCCGAGCCTGCCGCCTCCCGGGCCGCGCAGGAGATCACCACCCGGCCGAGTGCGCGCGAAGAGCAGGGCAGAGCATCCAGGTTCTCTTCCGCTACTACGCCAAGTTCCTCGCCGAAGCACGTCACCACGCGAATCGTCTCATCGAGGATTCCATGCGGTGGTGGGACGAGCACGATGATGCGGCAACGGGTGCCTTAGCCCGGGCTCGGCCCGGAAATGCCCCGGAACAGCTGGTCAGAGGTGGGATACCGGTGGGAGGAACGGGGAGTAAGGCCGAATTTCGGCTCGTGGTCCAGATGCACCCGGAGATGGGCGCCTGACGGGCATTTGCCCTGGTCAGGCGCCCATTTTCTGCGTCTAGAAGAAGCCAAGCTTCTTCGGCGAATACGACACCAGAAGGTTCTTGGTCTGCTGGTGGTACAGGATTTGTGTGCTGTTGACCAGCAGAAACTGTGCTCTGCGGGCCGTCAGGCGATTTGCTGGCCCGGGGATGGTCCGGATCTTGGTCTGATCGCCGTCGGTAGCGAGGGACTACATGGGTGCGTGAGCTATCCCAGCAGGTGCGGGAGCCCCACATCGGGAGGTGGTCGGAAGGCAGATGGCGCCACGCCGGCTCGGCGCCGCCATGCTCCTCACCATCGTCCTGCTGATGGCCTTCGGCCTCGCCCAGGACACCCCCAAAGCAGACCGCGACCGGCACCGTCCCGGCCGGCGGCGGCAGGGTCACCTTCGAGATCGACAAAGACGATCCCCGGAACCCCACCGGCGAGCGCTTCGAGAAGGCCCTGAACGTCACGCTGAACTCGGTGGTGTTCCGCTCCTCCGGCCAGGACCTGACCACCGCCGGCACCTACATCGAGATGACCTCCCGCTTCACCGAACCCGTCCTGCTGGGCTTGGCCGTCCTCGCCGTCCGCAACCGCGGCAAACGCTGACTGCCCGGCTCCGGTCCGGCGGAGCACTGTGAACGGTTCGGTCGAACCGTTCACGTGCCCTACTTGCCTGCACCGTCGATCATGCCTTGAGTTGCGCAGAACCCTTTCGACCCCCAGATATCCACGGCAGATCGTCACGAACGGCACTCTGGCCCGGGACGCGTTGGCGCGTGCTATCCGCTGTGGTGGCTGCGTCCGTGTTCTACGCCGGCTGGGACCTGCTTGGTGCACGCGAGGCCTTGATGAGCTCCTCGTATCCGGCCGTGTTGATCTGGCTGGCCCGCAAGTTGGCGCGTGCGGTGCGCGGTTCGCCGGTCTGTGGGAAGGAGCCGATCGTGGTGGTTGGCAGCAGGGGCAGGCTGAGGTGGGTGCGTTGGGCGGCGGCCCGTTCGGTGTACGACGGTGAACGGCGGGCGTCCGTACCCGTGACGGCCGCCGCACGTGAGCGCACGGCCGGGTCATGAGTGATCGGGGAACCAGCGCGGGAGGCCAAGGACGGCTTGGTTGGCGGGTGACGATCTCGGCGGTCTTCTGCCTCGCGAACGCCAATGAGGCCCCCGCCGCAGTGTCGATCCCGAGGATCGTACCGATGAAGCCAGCGTCGTCTGTGAGGGCGAGTCGTCTCTGCGGGCCCTGGGGGGAGGCGGCTCAGGCCCGCAACCGAGTTGGAGCGACAGCGTCGACGCTGCGGCGGGAAGTGAGAGCTATTTCTGCCGCAGCGTCGCCATCGGACGGACCGTGGGCATTTAACGCTCCTCCGGACGACGCATGATCCGGTGCGACTCCTCGCGCTCGATCCGCTTGAACCTCCCCTACACGATGCACGACGACGACACAGGGTTCCGCAGCGTGGCGTCACCTGAGCAAATGAAGCCCTCCAAGAGGTGATCCAGAAGGACCGCTCGAATGCGCCGGTTCCCAAGTGGAGGGCGGTGGCCGACGCGTTCGTACGAGCGATGCGGATCCACGGAGTCCCGGCCGAGCTTCACGAACCAGCCCCCGGCGACCCGCTGGAAGACCAAGATCCACGCGCCGAAACTCTGAGCACACCACGGCGACTTATCCACGTTGATCGGCATGAGCACGTCCAGACGGGCCTACCACTATGTCGGGCCTCACCACGTGATCGCCGCCGTCCAGTCGGCGGACAGCGGTGCCGCGATCCGCACTGCTGCCGACTTCGCGGACTGGGCAACGACCCGGACCAGCGAGGAACTGGACGAGCCCTTCACCTTCGTCATCGGGGCGGACGGTGTCCTGCGGCTGGCCCCACGCCGCAGCGAACACGTCGCCTGCGCTAGCGGCGGGCGGGTGCTGAGAGTCGGCGAAATCAGCTTCTCCACCGAGGCTGGACGCTGGGCGGTGAACGAGGTCAGTAACCAGTCGACCGGCTATTGCCCGGATGTCGGCTCCTGGCTGGCCGTGGCACAGGCGCTGGATCAAGCCGACCTCGTGTCCATCGCTCTCCGCTACCTGCGCGAAAGCAGGAGAGGGCGGCAGGTCGGGCCGGTTCGAGCGCGGCCTGAACGGGAGGTATCTCAAGTCGGTCGGAGTGTCAGTGGTCGCCGTCATACTCAGAAGATGTGCAACCGACTTCCAGACGGATGTCCAGGAGTCCTCGACCGAGTAGGAACGAATTGACACCCGAGAGCGACGCGGTGCCTGACCGCGACCCGTACCTTCTGGCGCAGATGCGAGAGGCCTTCGGGCGCGTGGTCTACAGTCACAAGACACATGAGAAGCAGGCGGACATCTGCTTCACCAAGCACCGGTGGCAGCAGGGCGTCCTCATTGCTCTCACCGCGATCAGCTCGGGCACCTTCCTTGCCGCGGTGGTCGGCCTGCTCGGCAACGCAGTGCTGACGAGCCTCGCGACCTCTTCTATCGCGCTCCTGGTCAGCTGGATGAGCCTTGGGGCGAAGACCTTCAAGTTCGAGGAGGAGTCCGAGGCCCACCGCGGCATCGCCTCTCGGCTGTGGGACGTCTGGGAGTCCTATATCTCCCTCATCGCAGACCTGATGTCCGGCACCGTCTCCGCCGCGGAGGGCCGTGAGCGGCGGGACGAGCTGCAGCAGGCCGCGCGCGACGCGTACGCCGACGCGCCCAGGACGAGCAGCAGGGCGTTCGCGCGCGCCCAGGGCGGGCTGCAGAACAACGAGGAGATGACGTTCACCTCGCGCGAGATCGACCTCTTCCTCCCGGAGGCGCTCCGGCTCGGCGAAGGCGAGGCATGACGATGAAGACCTCAGAGATCTTCGAAACGCTGCTCCAGAACCTGAAGGTCGGGGAGACGGCCACGACGGTCGCCTCGCGGCGGGACGAGATCACGAAGGCGCTCAACAAGGACTTCCGCGACAAGGACGGCTGCACCGACTACAAGCTGATGGTCGGATCGTTCGGCCGGCACACCGCGATCAAGGGAGTGTCCGACCTCGACATGATCTTCATCCTCCCGCCTGGGATCCGGTCGAGCTACGAGGGGGACACCGGCCCGCGGAGGATTCTCGAGAAGGTCCGCGACGACCTCAAGGCGCGGTACAAGAACACGGAGATCCGCGTCGACCAGTGCGTCGTCCGAGTGCGGTTTACGTCCAACGCCTTCAAGTTCGAGGTCCAGCCGGCATTCGAGAACGCTGACGGCAGCTTCGACTACCCGGACACGAAGGCTGAGGGCTGGAAGGTCACCAAGCCGCGCGAGGAGATCGCCGCGACCAAGGAGTGCAACGACCGCACCTCGACGAACATGCGCCACCTCGCCCGGATGGCACGGGCATGGAAGAACGCGAACGGCGTAAACATGGGCGGCCTGCTCATCGACACCCTCGTCTACAACTTCTTCGACCAGACTGACGACTACGACGCAGCGGGCACAGGCTCGTTCGACCTTATGGCCCGCGACTTCTTCGAGTTCCTTAAAGATCAGCCAGAGCAGGAGCACTACCTGGCGCTGGGAAGCCGGCAGCGGGTCCACGTCAAGGCGCAGTTCCAGCCGAAGGCGAAGAAGGCGTACAACCGATGCCTCGAGGCGATCGCGGACGAAGGCAAGGCATCCGCCAACAAGAAGTGGCGCGAGGTCTTCGGCACGTCGGTGCCGCTTGCCAAGAGCGCGAGCGAGTCGTCCCGGTCGTTCAGGGACACCGAGGAGTTCATCGAGGACGAGTTCCCGGTCGACGTGTCCGAGAGCGTGTCCATCGACTGCGAGGTCACGCAGGCCGGGTGGCGTCCGGCCTGGCTCCGCGCGATGCGTCGCGGCGGGATCCTGCTCAAGGCCGACAAGAGCTTGAGGTTCGTGGTCACCAGCTGCTCGGTCGGGGAGCCCTACACGCTGAAGTGGAAGGTGCTCAATCGTGGTCCGGAAGCCGAGCGGCGGGACGAGATCCGCGGCCAGATCGTCGACTCGAGCAAGCGGGGAGTCCGCATCGAGCACTCGGACTTCAAGGGCGAGCACGTCGTCGAGTGCTACGTCGTCAAGGACGGGGTCGTCGTCGCTCGGGACCGGATCGACGTGCCGATCGGCAACACGAGCGTCAAGTCGGTGAACATCTTGTAGTGAACCGATCCTCGGAGTGCGACGAGGCCCCGACGAATCTGCCGGGGTCTCGTCGCATCAGACGCATCCGCCCGTAGGGTTGAAGCATGAGCAGTTCTCTCACTGCTATGTCCGAGTCCCTGGGCAACGCCGAGATGACCTTCGCGGGAGCGGTACGCTGCCCGACGCGCTTCTGAGCTGCGTTCCAAGGATCCCAGCAGGTCCGCGGAGCAGATACCGCGGAAGCGGAGTTCCGGCGGGTTCGAGACCTCGGTGGAGGCTGGTTCTCCGTCGGAGGCTTCCGGAGAATGGTGCGGTGGAACGGCGGATTGACTTCTGGCGAGAGCGGCAGATGCTCTGTGGGCGCTGCGATCATTGGTGGCGCGTCGATCTGGACTGGATCGATCGGTGGGAGCAGACAGAGGAGACCTGCCCCGGCTGCGGCATGACCTGCGAGCACGAGGAATCGCCTCGGGTGACGGTCGGCCCCGATGACCCGGCACTCGACGATGATAGGGTCGCGCAGTTCTCCTGGTACCACACGAGTACGCAGGCGGACTGGCCGACGCGGGACTTCGACCCGGCAGCCGTCTTGACTCCCGAGACCCGCAGGATGATGGGCGGAGAGCAGCGGGTTTCCGCGTGGGTCGCGCACCAGCGGGCGAAGGCCCTCCAGGTCGGCGGGTACGAGGCCGCTGTCCACAACATGCTGCGTCGGATCCGTGACCAGGCCGACCAGCGCAGCCAGTTCTATCTGTATCGGGTCCGTCTGAAGTCATCCGTCGTGGTGCGGGAGGGGTGGCTCGTCAACCCCGGCAACTTCGTCGGCGACGTCTTGCTCGACGAGGTCTGCCCGCCAGGCGTCGACGTCGTCCGCTACCTGAACTACCACGAGGATCCAGGAGGGCTCTCGCTCGCGCTCGGGAGGGACGCGATCGCCAGTGTTCAGCGGATCGCGGTTCCGCTCCCCGGCACCTGGGATGGCGGCTGGGGGCGCGATGCCGTTGCGGCTCTCGAGGACGTGAGCGGCACCGCCGTCCCGGCGACCGGCAAGCCGGCCCGCCGCATGCGGCCGCCTTCGGCACGAGCCGTCCTGGGCCGAGAGCTCGGTGCGTCCCTGGCCGGCAGACTGCCGGTCAACCTCCAGGACCAGTTCGCGTCGGCCGCGGCGTTCGTGGAAGGAGAGGATCCAGGACGTTGGGCGCGACGGACCCGCGGCCTGTTCGATCTAATCGACGATCCGACTCCCGTGCTGGCTGCGCTCGACCAGCAAGATCCCCAGGAGATCTGAGAACGGCCTGTCCGCTCCTGAGGGGCAGGAAGCCCTGAGGTCGCTGTCGGTCTTTGAGGTTGGCGCCCCAGATCAGCTCGGCAAGGATGTTCACCGGGCTGGCACGTTCCACGTACCCGAGGATGGTGTCCCGGCCTGCACGTACCTGCTTGGTCTCCACCGCGACAGCTTACGGAACAGCGAGTCTTCCGATGGGTATCCGGGTTCGTCGCGATCGCGGCGATGTGGATCACCCCAAGTGCATCGTGGCGACGGCCTCACGGTGGTGCCCAGGAGCCTGCTGAGCGCACCCCGCATCTGGGATAGGTCGCATCCGAACCAAGTGGGAAAGGTGGGCGAATCGCTGGTCGACCCGGGATAAATGTGATCGACTTAACTCTCGGTCAAGGCTAGGGGGACGCCGGGTGTCGGACGCGTTGATTCGCCGGTTGGCCGAGCTGCTGAGAGAGCAAGGTCCCATGGACTCGGACGCCCTGCTGCGCGTTGCCCGTGAGTTCTGGCCCGGGGTGAGTCGCCGACGTCTGGCTCAACTGGTCCGCGACGCCGAGAGCCTGGGGCTTGTGAGAACAAGTGACGGGGTGGTCGAGGCATGTGCGGTGGCCGACATCACGGACTCGGAAGAGGGCGACCGGCGCAGACCAGGCGCCTTACGAGCGGTGGTGCTGCATGTCGAGGCCGCGGTCCGGCCCAGTGCCCAGCATGCCGGTGGGGAACGGCGGATCTACCAGCTCGGCGCGGTGCGGCTGTCCGCCGATGCCGGATGGGTGGTCGAGGCGCCGGAGTTCGAGGCCTGGCTGCAGCTGCCGGATCCGGAATGGGAGGGGCTGATCCGCGGCGATCAGGCCCTGGCCCGGTATCGGGAGGAAGTCCGGGCCGCCGAGGAGGTGTTGGGCGCCTTTCGGGAGTGGCTCGGGGACGCCGACGCGCTGGTGGCGTACAACGGCACGGCCGCCGACTTCGGCTGGCTCGACGAGGAGTGCTCGCGGGCGGGGCTTCCCGCTGTCGACGGTGTGCTGCGGGTCGACGCATTGTACCTGGCACAGGCGGTGTGGCCGTGGCTGGACTCCTACCGGCTCGCTGATGTGGCCGCGTCCGGGGGAGTTCCGACGCAGGCCGCGCGGCTGCATGACGCCCTGGTGGATGCCCGGGTGACCGCCCTGGTCGTGGGGGCGGCGGTGGAGGAAGTGGCCGGCTGGTCGGAACCGTGGTGGCGGCTGGTGGCGTCCGTCGGGACGGGATCCGCCGCGTGGGAGCTGGTGGCGTCGCTGACGGACCGGAAGCCGGTCGGGGGCGTGGACGACGAGAGCGTCGCCGAGTTGCTGGCGGAGGCACTGCACGAGTGGGGCGAGCCGGTCCGCGCGCCGGACCGAGAGAGTCCGGGCCTGGCCGCTCTCACGCTTCCGGCTCAACTCCTGGGTCCTGGCGGTCGGGTGGACCCGCACCGGCTCGCTGTGGCCGTCGCTGCGGGCAGGGAGGTGGAGTGGCGGCCGGCGCAGCAGGAGATGGCACGGTGGCTCGGCGCACAGGTCGACACCGGGCGGGACGGGTTGTGTGAGGCCCCGACGGGGACGGGCAAGAGTCTCGCCGTGCTGGCGGCGGCTCTGGACTGGTTGGCGGCCGACCCTGGTCGACGGGTGGTGATCTCGACCTTCACCCGCCAGCTGCAAGGGCAGTTGGCGGGTGATGTGATGGCCCTGTCTCGGGTGACACCGGGGTTGGAGTCGCTCGCCGATGTGGTGAAGGGTCGGCGCAACCGCGTGTCGTTACGGGCCCTGGTGGCCGCGCTCGTGGACGCGGCCGAGGCGGCCGGCGGGCGTCGGGCGAGCCGCATTCGCTTCGTCGGCGACGTGATCTTCCGTGAAGTGCTGGTGTGGTTCGTACGTCGCTTGGCGACTGCGCGGGGACGGGCGCAGGTGTGGTCGGCGCGCAGTGTGGAAGTACAGGATCTGCCGACGTTCCTGGTGGAGTACGTGCAGGCCTTGTCCGGCGGGGTGCTGGCGCTGTGGCTGGCGAGTGTGAGCCAGGAGGCGGAGGACTACCGGCCTGGTTCGGGTTCGCCGCTCGCGCCGTGGACGGACTCGGTGGGCGAGGC
>NZ_AEJC01000631.1 GCF_000317595.1 Streptomyces ipomoeae 91-03 | reverse complement strand
CCCCCAGGGATGGGACGGGTAGGGGCGGCGGGGGCGGAATCCTCTCGGTCGGTCAGCGGCGTGGTGGCTCTCCGAACAGTTCCACCGCCGTGCGCACCTCCGACAGACCCTTCGACAGGGCGCTGACCGAACCGATGGAGCTCGCTATCAGAAGCAGGGAGCGGCGCAGGCGAGGGATCTCCGGAATGCCGCTGACGGCCATCGCCGCGAGGGCCGCCAACTCGTCCTCGGCAACGGCCCGATCGGGAAACTCCGCCGGGTGCGCGGCCAGTTCACGACGCAATCGGGACACGGCGGAGCGCAACTCCGTCACCCTCGGGTCCTCGTCACTGCCGGTCACTGGCTTCTGCCCTAAGCTCCGCAACACAGCTCTCCCCCCTCTCGCACACACCGCCGTGCGCAAGTCCTGACCGTGCGCCGTCGCACGACCGGCCGCCCCGTGGCGCCGGTCGAGCGCTGGAGGTGGCGCGGGCCAGTAAACGCCAATCGATGTGGCGCGCGCCACTCCGTGGACCGAAATTCAGTCCTACGAAACCACCCGGCCCATCGACGGCCGCGGGCGCTCCCGCTCCGGGTCGGGTATGCAGGGGGCATGACGCACGAAAGCGGCCGGAGTGAGGGCGAGGACAGCCAGGAAGCGGGGCCCGGCAGCAGCCCCGGCGAGGGGCACGACAGCGGTCCAGGCGAGAGGCCCGGAAGCAGCCCCGGCGGGGGGCACGACAGCAGCCCGAGCGGGGGGAAGGACCACGGTCGGCCAAGGCCCGAGGGCCACAGGCCGCCGGCGGCTCCCGGCCGAGCCGCCGAGCACGGCGTCGTCGGCCTCCTCCTGGCCGCCGGTGGTGGGCGGCGCCTCGGTGGCCGCCCCAAGGCACTGCTCCCCCATCGAGGGCGCCCCCTGGTCGAACACGCGGTGGCGGTGTTGCGGGCGGGCGGCTGTTCCCGGGTTCATGTGGTCCTGGGGGCGGAGGCGGCGGCCGTACGCGCGCGGGCCGATCTGTCCGGCTGTGTGGTCGTGGACAACCCGGAGTGGACCGAGGGCATGGGGTCGTCGTTGCGGGCCGGGCTGGAGTCGCTGGCCGGGACGGGTGCCGAGGCCGCGCTGGTCTCGCTCGTCGACCAGCCGGGGATCGGGCCGGAGGCCGTGGCCCGCCTGCTCGCCTCGTACGGTCCGGGCAGACCCGGCGGTTCACACGGAGCGCTCGCGGCAGCCGCGTACGACGGTGAGCGGGGCCATCCCGTCCTCTTCGGTGCCGACCACTGGGCCGGGATCGCGGCGAGTGCCACCGGCGACCGGGGGGCACGCGCGTATCTGAAGGCGCACGCCGACGCGATCGCACTCGTCGAGTGCGGGGATGTGGCGCGGCCGTACGACATCGACACGGAGGCGGATCTCATCCACTTGCAGTGACTCGGCGCCCTCCTCCCTCGCCCCGAAGAATCTCGACATCAACAAAACATTGAACTTCCACTATGAGGAAACTACTATCCACTGTTCAGAAGCGCCCCATCGATCCGAGGGCGTTCAACGCCCCACCCGGGTCGACCGACACCCGGTGCCACGCCCGCTGAAGGAAGTGACAGCTCATGTCCGCACCAGCGCCGTCCCCGCTGGCCATCGTCGACGCCGAGCCCCTGCCCCGCCAGGACGAGATCCTCACCGACGCGGCCCTCGCCTTCGTGGCCGAGCTGCACCGGCGGTTCACGCCCCGACGTGACGAGTTGCTCGCCCGCCGTGCGGAGCGCCGCGCCGAGATCGCCCGTACCTCGACGCTCGACTTCCTGCCGGAGACGGCCGCGATCCGCGCCGACGACTCCTGGAAGGTGGCCCCCTCCCCCGCGGCCCTGGACGACCGCCGCGTCGAGATCACCGGCCCCACCGACCGCAAGATGACGATCAACGCCCTCAACTCCGGCGCGCGGATCTGGCTCGCGGACTTCGAGGACGCCTCGGCGCCGACCTGGGAGAACGTGGTCCTCGGCCAGGTGAACATGGCCGACGCGTACACCCGGAACATCGACTTCACCGACCCGCGGACCGGCAAGTCGTACGCCCTGCGCCCGAACGAGGAGCTGGCGACGGTCGTCATGCGCCCGCGCGGCTGGCACCTCGACGAGCGTCACCTCGTCGACGCCGACGGCACCCCGGTGCCCGGCGCGCTCGTCGACTTCGGCCTGTACTTCTTCCACAACGCCCAGCGGCTGCTCGACCTCGGCAAGGGCCCGTACTTCTACCTCCCGAAGACGGAGTCGCACCTGGAGGCCCGCCTCTGGAACGAGGTGTTCGTCTTCGCCCAGGACCATGTCGGCATCCCACAGGGCACCGTCCGCGCGACCGTTCTGATCGAGACGATCACGGCGGCGTACGAGATGGAGGAGATCCTCTACGAACTCCGCGACCACGCCTCCGGGTTGAACGCCGGCCGCTGGGACTACCTCTTCTCCATCGTCAAGAACTTCCGTGACGGCGGCGCCAAGTTCGTCCTCCCGGACCGCAACGCGGTGACGATGACGGCCCCGTTCATGCGCGCGTACACCGAACTCCTCGTCCGCACCTGCCACAAGCGCGGTGCACACGCGATCGGCGGCATGGCCGCGTTCATCCCGTCGCGGCGCGACGAGGAGGTCAACAAGGTCGCGTTCGAGAAGGTCAAGGCCGACAAGGACCGCGAGGCGAACGACGGCTTCGACGGCTCCTGGGTCGCCCACCCGGACCTGGTCCCGATCGCCATGGCCTCCTTCGACGCGGTCCTCGGTGACAAGCCCAACCAGAAGGACCGCCTCCGCGAGGACGTCCATGTCGAGGCGGCCGACCTGATCGCGATCGACTCACTGGACGCCAAGCCGACGTACGCCGGTCTCGTCAACGCCGTCCAGGTCGGCATCCGTTACATCGAGGCCTGGCTGCGCGGCCTCGGCGCCGTCGCCATCTTCAATCTCATGGAGGACGCGGCCACCGCCGAGATCTCCCGCTCCCAGATCTGGCAGTGGATCAACGCGGGCGTCGAGTTCGAGAACGGCGAGAAGGCCACGCCCGAGCTGGCCCGCAAGGTCGCCGCGGAGGAGCTGGCGAACATCCGCGCGGAGCTGGGCGAGGAGGCCTTCGCCGCCGGTCACTGGCAGCAGGCCCACGACCTGCTGCTGGAGGTCTCGCTCGACGAGAACTACGTGGACTTCCTGACGCTGCCGGCGTACGAGCAGCTGAAGGGCTGAGCCCCTTCGGAAAGCGGCGTCCGATCAGGAAGCAGGCTTGTCCGAGTGGCCCAGGGGTTTCCCCGGGGCCACTCGGTCGCGTACGGCCTGCTTGACGGCCGTCGGCTCGGGGAAGCCCTGGTCGCGGCGGTCCCAGACGACCTCGTCGCCCACGCGTACGACGAAGACGCCGCCGGTGCCGGGCTTCAGGGACAGCTCGGTCAGCTCGGTCTCGAAGGTGGTGAGCAGTTCCTGGGCCAGCCAGGCGGCGCGGGGCAGCCAGCGGCATTGCGTGCAGTACTCGATGGTTACGCGCTGCGGGGTCGCCGCCGCCGTTGTCCGCGCTGTCGTGTCCGTCATCCGAGGTGTACCGACCAATCCTGTTCCGCCGCCGGTTTGCCGTGCAGGTCGGGGACCCGTTTGAGCCAGTTCGGGCGGCCTTGCTGTGTCTTCGCCGTACGAAGGGCCTCCTCGGCGGCGAGTTCCTCCCGGGAGGGGAAGTCGGTGGGCAGCCAGGCCGCGGAGGCCCGGGCCCGGGCGGAGAGGTAGCGGACGTAGGCCTCGCGGATCTCGTCGGGCGTCGTGAAGCCCGGTTCGTCGGCCAGCCAGGCGTCCGGGACCTCGGCGACGATGTCGCGCAGCAGGTCGTCGGTCACGCGGGGCGCCAGCTCGGCGTCGGCGGCGCGGGTGTCCGGGGTGCAGTGCCCCAGGGCGTGGTGGCGGAAGTCGTACGACTTGTCCGGTGCCGTCGTGTCCCAGCGGTGGTGGAAGACCAGGGCGGCACCGTGGTCGATCAGCCAGAGGCGCGGGGGTGCGATGCCGAAGGTGGGCCAGATCATGAGGTTGGAGCTGTGGATGGTCCGGTCCACGTTGACGGTGAGGGCGTCCAGCCAGACGATCCGGCCGGCCTCCAGGGGGTCCACGCGGAACGTCTTGGCGACCTCGGGGGTGAAGTCCTTCGCGCCCGGCAGGAAGTCCATGCCGAGGTTGAGCCCCGCGCTCGCGCCGTGCAGGTCTCGCACCTCCTGGTGGGGCTCGTCCTCGGCGATCGTCGGATCGAAGTGCGTCAGCACCAGCTCCGGGAACCGCAGCCCCAGCGCTCGCGCCAGCTCCCCCACGATCACCTCGGCGACCAGCGCCTTGCGGCCCTGCGCGGAACCGGTGAACTTGACGACGTACGTCCCCAGGTCGTCGGCCTCGACGATGCCGGGGACGGAGCCGCCCGTCCGCAGGGGTGCGATGTAGCGGGTTGCGGTGACCTCCCTCAGCGCTATCACAGGCCCCCCAGCGCCTTTGCCTTAAGATCCACGGCCACCCCCACGTGAGTGCTCTGGCATGAAGTGAGCATAGTAACCGAGCGTGACGTAGTCGGTCATGGTCCTTCGGAGTCCGCGCCCGGCGTTTCCGGCTCGAGAAGTCGGGTCCTCTCCGGGGTGAACTCAGGGCGCGGGCGGTGATCCGGTCCTGCCGGATACGCGGCTCGACGGGGTCATCGCCGGCGGCGTCGAGCTTGGCGGCGTTCTCCAGCAGGTTGCCCACCGCCCGTTCGAGCCCGTGGATGCGGCCCCTGACCATGGATTCGTCGACGTCGAGCAGGACGAAGCGCCCGGTACGCCGATGCGCGCGCTGTGCCGCACGCCGGGCGAGCGCCGCCAGGTCCACCGGCTCCTCGGCCTCCTCCCGGTCCCGTGCCAGGGCCGGCTCGACGAGTTCGTCGACCAGTCGACCAGTCGGCCGAGTTCGTCGGTCTCGCCCTCGACGTCGTCCAGGAGCCGGTCACGGGCGTCCGGGGAGAGCTCGGTGACCCGGCGCGGCACGACGCAGTAAGGCCCGTAGCCTGGCGACGAGCTCGGGTACGGCGAAGGGATCGGTGAGCGATGGTTTCGACGCCGATGACCTGCGCGCGCCTGGCGGCCCGGCGGGGCGTGAGAATCGCCGCATGGACATCCGGCAGCTGACGTACTTCCTCGCGATCGTGGACCACGGCGGGTTCAACCGGGCCGCCTCGGCCCTGTACGTCTCACAGCCGGCGCTGTCGCAGACCGTGCGGTCGCTGGAACGGGATCTGGGGGCCGAGCTGTTCCACCGGATCGGCAAACGGGCCGTGCTCACGGAGGCGGGGGCAGCGCTGATCGAGCCCGCCCGCGCGGCCGTACGCGGCATGGAGACCGCACGGGCCAGTGTCGAAGCCGTCCATGAACTGCGCACCGGCAGGGTCGACATCGCCGCGATGCCCTCCCCGGCCGTCGAACCGCTCACCTCGATGGTCCGGGACTTCGGCCGCCGCCATCCCGGGGTGCAGGTCCGCGTCCGGGCCGCCTTCACCCCACAGGACGTCATCCAGATGGTGCGCACGGGCGCCGCCGAGCTGGGGTTGCTGACCACGCCCGGCCCACTGCCGGAGCGGGATGTCGTGTCCCACCCCGTCGGGGAACAGGGGTTCGTGCTGCTGACCCCGCCCGACGGCCCGTTCCCCGCGGACAGGCCGGTGGCGTGTGACGAGCTGTCCGGGCACCGGCTGATCATCGTGCAGCGGGGTACGGCCGGTCGTGCCTACGTGGACGAACTGCGCGAGCGCGGCGTGGAGTTCACCGTCGCCGCCGAGACCGAGCACCGGGTGTCGGTGCTGCCGCTCGTACTGGCGGGCGTGGGTCTTGCGGTGGTGACCGATTCCTGGCGCGCCGTGGCGGAGCGGGCGGGGGCGATGGTGCTCGGCCTGGAGCCGAGCCCCGTGCTGCGCATCGGCCTGATCAGCCGAAGGGGACGGCTGTCTCCGGCGGCCCGGGCTTTCCTGGACCGCGCCCTGGCAGGCCGGAACACTCCTGGACAGGGCCCTTATCAGGCGTGCTTATAAGCGATATCCGGATCGTGTCTTGGACGCGCCGTCCGGCCCGCTGCTGCAATCGGCCGCATGACGAACCACCGCATCGCCCTCATCCCCGGCGACGGCATCGGCACCGAGGTGCTCCCGCCCGCCCAGCAGGTCCTGGACGCGGTCGGCCGCCGCCACGGCATCACGTTCTCCTACACCTCCTACGACTGGTCCTGCGAGCGCTACCTGCGCGAGGGCGCGATGATGCCCGAGGACGGACTGGACCGGCTGCGTGAGGCGGACGCCATCCTGCTGGGCGCCGTGGGCTACCCGGGCGTCCCCGACCATGTCTCCCTGTGGGGACTGCTGATCCCCATCCGCCGCCACTTCCGCCAGTACGTCAACCTGCGGCCGATCCGGGTCTTCGAGGGCGTGGACAGTCCGCTGCGGGCCGCCGTCGCGGGTGAGGTCGACCTGGTCGTCGTACGGGAGAACGTCGAGGGCGAGTACAGCGAGATCGGCGGCCGGCTGAACCGGGGGACGCCGGAGGAGCTGGCCGTCCAGGAGGCGGTGTTCACGCGGGCCGGGGTCACCCGGGTCGCCGACTACGCCTTCTCGCTCGCCGCCCGCCGCCGCGGGAAGCTGACCTCCGCCACCAAGTCCAACGGCATCATCCACACCATGCCGTTCTGGGACGAGCTGGTCGCCGAGCGCGCCGCGGCGCACCCCGGCGTCACCTGGGACCAGGAGCACATCGACGCGCTGGCCGCCAAGTTCGTCCTCGACCCGGCCCGCTTCGACGTGGTCGTCGCCTCCAACCTCTTCGGCGACATCCTCAGCGATCTCGCCGCCGCCGTGGCCGGCTCGATCGGCATCGCCCCCTCCGCGAGCCTCAACCCCGAGCGCGCGTACCCGTCGATGTTCGAGCCGGTGCACGGCTCCGCCCCCGACATCGCCGGCCAGGGCATCGCCAACCCGCTGGGCGCGATCGGCTCGGCGGCCCTGCTGCTCGACCACCTCGGGCACCCCGAGGCCGCGCGAGACGTCGACGCCGCCATCGCCGCCGTCCTGGCCAAGTCGGACGTCCGCACCCGCGACCTGGGTGGTACGGCGACGACCGACGAGTTCACCGAGAAGCTGCTCGAACTCCTCTGACGCCTCTCTCCGGCACATCTCTCGCACGTCTCTCGCACGTCTCTCCACGGCACCTCTCTCCACTGGTGCGGCCGGCACGGACGGCGCCGTCCGCACCAGTGGATCACCGTGCGGTCGGCTCGGCGGGGAACGGGTTGGGCAGCGGGAGGTAGCGGGCGTCCGCGCCGTCCGCGCCCGTCCAGCGCAGCAGGAGGTTGGTCTTGCCGGGCAGGGTCGGGGAGTCGAGGAGGTCGGCGGCTTCCGGCAGGTCGCGGTGGAGTGCCAGCTCCCGTCGTACGGCGGGCCAGGGGTCGAGGTGCGGATGGTGCTCGGTGAGGGCCGCCGCGATCTCCAGGATGTTGTTGACGACCAGGCAGTAGCGGAGTCGTTCCCGGCCCGCCTCGCGGGTCACGTCCGACAGGAGCTTCACGCCCTCCGCGTCGCGGTAGAGGGCCTGTACGGGGGTGCCGGAGGGGTCGCAGGCGATGACGGTGTTCTGGAGGTGGGCCTCGAGGACGACGCCGTGGTGATGGAAGGCGCCGAGGGCCGGGGGGACGACCGCGCGCAGATACGCCTGCCACCAGCCCTCGGGGTCGGTGGTGCGGACCAGCGGGTTGGTCGGGAACGCTTCGGCGCTCTCGGTGAGGGCGGCGCCGAGGAAGGGGGTCGTGCCGGGGGGCAGATGCGTGCCCAGGCCGTCGCGGACCAGTACCGCCAACTCCTCGAAGGCGAAGTCGGCGGTGCGGTAGCCGCGGTCGCTCAGCCAGGCGCCCGGCAGGTCGGCGAAGGCCGCGGTGACCGCCGAGTCCGTGCGGCGCAGTTCAAGCAGGTCGTGGCGCCACAGGCGACGGATGTCGTTGGTGATGCGCACGTCCAGGCTGAACTTGAGGAAGAGGTCGGGCTCGGCGACACCCTCGGCACCGAGGTCGGCGGCGCTCCCGGGACCGGTTCTCGGAGCGCCCCCGGAAACGGGCGCCGGTACGTACACCGTCCGGATCGCCGCAGTCGGCCACACCTCGGTCTCCGTCCGGCCCAGCCGTACGAGCCGGCCGTCGGCGAATGCGTCCGCCAACTCCCGGACCGCGAGGTCGAGTTGCCAGGGGTGGGCGGGCAGGAGGCGGTAGCCGGGTGGGGCCGTGCCCAGAGCGTCGAGGGCGGTGGTGTCGCCCTCCTCGACCACCGTGTCCTCGCGGACGCCGAGCAGTTCCAGCGGGAAGCGGGCGTACGCCTCGGGCGCGTACGGCAACCAGGCGGCGGGCGGGCCACCGCCGCGGGCCTTGGGGGCGGGGTGGTACGGGTGCCCGGTGATCAGGGACTGCTCGGAGCGGATGTACGGGTCCTCGGGTGCTGTCGCCCGGGCGCGGGCGGTGAGGACGGCGGCCACGGTCTCGCGGCTGTCGAGCATCTCGGCGGGGAGTTCGGAGTTGGGCGGGCCGGTGAGGAGGCGCAGTTCCTCGGCGGTGAGTTTGACCAGTTCCGTATGGGTGAGTCGGTGCCAGGTGCCGTTGGTGAGCAGTTCGGGGTCCGTGGGGCGGCGTGTACCCTGCACGCGCAGCAGGCGTCCGCTGGCCGTGAGACGGTGCACACCGGGGTCGACGGGCTCCGCCGTCTCCCTCAGGAGACAGTTGAGCAGGGGCGCGGCGGCGAGGGCGTCGGCGGTCCGGCCGATGCCGTCATCAGGGGTATTGGCGTCCACGGGGTCCATTCGTTCCATACGGTGCACTCGTGATCAGTATCTCTGCCGCCATGCGTCGCGACGAAGCGGTGCGGGCAGTGGTCGTACGCCATCGCGTCACCGTCACCGTCCCCGTACCCGTACCCGCCCGTCCGTGTACCCGCCCGCCCCCGTATCCGCACCCTCCGTGCCCCCGCCCCCGCCCCCGCACCCCCGTACCCGCACCCGAGGAGTCCGCCCGTGGACCGTCGTCCGTTGTCCGATGCCGAGACGGTGCTCGGCGCCGAGCTGGCCGCCGTGCGCCGCGATCTGAGCCGGCCGTACGCGGCCGAGCTCCCCGGGGCCCGGGCGGCCGTGCTGTCCCGGCTGTGGCGGGCCCTCGTCCATGAACCGCTGCCGTGGGTCGCCCGTTGGGAGAGGACGGGCGACTCGGTCGTGCTCCGGCTCGCCGACGGGCGGCGGCTGCACGGCCCGGCCGTCGACCCGTACGCCACCGCCGCGCACACCTTCGAGGTGCGGCTCGACGAGCGGTCGTACGACCGTCCGGCGCGGCTGATGACCGCCCTGGCCGTTCCGCACAGCGCCTCCTTCGCCGCCGAACTCGACAACAGCGTGGCCTCGTTGGCACTGTCCCGCGCCGACCGGGCGGCGACGGACGTGTCCCCGGTGACGAGTTGGGAGTGGGAGCAGTCGATCGTCGACGGTCATCCTTTCCACCCCAACTGCCGTTCCCGGCCCGGGTTCTCGGCGGCCGACCAGCTGGCGTACGGGCCGGAGCACCGGCCGGTCGTACGGCTGGGTCTGGCGCCCGTGGACGACGCGGTGGTGGTCGGGGAGTGGCCGGAGCGGTTCCGGGACGGTGGGCGGGTGCTGATCCCGGTCCATCCGTGGCAGGCGGCGCATGTGCTCAAGAGCCCGGCGGAGGAGCGCGGGATCGACGCCCACCCCCTGATGTCCCTGCGCACCCTCGCCCTCCCGGACTTCCCGGGTTCCCCGGGCCTGCCGGGCGGCGGGCCGCACGTCAAGACCGCGCTGAGCGCCCGGCTGACCTCCTCCGTGCGGGACATCTCGGTCTACTCGATCGAGAACTCGGCGGTCGTCTCGGACTTCATGGCGGAGGTCGCCACCCGCGCGGACGGTCTGCTGCACGTCACCCGCACGCTCGGCGCGGTCACCGCCGGTTCGCCCGATCTGGCGGCGGTGTTGCGTGAGTCGCCGGAGACGTACGTGGACACGGCGGCCGGTGAGCGGGTCGTGCCGGTGGCCGCGCTCGCGACGACCGAGCTGCCCCGATCGGCCTCCTGGCTGGCGGAGTTCAGCCGACTCGCGCTCACGGTCTGCCTCCGGCTGCTCGACCTGGGGGTGGCCCTGGAGGCGCACGGCCAGAACCTCCTGGTGGTCCTGTCGCCGTCGGGTGCCCCGCTGCGGCTGGTCTACCGCGACCTGGCGGACATCCGCGTCAGTCCCGCCCGCCTCGCCCGGCACGGCATCCCGGCACCGGCGCTGACCGGCCGCATCGTCACGGACGACGAGACCACCCTGCGCCGCAAGCTGTTCGGTGCCCTGGTCACGGGCACGCTCGGCGCCACGGCCGGTTCGACACCCGTACTGCGCGAGGCGCTCACCACCGCCGTACGGGATCTGCCGCGCACCCCCGACCTCGCCACGCTGCTGGAGGGGCCGGTACCGACGAAGGCCCTGACCCTGATGCGGCTTTCACCGGAGAGGCCGGGAGACATCTGGGCGGAGGTGCCGAGTCCGCTGCGGTGAGCGGAGGGGGCCGGGTGGTCCCTCGGGTACTCGTGACGTTCTCGTTGTCGATCCGGTGAAGGGCCGGTCTCGTTGTCGATCCGGTGAACGGCCGGTCTCGTTTTGAAGCGTGGCCCCCTGGATCAATAGGATCCGCCGATGATCACAAGACAACGGCTGGCAGCAGGGGTGCTCGTCCTGCTCGCCGCCCTGACGGTCGGGATCGGCGTCCCGTCCACGGCCGTCGCCGACGAGACCACGGCCACCGCGCCCAAGGTCAACCTCCTGCTGGACGTCAGCGGTTCGATGCGGGCGAAGGACATCGACGGGCAGTCCCGGATGGCCGCGGCGAAGCAGGCGTTCAACGAGGTGCTGGACGCCACGCCCGAGGAGGTCCAGCTCGGCATCCGCACCCTGGGCGCCAACTACCCGGGAGACGACCGCAAGACGGGCTGCAAGGACACCGCGCAGCTCTACCCGGTCGGGCCGCTGGACCGCACCGAGGCGAAGACGGCGGTGGCGACGCTGACGCCGACCGGCTGGACCCCGATCGGTCCGGCGCTGCTCAAGGCGGCCGACGACCTGGAGGGCGGCGAGGGCACCAAGCGGATCGTGCTGATCAGCGACGGCGAGGACACCTGCGCCCCGCTCGACCCGTGCGAGGTGGCCCGTGAGATCGCGGCGAAGGGCATCGGCCTGACCATCGACACGCTCGGCCTGGTGCCGAACGCCAAGATGCGGCTGCAGCTCAGCTGTATCGCCGAGGCCACCGGCGGCACATACACCTCGATCGAGCACCGCGACGAACTCACCGACCGCGTCAACCAGTTGGTGGACCGCGCCGCCGACCCGGTGGTCGTGCCGAAGGCCGTCGAGGGCGCCGAGGCGTGCGCGAAGGCTCCGACCCTGGAGTCGGGCCTGTACACCGACCGCGAGGAGTTCGCGCAACAGCGCTGGTACCGCGTGGAGATGAAGCCGGGCCAGGAACTGCGTGCCTCGGTGAGCGTCGCGGCGGACCGTGACGTCAACCCCGACTACGGGGTGCTGCTGCGGGCGGTGACCGTCAAGAACCGCGAGATCGTACGCGGCGAGGCGGCCGGCAACGGTCGTACCGACGTCATCTCGACCGGCTTGCGCTACCCGAAGCCGGAGGCCGAGGACGAGGAGGACGAGGATGTCGCCGAGACCGTGTGTCTGCAGGTGACCAACTCCTACTCGCCGGCGAGCGGGGTGAAGACCACGCCCGGTCTGCCGCTCGAAATCACCGTCGACATCGTGGACGGGCCCGACCAGGCGAGCGACGTGGCCTCCTTCGGCCTCGGCCGCGGCTGGTGGCTGCTCGGCGTGCTGGTGCTCGTCGGATTCCTGGCGGGTGTGCTGTGGGGCTGGCTGTCACGCTGGCGGGTCGCGGTCTGGAGGACCAACTGATGAGGACTCTGAAGGACCGTCCGATGCGGGCTCTGAAGGACCGTCCGACGCGGGCTCTGAAAGACCGTCCGACGCGGATCACACGTGTGGTGGGCGCCGCCCTGCTGATGCTGGGCCTCGCCGTGTCCCCGGCCGTCGCCGACTCCACCCCCTCCCCGAGCCCCTCGGAGAACGGTGAGGCGCCCACCGAGGCGGGCACCTCCTTCCGTACGGCGGCGGAGTTCGAGCAGGGGCAGACCGCGACGGCCAGCGCCTCGACCGGCGACTACCTGTACTGGTCGTTCCCGGCGGACGCCGGGCAGCGGCCCACGGTACGGGCGACCGTCAAGCTGCCCGCGGGGGCACAGTCCTCCTCCACCTGGCAGATCGACGTGTACGACGGACTGCGACACCGCCAGGCCTGCCAGTACGGGGCGCAGACCCGCACGGCCGGGGCGGAGGCCACCTCCGTGGAGCTGTCCTGCACCCTGCGTACAGTGCGCGCCTGGGCGGAGCAGTGGTCCGACGACCCGCTGCCGGGCACGTACTACATCCGCCTCACCACGACCCGGCTGGCCACGGCCGACCTGGGCCTGCCGATCAGCACCGAGATCGAGGTCGACTCCAAGGACATCGGCGGTTCGGCGGCGGTCGACGGCTCGCTGGCGAAGCCGCTGGTACCGGGGATCGCGGTGACCTCCCAGCAGGAGGACGAGGACGCGTCGGACGAGGCCGTGCTCTCCTCCCTCGAACCGGACGACGGCTGGACCTCCGGCTGGTGGAGCGACCGCTGGGTATGGACGGCGCTCGGCGCGGTGCTGGCGGCCCTGGCGGGCATCGGCGGCTACTCGCTGACACGGGGTTCGGGCCGCCCGGCGAGGGTGCCACCGCCGGGAGCTTGACGCTCCAGGTCAAGGGCCCGCTGAGCCGAGGTCGGTTCAGCGGGCCTTTGGGCGCCGACACTCAAACTTCCCGCAACCCCTTCGCCAAGGCCCCCTCCCCCACCACCTCGACCCGCCCCTGCCGCACCGCGTCCAGAAGGCTCGACTCCCCCCGGTCAATCGCGCCGCAGGCCCCCGCGTCGAACACCAGCCGCGCATCCGGCACCTCGGGCGCGGGCCCGTCCCCGTACACCGGCCGCCCCTCCTCGGCCCCGACCCACACATGGAACACGCCCTCCTCCAACCGGACTTCGAGGAGACCGGCGGCGAAGCCGTCGAGCCCCCGCAGCAGCGGCAGGGCGAACCAATGCGCACGTACGGCGTCGGTGGGCCGGCGCTCGCCCAGCGCCGCCTCCCCCCACGCGCCCAGCGCCTGCAGCACGGGCAGCAACTCACGCCCCCGACCGGTGAGTTCGTACACATACGCGGCACCCGGCGGGGGCAGCCGACGTCGTGTCGACAGCCCGTCCCGCTCCATGTCCTTCAGCCGTGACGCAAGAACATCCGTGCTGACGCCCGGGAGGTCCGCGTGGAGGTCCGTGTAGCGGCGCGGCCCGGCCAGCAGTTCGCGCACGATCAGCAGGGTCCAGCGGTCGCCGACGAGGTCGAGCGCACGGGCGGCGGAACAGTACTGGTCGTAGCTTCGGCGAGGTGACATGCGACGCAGTCTAGACGTGTCGTTGGACTTTCCAAGCGACTACTTGGTAAAACCAAGCAACACCACGAACCGGAGGGGCGTAAGCGCATGGAGTTCCGGCAGTCGAGCAAGCTCAGCGGGGTCTGCTACGAGATCCGCGGCCCGGTGATCGAGCACGCCAACGCGCTGGAGGAGGCGGGCCACAGCGTGCTGCGCCTGAACACCGGCAACCCCGCGCTCTTCGGTTTCGAGGCGCCGGAGGAGATCGTCCAGGACATGATCCGGATGCTCCCGCAGGCGCACGGCTACACGGACTCGCGCGGCATCCTCTCGGCCCGCCGGGCGGTCGCCCAGCGCTACCAGGACCGGGGCCTGGAAGTGGACGTCGACGACGTCTTCCTCGGCAACGGCGTCTCCGAGCTGGTCTCGATGGCCGTACAGACACTGGTGGAGGACGGCGACGAGATCCTGATCCCGGCCCCGGACTTCCCCCTCTGGACAGCGGTGACCACCCTCGCCGGCGGCAAGGCGGTCCACTACCTCTGCGACGAACAGGCCGACTGGTACCCGGACCTGGACGACATGGCGGCCAAGATCACCGACCGCACCAAGGCCGTCGTCATCATCAACCCGAACAATCCCACCGGCGCGGTCTACCCGAAGGAGATCATCGAGGGCATCCTCGACCTCGCCCGCCGCCATGGCCTGATGGTCTTCGCCGACGAGATCTACGACCAGATCCTGTACGACGACGCCGTGCACCACTCGGCCGCCGCGCTCGCCCCCGACCTGGTCGTCCTCACCTTCTGCGGTCTGTCCAAGACATACCGCGTCGCGGGCTTCCGCTCCGGCTGGCTGGTCGTCACCGGCCCCCGGCAGCACGCCCGCAACTACCTGGAGGGCCTGACCATGCTGGCCTCCATGCGACTGTGCGCCAACGCCCCCGCCCAGTACGCCATCCAGGCCGCGCTCGGCGGCCGCCAGTCCATCGACGACCTGACCAGGCCCGGCGGACGCCTCCACGACCAGCGCGACGTCGTCTGGCGGAAGCTCAACGAGATCCCCGGCGTGTCGTGCGTGAAGCCGAAGGGCGCCCTGTACGCCTTCCCCCGCATCGACCCCAAGGTCCACAAGATCCACGACGACGAGAAGTTCGTCCTGGACCTGCTGTTGAGGGAGAAGATCCAGGTGGTCCAGGGCACCGGCTTCAACTGGCCCACCCCGGACCACTTCCGCATCCTGACCCTCCCCCACGCGGAGGACCTGGACGCGGCGATCAGCCGGATCGGGCGGTTCCTCAGCGGGTACCGGCAGTAGGCCCGGGGCGCATCAGTCGCAGATCCTCGCCCCAGGCGTCCAGGACGGGTCCGTGGCCGGCTTCTCGTGCCGCGGCCTCGACCTGGCCGAAGAGCCGCCGTTGCTCGTCCGTGTGCCCCGTCGCCGTGATCCGTGCGACGGTGTCGAGAAGTGGCTTCGTCTCCCAGCCCGGCAGGGGGAAGCGCTCCAGTTCCCACTCCAGGTACTTGTTGTAGGGGCGGGGACGCCGGTGCAGGGTGAACAGCAGGTCCAGCAGGAAGCGCACACTGTCGGCGGCGTCGAGCAGGGCCGCCAGGCGATGGCCGTCGCGGGCGTTCTTGACCGACCTGTAGACGGAGTTGGCGTAGGCGTCCAGCAGACCGGCCGCCTCCTGGAACGCCGCGTCGGCGTCGAGCCGGGCCTGGGCCGAGACGACCTCCGCGATCCGGCCGTCGAGCCGGTCGAGCACGACGTGGGCTCGGGCGAGGGCGTACCGCTCGTATCCGCCCAGCTCACGGAAGGCACCGAAGGTGACGACGACCACGTCGAGTTCGGCGGACCGGTGGCCGTGGAGCCGCGCGAGGTCGCTGTCGGCCCCGTCGTCGAGGACCACGTACACATCGTGGTCGGAGCGCTCGGTGGCCATGCCGTCGTGCGCGTGCGAGCCCTTGAGGACGAGTCCGACGACGGCGGGGTCGGTGGTGACCCGGTCGAGCAGGACCTCGTAGGTCGGAGGGAAGCCGGGAAGCATGCGGTGATCTCCGGTGGGGTGAGTCGGGTGAGTCGGGTGAGTCACGGGGATGAACACGCCGGACGGCCTCGCGCCGAGGGGCGGTCGGAAGGCCACCGCGGAGTCGAGCGGGAGGCGCGGCGTACCGTTCGTGACGGCGGGGCGGGCGACAACGGTCCAGCTGATGACGGCGGCGTGGCCGCCGCCCGTGAGATCAACGCACGGTCGACACGCTAACCGTCCTTCTTCCGTTCCCGCACCCGTTTTCCGGCTCGGAGATCCGGTTCCTTTCCTCCGCAGGACCCTGTGTCGGTGGACCCTGTGTCGGTGGATCCGGTGTCGGTGGATCCGGTGTCGGTGGATCCGGTGTCGGTGGATCCGGTGTCGGTGGATCCGGTGTCGGTCGTGCGGGTAACCCTTCCCCATGACTGAGCGACCGCTGCTGCTCCTCGATGTCGACGGCCCCCTCAATCCCTTCGGCGCCCGTTTACGGCGCCCTCGCGGCTATGTGACGTGCCGGCTGCATCCGGCGAACTGGTCGGCGCGGCAGAAGCCGGGGTCGCGGCGGCTGCGGCGGGGGCTGCGGGTGTGGCTCAATCCGGCGCACGGGGAGCGGTTGTCGGCGCTGCCGTACGAGCTGGCGTGGGCGACGACGTGGATGCATGAGGCCAACGAGATGATCGGGCCGGTGATCGGGCTGCCGGGGGATCTGCCGGTCATCGAGTTCTCGAACCTGTTCGCGCCGGACCCGGAGGGGCTGTACTGGAAGACGCGGCAGGTGGTGGCGTGGGCGGCGGGGCGGCCGTTCGTCTGGGTCGACGACATGATCACCGACCTCGACGTACGGCATGTCGCCGCGCACCACGACGCGGCGGCGCTGCTGCTGCGGATCGATCCCCGCAAGGGGCTGCGGGAGCCGGAGTTCGCGGAGCTGGAGCGGTGGGCTCGCAGCCTGTGAGGCATGGGTGATCTCTTTCTGGTGCGGCACGGTGAGACCGAGTGGTCGTTGTCGGGGCAGCACACCAGCTGGACCGACCTTCCGCTGACGGACAACGGGCGGGCGCAGGCGCGCGGTCTCGCCCCGCTGCTCGCCTCGCACCACATCGGCGCCGTGTTCGTCAGCCCCATGAAGCGGGCCCAGGAGACGGCCGAACTGGCCGGGCTCACGGGGGCGCGCGTGGACGCGGATCTCTCCGAGTGGGACTACGGCGGGTACGAGGGGGTCACGACCGCCGAGATCCATCGCACCCGCCCGGACTGGTTCCTGTTCACGGACGGCGTCGCCCCCGGGCCGCCCGAGCATCCCGGGGAGAGCCCGGAGGAGGTCGGGGCACGTGCCGACCGGATGCTGGCGAAGGTGCACGCGGCGTCGGCGAACACCGAGGGGTGCGCGGTGCTCGTGGCGCACGGGCATTTCCTACGGATCCTCACCGCCCGCCGGCTCGGGCTGCCGGCCTCGGGTGGGGCACTGTTCCAGCTGGCCACCGGGACGGTCTGCCGGCTCGGTACGGAGCACGGGCGTCCGGTCATCGCCGGGTGGAACATCAGGCCCGGCCGGTAGTTCCCGGCAATCCCGGTTGGTCCGGGCAGTCCGGCACTCCGGCACTCCGGGGGCAGTTGTTGTGGCCCGGAGGGATTGTCAGACCCTCCTCGTAGTCTTCGAGTGGGCTGGTCCAAGGCTCCGCGTGGGCCGGTCAGTCCACCGGGGGGGGCGGACCATGGCCGGTTCGGGGGAAGGAGGATGCCGTGACACGACCGCCGACCGCCGCCCAGCGGCGGATCATCGATGCCGCCGAGCCCGTGACCGGGCGGCTGACGGGTACGGAGGCGCAGCTCGCCGCGCTGGTGAAGCGGGGGCTGGCGTTCCGGCATCCGCGCCCGCCGCACGACCACTTCCTGACTCCGGCGGGGCATCGCATACGGGAGGCTGCCGCCCGGGCGGCGGGGGCTGACCAGGTGTCAGGGTCGGCCCCGGCATCGGGTGCGGCTGCCGGTGCGTCCGCTTCCGCCACGGCCGCCGCGTCTGCCGCGCCCTCCGGGTCCGGCGCGTCGGGGGTGTTCGCCGCCCGGGTCGGCGGTGAGGAGGGCGCCGTGTCCGGGCCGGCGCGCGCACGTGAGGTGCACAGTGCCTGGCAGGGGCTGCTGGAGCTGCGCCGGATGACCAATCCGGACGGCGCCATGGACCGGCCGTGCGGCTGGGAGCGCACCCATCTCGTACAGGCGGCTGCGCTGGCCCTGGAGGCGGCGGGGCACCGTCCGGCGGGGGCGGCCCATGGGAGCCAGGCGGACCCGACGAATGCCGACGGCGGCTACCGGGTCCGGGCGACCGCGCAGCCGGAGGCCGTCGCCGTCCACGAACCGGACCCCGAGGCGCTACGGGCCTGCGCGGCGACGTTGGAGAAGGCGGGCTGGCAGGTGAGCGAGCACACCGATCCCCGTACGCGGGAGCGGTATCTGCTGGCCTCGCCGAGGAGGACGTAACGGTT
>NZ_AEJC01000630.1 GCF_000317595.1 Streptomyces ipomoeae 91-03 | reverse complement strand
ACCGGCGTCAGCCCTTCAGCTCGGCCGCCACCAGCTCCGCGATCTGCACGGCGTTCAGGGCCGCGCCCTTGCGGAGGTTGTCGTTGGAGATGAAGAGGGCGAGGCCGTGTTCGACGGTCTCGTCCTTACGGATGCGGCCGACGTACGACGGGTCCTGGCCGGCGGCCTGGAGGGGGGTCGGGATGTCGGAGAGGGCGACACCCGGGGCGCTGGAGAGGAGTTCCGTCGCGCGCTCCACGGAGAGGGGGCGGGCGAAGCGTGCGTTGACCTGGAGGGAGTGGCCGGAGAAGACCGGCACGCGGACGCAGGTGCCGGCGACCTTGAGCTCCGGGATCTCCAGGATCTTGCGGGACTCGTGGCGGAGCTTCTGCTCCTCGTCCGTCTCGTTCAGACCGTCGTCGACGATGGACCCGGCGAGGGGCACGACGTTGAAGGCGATGGGGCGCTTGTACACGGCCGGCTCGGGGAAGTCGACCGCCGCACCGTCGTGGGTCAGCTTGTCCGCGTCCGCCACGACCTTCTGGACCTGCCCGTGCAGCTCCGCGACACCCGCGAGACCGGAGCCCGACACCGCCTGGTACGTGGCGACGACCAGCGCCTCGAGGCCCGCCTCCGCGTGCAGCGGACGCAGTACCGGCATCGCGGCCATGGTCGTGCAGTTCGGGTTGGCGATGATGCCCTTGGGGCGGTCGGCGACCGCGTGCGGGTTCACCTCGGAGACCACCAGGGGCACCTCGGGGTCGCGCCGCCACGCCGAGGAGTTGTCGATCACGACCGCGCCCTGCGACGCCACCTTCTCCGCCAGCGCCTTGGAGGTCGCGCCGCCCGCGGAGAAGAGCACGATGTCGAGGCCGGTGTAGTCGGCCGTCGCCGCGTCCTCGACCGTCACACCGTCGATGACCGACCCGGCCGAGCGGGCGGAGGCGAACAGGCGCAGCTCGTCCGTCGGGAAGTCGCGGTCCTTGAGGATCCTCCGCATGACCGTGCCGACCTGACCGGTGGCTCCGACGATTCCGACCCTCACGGCGACTCCTTCTGTAGAGCTGGCTTTACCGGGCTTGCGCGTTTTGCGTGGCTTGTATGTGTCTGTTGTATGGCCGAGGCGTTTCCATCATGCGGCCAGCCCCGGTCCGCCTGTCCAATCGTTTGACCGGCTCGCTCACACCATGGGACGTCCCTGGGGCCCGGCGGAGGCCCGGGTACAGCCCGGTTCTTCGGCCACCACCCCAGCTGAGCTGGAGAAATTCACCCTACGACGGCCCCGCGCCGAAAGCTGTGCTGCCTCGCCCCTGCCCGCCGCCACCACACACACGCCAAGGTGTGACGTACGCCTCTGCGGGGCCCGGCGAAAGCCGGCCGGACGTCCCGAACGTTTCGGCCCACCCCGGCGTCGTAGGGGAAACGCGGGAGGGGAGGGGTGACCGTGCTGCGCA
The DNA here is from genome assembly GCF_000317595.1 of Streptomyces ipomoeae 91-03. Classification (GTDB taxonomy): domain Bacteria; phylum Actinomycetota; class Actinomycetes; order Streptomycetales; family Streptomycetaceae; genus Streptomyces; species Streptomyces ipomoeae. Next base: position 7,350 of record NZ_AEJC01000630.1, on the reverse strand, counting down.
GAAAGGCGCGCCGCGTCCAGGAGGTGGACGATCCGCCGCACAGGGGGGACACCGGCGTCGATCCGCTGGACGCGGCCCAGGAGCGGCGGGTCCGGGCGGTGCTCGCGCTCGGCGGAGTGCCGCAGTCGGACCTGCTGGACGGGGTGCAGCAGGTACGGCTGCGGCTGCTGGAGCGGGCCGCGAGCGGCCGGGAGGCACCGCGGGACGTGTCCGCGTGGGCGGCGGTGGTCGCCTCCAACCTGGCGATGGACTGGCACAGGGCCAAGCGCCGCCAGGAGCGCCTCGGTGAGCGCCTGGCCTCCCTGCGCCAGCTGGAGCACCCCTCCGGCGAGGACTCCAGCGTGCTCTCGCTCGCCGTGGCCCGAGGTCTGGACGAGCTGCCCGACGCCCTGCGCCAGGTGGTCGTCCTGCGCTTCTACGCCGACCTGCCGGTACGCGGGATCGCCGAGGAACTCGGCATCCCCGAGGGCACGGTCAAGAGCAGGCTCCACTCGGCGGTCCGCGCCCTGCGCGCCCGCCTGCACGAGGACGAGGTGGTGTGACGTGGCCGCCCGGGACAACAGCCGACGCGACGCCGAGTACGACGACCTGGAGTTCCAGGACGACCTGGAGTTCCAGGACATCGAATCCCAGGACACCGGATCCCAGGACCTTGACTTCGACGGCCCCGTGTACGACGGCATGGACGCGTTGCTGGCCGCGCTCACGGATGAACCGCTGCCCGAAGAGGCCCTGATCGACGCGGAGTTCATGGCGGCCCGGCGCTCGGCCGTCGCCGACGTGGCCCTGTTGCGGGAGCAGCTGGGACTGATCGGCGAGGCCCTGGCCGACACGGGGGCGGACGCGGCAGCGGGCGCCGGAGCGGACACGGGCGCCCGGGACGCGGAGACCGGCGGTCCGCCGGGGCGACTCGTGGCCGCGCGGCCGGGGGACGCGGCCGGTGCCGAGACGGGCCCCGGGGACGAGTCCGCGCCGGCGGAGGCCCCCGGGCGCGAACCCGAGGAGGCCCCCGTACCGCCGGTGAGGCCCCTGCCGTCGCGGCCGGTCCGCACCCGGCGCTCGCGCCGCCCCCTGGCCATCGCCGTCGGCACCCTCGCCGCCGCGGTCGCCGCCTCCGTCGTCGTCGGCCTGGGCTGGCTCGTCGTACAGACGGGCGGCGGGGCGGACGCGACGTCGTCGGACTCCGCCCGCTCGGACACCGGCGCGGGTGCGAAGGCGAGCGCGGAGAGCGGTGACGACAGCGGCAAGCTCAGCCACAGCGGTTACGTCGCCTGCGCCCGCCTCATCGTCGAGGGCACCGTCGTCTCCCGCGAGCCCGTCCCCGGCACCCGACAGGACCGGGTCACCGTCGACGTGGACCGCTACTACAAGCCCGACAAGGGCGCCGACGAGATCGTCTTCCCCATGGACGAGGACCTCGACCCCCGCCTGGAGGAGGGCGACCACGTCCTCATCGGCATCCCGCGGACCGGTGCCGAACCGGACCTCTGGACCACCGACGAGGCCGACATCGCCCGCGACCGCGTCTGGATCGAGGAGACGCTGAAGAACCAGGAAGGCCTGACATGTGAGTGAGGGCGGCCCGGACGGGGTCCTGAGACACCTCGGGACCCCACCGGACGCGCCCAACGGCGAACGGCCCGCCGGAGAACCCGACGGGCCGTCGTCAACAACCGGTCACTCCTGGTCGTCCCACGTCCAGGTCGTCTTCTCGCCGGGGACGATCACCCCGGTGAGGTCGTCGACCGCGACGACCGCCCGGTCGGTGGCCGGGGTGCCCGCGGCGTTGCCGACGACGAGGACCGTCGCGGCGGAACCCAGAGCCAGCAGGGCGAGGACGCTCAGGCGCCGTGCCTTCGTCGAGGAATGCACAACCGTTCCTCTTTCGTGTGGGGGTCGGGGGAACAAAGAGAGGGCCCCAGTGGGGCATGACCGATCATGATGCATCCAGGGGGGATTTGTGCGTGTCCTCGGTGGCCTAATGCGGCCATGGCCGGACGGTGCCACATGCCCCGGCCGATTCCGGGTAGGTGGCCCGCTGCGCTCTGAAGCCGGTCCCGGCGTACGGCCTCCGGGTTCTTGAGCCGGTCCCGGCGCAAGCCCCTTGCGTTCCGAAGCCGTCTCCGGCGTACGCCTCCTGCGCTCTGGAGACGTCCCCGGCGTACGCCTCCTGTGCTCTGGAGCCGTCCTGGCCGTACGGCCCTCGGTCTCTAGAGCCAGCCCCGGCGTACGGCCTCGGCCCCCGCCTCGAAGCGGCTCTGCGCGTCCAAACGCTTCATGAGGTCGGACATCAGGCGTCGGATCGTACGCACGGAGAGCCCCAGCTTGCGGGCGATCCCCTGATCCGTCATCCCCTCGGACAGCAGCTTCAGCAGCACGCGGTCCCGTTCGCTCGCCTCGTTCTCCGCCGCCGGCGGCCGGCTCGCCTCGCCCAGCGGCACGCCCTGCGCCCAGACCAGCTCGAAGAGCTCCGCGAGGGCCCGTACGACTCCGTGGTAGCGCACGACCAGGGCGCCCTGGCGGCTGTCCTCGGCGTTCACGGGCACGACCGCGACCTCGCGATCACAGATGATCATCCGCATCGGCAGCGCGGGGACGGTCCGCACCTGACCGCCCATGGAGGTGAGCCAGGTGGCGTACTCGGAGGTGGCGTAGTCGTTGCGGACGCTGTCGAGGTAGACGGACCGCATCCGTACGCCCCGGTCGAAGGACTCCTTGTCCAGCGGGCGGGCCGACTCCAGCCCGGCCGCGCTCACGGCGCCGCCCGGCGTGAACGTGCACACCTCGTGCACCGCGTCCCGCGACAGCTGCTCCAGCCGGGTGCGGACGGCGTCCACGCCGACCAGATGCTCGGCACCTCCCGTGTGGCGCAGGCCCAGCGCGGTGTACTCGGCGGTGAGTTCGGCGACGGTGGCCTGCTGTCTCGTCAAGTGGGCGCGCTCGGTGTCCAGTTCGGCCTCGCGGCGGCGCAGGGCCGGGCTGAAGACCGTCTCCGGGTTCATCGGCAGGAACGTGGTGTCCGTGACCGGGCTGAGCAGGGACAGGTCCGCGAGCCGGTCGACGGCCGCCTTCACGTCCTGCTCGGGAAGGTCCGTGTGCTGCTGGATCTCCTCCAGGGTCCAGGACGGGTTGGTGAGGAGACTCCGGTAGACGCGGAGGGCCTGGGGGTCGGATTCCAGAAACTCGTCCAGCATGTTTGACCCCTTACCTCCTCTTTTCCCGGAAGCGAATTCTAGTTCGATCAGTACGGGTTTGGCAGAGGATCCCGGATCTTGGCAGCACAGTGCCATGGCTGGATGCGGCCACCCTTCACCCCTGGCGTACGGGAAGTTGGCGAGCCGAAGATCGTGGCGCAGCGAACCGGAGGGGCGGGTGCCACGGGGGTGTACCCGCCCACTTCCCTCAAATCCCGTGCGTCCGCCAGGCGTCCGTTGAGTAACGTCTGTGCATGCGCGAGGAGTTGCGGGTGGCGGCCTACGCCGTATGTGTACGGGACGGGCAGATGTTGTTGGCCCGTTGGGTGTCCAGGGAGGGCTACAAGCGGTGGACCCTGCCGGGCGGTGGCATGGATCACGGTGAGGACCCGTACGACACGGTCGTCCGCGAGGCCGCCGAGGAGACCGGTTACGAGGTCGAGCCGACCACTCTCCTGGGCATCGACTCCATGAACCGCGACTACTCCCGCCGCCTGGGCACCCGCGCGGACTTCCACGCCCTGCGCATCATCTACGAGGCCCACATCACAGGCGGCACGCTCCGGCACGAGACAAACGGCTCCACGGACATGGCGAAGTGGCACCCCCTGTCCGACGTTCCGACCCTGGACCGGGTGGGCCTGGTGGACGTGGGCCTGACCTTGTGGCGAACGCGCCCCCCGAACGGCCACTTGACGACCCAGGTGAGCCACTGACTGCCGGTGGGTGGGGGCTCGCTTGTGGCCAGGGGCGCGAACAGGCGCCATTCCCCCCTCACATGAACAAGGAGTGACCACTTCCCCCCGGCCCCCCTCACATCAGGGAACCCCCAATCAACGCGACCGGTACTCAAAGATCCACGTACCGTGATCGGCGCCACCCGTTGCCGCCTCGTTAACGTCCAGGTCACCCCGACTGCCAAGCATCCAGTACGAGCGGGAAACACCCTTCGGCCGAACCCGGCCGGAGGCCCCCGCGACCACTGCCGAAGCGTTCGCACTCGGGGAGACGCGCCATGTCGCGCATACGCTCAGTCGCTGCCGCCGCCACCAACCCTGACCGCCGTGCCTTCCTCGCCGCCACCGGCGCGGTCGGCCTCTCGGCGGGCATCGGACTCGCCCTGCGGCCGGACACCGACGTCCACACCTCCGCCGCCACCCCCGACCGGGCCGCCCCCGTGTCCCTGTCGAACCGCGAGGCCCCGGCCGCCCCGCTCAGGCCGTACACGCGGGGCACGACCCTCGCCTCGGTGGCCGCCCCCCGCAACGCCTCCGGCTACCGCCGACTGGGCGACGGCCCGGCCTGGAAGCGGGTCGTCCGCGCCGATCTGGCGACCCCCAAGTCGGGCCGCGAGACCCGCCGTACGACGCTCGCGTCCTTCGTGCAGTTCACCGATCTGCACGTCGTCGACGTCCAGCACCCGCTGCGCTACGAGTATCTGCGCGCCCAGACCGCCAGCGCCTGGCGCCCGCAGGAGGCACTGTCCGTGGCCGGCGCCGTCTCGCTCGTCGAGCGGGTCAACTCGTTGCGGGGAGCCCCCGTCACCGGTTCCCCGCTCCACTTCGTGATGACGACCGGCGACAACACCGACAACAACTCCAAGACGGAACTCGACTGGTTCCTGAAGGTGATGAGCGGTGGCCGTATCACCCCCAACTCCGGTGATCCGCGCCGCTACGAGGGCGTCCAGAACAGCGGCCTCAAGCTCTACTGGCAGCCCGACTCGACCCTGCGCGACGCCGACAAGCGGCTCGGCTTCCCGCACCTCGACGGCTTCCTGGCCGCCGCGATCCGCGAGGTCAACAGCCCCGGTCTGAACGTCCCCTGGTACTCCACGGTCGGCAACCACGACTCCCTCCCCGGCGGCTGCTACGCCCCCGGTGACTCCTTCTTCGCCGAGTTCGCGGTCGGCGGCAAGAAGCTGATGAGCCTCGACGAGCAGGTCGGCAAGGCCATCTGGGACAACGTGAAGAGCGGTGGCGACCCCCGGGGCGCCGAGTGGAAGGCCATCCTCAAGGCCCAGGCGAAGAAAATGCGTTCGGTCACCCCGGACGAGAACCGCGCCCCCTTCACGCCCCTGGAATACCTGAAGGCCCACCTGAACCCGGCCCACAAGGGCTACGGTCCGGTCGGCCACGGCTACTCGCAGGCCAACGTCGACGCGGTCACCCAGTACTACGCCTTCCGCATCGCCGACGACGTCATCGGCATCAGCCTCGACTCCACCGACCCCGGCGGCCACTACGAGGGCTCGCTCGGTACGGCCCAGCTCAAGTGGCTGGACCGTACGTTGAAGGACGCCGCCAAGGACGGCTCGTACGTCATCGTCTTCAGCCACCACACCAGCAGGACGATGCGCAACCTCCGCAAGGACCCGTCCCGTCCGGGCGAGGCCCGTCACGGCGGCGACGAGGTGCTGTCCCTGCTGGGCCGCCACCGCAACGTCCTGGCCTGGGTCAACGGCCACAGCCACCGCAACCGCATCACCCCGCACCCGTACGCGAACGGCGGCTCCTTCTGGGAGATCTCGACCGCGTCCCACATCGACTTCCCCCAACTCGCCCGCGTGATCGAGCTGGTGGACAACAAGGACGGCACGATCTCCCTGTTCACCACCCTGATCGAGTCGGCGGCCCCGCACGCCACGGACTTCGCCGACCTCAGCCAGACGGGCCTCGCCGCCCTCTACCGGGAGCTGTCCTTCAACGCCGCCGGCCGCCGTGACACCCTCACCGGCACATCCGGTGACCGCAACACGGAGCTTGTACTCCGAAAGAGCTAAAAACCGCTCAACCATGGCACTTCGATCAACCTTCGTATCAGGTGCCGTGTCCCTCTTCGCGACCGAACGTTGTCGAAGCCGACGAACTTCTCGGCCGGAGGCGAAGGGGGAAAAGCATGTCAGTACGCACACGAGGGGTGGTGGCCGCGGCGGCGACCGTGGCGCTGGTCGTGCCGGTGGCACTGGCCGCGCCCGCGGTGGCGGCGACACCCGCGTCCACGTCCACCGGCTCCACGTCCACCGGCGGTGACCACCGTGCGACGCGCGAGGCCATGGACGCCAATGTGAAGGACGGCGTCGTGGGCATCACTCTCCAGGCGAAGGACGAACACGGCGTCTGGAAGGCGAGGGCCGGCGTCGGCGACCTGAGGACGCGCGCCCCGCGCGGCGCCCACGACCGCTTCCGCGCGGGCAGCATCACCAAGACCTTCGTCGCCACGGTGCTGCTCCAACTGGAGGCCGAGGGCAGGCTGTCGCTGGACGACAAGGTGGAGACATGGCTGCCGGGCGTGGTGCGCGGCAAGGGCCACGACGGTCGCAGGATCACCGTCCGTCAACTCCTCAACCACACCAGCGGCGTCTTCGACTACACCTCCGACGAAGGGCTCGGCCGGGACGTCTTCCTGGCGGACGGCTTCCTCAAGAACCGCTACCGCACCTGGAAGCCGCAGGAACTGGTCGCCATCGCCATGAAACACAAGCCGGACTTCGCCCCCGGCACCTCCTGGAGCTACTCCAACACCAACTACCTGCTGGCCGGCATGGTCATCGAGAGCGTCACGGGCAACTCGTACGCCGACGAGATCCGCGACCGCGTCATCGACCCCCTCGGCCTGCACGCCACCCGGCTCCCCGGCACCGACCCGAACGTCCCGAAGCCGCACAGCCGCGCCTACTCCAAGCTCGCCGAGTCCACGACCGGCAAGACGTACGACGTCACGAAGCTGAACCCCTCGGTCGCGGGCGCCGCGGGCGAGCTGATCTCCAGCTCCGCCGACCTCAACCGCTTCTACTCGGCCCTGCTGCGCGGCGAACTCCTTCCGCGCAAGCAACTCGCCGAGATGAAGACGACGGTCCCGGTCGGGGGCGGGCTCGGTGGCTACGGCCTCGGCCTCATCGAACGCAAGCTCTCCTGCGGTGTCCGACTCTGGGGCCACGGCGGCGGCATCCACGGCTCCTCCTCCGAATCCGTCACCACCACCGACGGCACCCACTCGCTCACCTTCAACTTCAACAGCGACTGGACGGGCGACAGAACGGCGATCGTGGAGGCGGAGTTCTGCGGCAAGTGATCGTGCCGCGTCCCCGGGCGAGTTGACACGGCCCCTGGCCGGCGCACACAGCCCCGCCGCCGAGGCGAACAGCCCCACCCGG
>NZ_AEJC01000629.1 GCF_000317595.1 Streptomyces ipomoeae 91-03 | reverse complement strand
CCTTCAGCGGCGTACTGCTTCAGCCGCGTATGCCTTAGCGGCGTGCGTCAGTGATCAGAGCTTCTCGATCACGTAGTCGATGCACTTCGTCAGGGCCTCGACGTCCGCCGGGTCGATGGCCGGGAACATGGCTACGCGGAGCTGGTTGCGGCCCAGCTTGCGGTAGGGCTCGGTGTCGACGATGCCGTTGGCGCGGAGGGTCTTGGCGATGGCCGCGGCGTCGATGTCGTCGGAGAAGTCGATCGTGCCGATGACCTGGGAGCGCTTGGCGGGGTCCGTGACGAACGGGGTGGCGTGCTTGGACTCCTCCGCCCAGGTGTAGAGGCGGGTCGAGGAGTCCTTCGTACGGGCCGTGGACCAGGCGAGGCCGCCCTGGCCGTTGATCCACTCCAGCTGCTGGTTCAGCAGGAAGAGGGTCGCGAGGGCCGGGGTGTTGTACGTCTGGTTCTTGCGGGAGTTGTCGATCGCCGTGGGGAGCGAGAAGAACTCCGGGATGTGGCGGCCCGACGCGTGGACGCGCTCGGCGCGCTCGATGGCGGCCGGGGAGAAGACGCCGATCCAGAGGCCGCCGTCCGACGCGAAGGACTTCTGCGGGGCGAAGTAGTAGACGTCCGTCTCGGTGATGTCGACCGGGAGGCCGCCGGCGCCGGAGGTGGCGTCGACCAGGACGAGGGCGCCCTCGTCGGCGCCCGCCACGCGCTTGAGCGGAGCGGCGACACCGGTGGACGTCTCGTTGTGCGTGAAGGCGTAGACGTCGACACCCGCCTCGGCCCGCGGCTCCGGGTGCGTGCCCGGGTCGGACGAGATGACCGTGGGCTCGGCCAGCCAGGGGGCCAGCTTCGAGGCCTTCGCGAACTTCGAGCTGAACTCGCCGAACGTGAGGTGCTGGCTCTTGTTCTCGATCAGGCCGTGGGTCGCGATGTCCCAGAAGGCCGTCGAGCCGCCGTTGCCGAGGATGACCTCGTAGCCCTCGGGGAGGGAGAAGAGCTCGCGGATTCCCTCGCGTACCTGGCCGACCAGGTTCTTCACCGGGGCCTGACGGTGGGAGGTGCCGAGCAGGGAGGTGCCGGTCGCGGCCAGGGCGTCCAGCGCCTCCGTCCGCACCTTGGAGGGGCCCGCGCCGAAACGACCGTCGGCGGGCTTGATGTCAGCGGGGATCTGGATATCAGCCACGGAGGCGAGACTATCCGCTCCGCGAAACGTGGGCGAAACGTCGTCCGTCGGATGAGACGGAGGAGGCGACCGCCCACGGCCCCGGCTCGGATGCCCTGCCGCCGCCGAGCCCGGCGACGAGTCTCACTCGTGGGGGTGAGTCCGCTCCGTCCCCCTGTCGTCGGAGTCGGTGTCGCGGGCCCGGTCGCTCATCCGGTCCCAGAAGCGGCGCATGTCGGCGGCGGGCGCCCCGCGCCGCCACGGGGTGCCTCCCGGCGGAACCGCACGGCCCCATGCCCCACCATTCCGTCGGCTTCGCCGGGATCAGCCGCCGAGGCCGGGAGCGGGTGTCACCGGCCGCCCACGGCCGGCGTCGGTGAGAAGCGGACCGGCAGTTCCAGCAACCCCCGCAGCCAGGGTGACGACCGTCGTGTGAGCGTCCTCGCCGGGACCGCCAGGTCGAGGTCCGGGAGCCGGTCCAGTACGACCTCGATGCCCGTGCGGGCGATGACCTCGGCGATCTCCCGCGCCGGGAACGGGCAGCGGTGTTCGCCGTGGCCGAAGGAGAAGTGGGCGTTGTTGCCGCCGGTCAGGGCGGAGCCGTCGGTACGGACCCGGGGGTCGGAGTTGGCGCCCTGCAGCCCGAGGAGTACGAGATCGCCGGCGCGCAGGGCCCGGCCGCCGAGGTGGGTGTCGCGGGTCGTCCAGCGGCCGGCCGCGTTCTGGATGGGGGCGTCCTCCCACAGCACCTCGTTCATGGCCTCGGCCACGCTGCTGCGACCGCCGAAGAGCGAGGCCGCGAAACGGTCGTCCGTCAGCATCAGGCGCAGTGAGTTGCCGATCCAGTCCGTTGTCGGCTGGTGGCCCGCCGCCAGGATCACCATCAGATCGTGGGTGACCTCCTCGACCGTGAAGCCGGCCGTGTTCGACAGCAGCCGGGACACCACGTCGTCCGCCGGCCGCTGGCGGCGCTCGGCCACCAGTCGTGTCATCGCCGCCGTCAGCTGCGCCTCGGCCGGCATCGCCCGGTCGCCGCCGTCGAGGATGTCGTTCAGCGTGGTGACGAGCCCCGGTCCGCGTTCCTCGGGGAAACCGAGGAGCATCGCCAGTACCCGGACGGGCAGCAGCGCCGCGTACTGGGTGATCAGGTCGGCCTCCCCCGTCCCGCACACCGCGTCGATCAGCTCGTCCGCGAAACGTTCCACGTGGCCGCGCAGTTCGAACGGGTCCACCGCCTCCAGCGCCTCGCCGACCAGCGCCGCGCGCGCCCGGTGCCGCTCGCCGACCGTACCGAGGATCGACGGCTGCACCCGGCTGATCACCGGCAGCAACGGCCAGTCCGCGGGGATGTTCGGCCACTGGTTCCACAACTCAGGGTTCCTGCTGAACAGCACCGGGTCGCTCGTCACCTGGTGCAACTCCCGATACCCCAACACCAGCCACGCCGGCACGCCCCCGTCGAGCACCACCGGCACCACCTCCCCGTGCTCCCGCCGCAACTGCCGGTACAGGTCGAATGGTTCGGAGGAGGAGAGGGTGCCTGCGAGCGGGACGGGGGTGGGGCTGGGGGGAGAGGGAGCGGGTGCGGGCATGGGCATGGGCATAGGGCCGGGGGTGGGCTCGGGGTCCAGCGAGAGGCCTGTGCCAGGGGATGGTGCGGGACCGGGGTCCGGGGATGGTGCGGGAGCGGGTTCCGGGGCGGGGGCGGGTTCCGGGGCGGGGGCGGGCATGGGGCCGGGAAGGGTGGTCCCGCCGGTGTCGTCCGTCCCGGCCCACCAGCCCGACTCGCCTGCCCCGTCGTTGTCGTCCGTCCCACTCGGCCAGCCGTGCCGGCTGAGCCGACCGTTCTCGTACGGCCTCCCCGGGTGACCCGGCCGGCCCGGCCAACTGGACCAGCCGGTCCCACCGTCCTCGTCGGAGTCGTCGGCGTCGTCGACCGCGTCAGCCCCACTCGACCACCTCCGCCAGCCGGAAGTGTCGGCCTCATCCGTCCCGTAGGTCCCGTCGGTCCCGCCCGTCCAACCGCGCCAGCCGGAGCCGCCGTTCTCGCCTGTCGTGCCGGCCTCGCCCGATCCGCTCGGCTCGCCCGGCCGGTCAGGCTGATGCGGCTCGTCCGTCCCGTCCGTCCTATCCGTCCCGTCGGTCCAGCCGCGCCAGCCGGAGCCGTCGGCCTCGTCCGTTCCACTAGGCCCATTGGGCTCGTTCGGTCCACCGGACCCATCCGGCCCACCCGGCCGGTGAGGCCCGTCGTCAGAGGTTGCGAAGTCCAACTAATACCTGCTCAAGGATGTCGAGGTCGATCAGCGTGGCCTGGTTCGGATGGCGGACGCTCACCCGGCCCGCGGCGAGGAGGTCGGAGAGGAGGATCTTGGTGATGCTCACCGGCAGCCGCAGCTGGGCGGCGATCTCGACCACCGCCGTCGGCCGTATCGCCAGCCGCAGGATCGCCGCGTGCTCCGACTGCATACCCGGCACCGGATCGCTCTCCGCGACGACCAGGGTCACCAGGTCGAACGGCGTTCCCGGCGCCGACCGGCTGCGTCCCCCGGTGAGGGTGTACAGCCGGTCGGGCAGATCGTCCCTGCCGGGCCGGCTCATGACGTACGGGACCCCATGGCCGTGGTCGCGTCGCCGGCTACGGCGGTCATGGTGGTCGTGGTCGTCGTCGTGTACGAGGCCATGCCCGGCTCCCTGCGCGGGCCCGCGCTCAGGTGTTCGCCCAGTTGCTCCACCAGCTCGCTCATGTTGTGTCCGACGAGCCCGGCGTCCGCCTCCTCGTCCGTGACGACGGCCAGATGCGCGCCCTCTCCGGCCTCCACGATGAACAGGACCCCGCCGTAGAACTCCGCGATCGCCGACCGCACACCTCCGCTGCCGTCCCCGAACTGCACCGACGCCCCGTGCGACAGCGACTGGATGCCGGCGGCGATCGCGGCGAGCTGGTCGGCCTGGTCCACGGACAGCTCGGGCGTACGGCACAGCTTCAGGCCGTCCCGGGAGAGCACGAGCGCGTGCCGGGCGCCCGGAGTGCGCTCCAGCAAACCCTCCATGAGCCAGGTGAGCCTGTCGTCGGCGGTGGTGCCGGTGCCGGTCATGGGGTGGTGTCGCCTTCCAGGTGGGGGTGCGTATGCGTGTGTTGGTCCAGGGCCGGGTCCGACGGGTTCGGGTACGAGGCCGAGCTCGGGGGCAGGCCCAGGGCCGCGTTCGAGGGCAGGCCCAGGGCCGAACCCGACGGCAGATCCGTCGCCGCGTCCGCGCCCACGTCCGTCCCTCCGCCGGCGTCCGTCTCCACCTCCGGGGAAGGGACGGAAGCCTGTTCCGGGTTCCCGTACGAGGCGTACGCGGCGTAGTACGAGGAGTACGCGGACGACGACGCGGGATACACGGACGGCGAGGAGTGCGACGAGTACGAGGTGTACGACGGGTACGACGAGGGCGTGGCCTGCGTCGATGCCGTGCCGTCGGTCGGCTCGGGGTGCGTCTCCCGGGCGGGTTCCCAGGTGAGCTCCCGTACGGGATCGAGCGCCCACCGGGTTCCCCGTACCGGTTCGGGCTCCCAGTTCGTCTCCTGTACGGGGCCGGGCTCCTGCTCAGGTTCCCGCACGGGGTCGGCCTCCCACTCCGCGCCCCGCACAGGTTCGGCCTCCCACCGGGCTTCCCGTACGGCACCCCACTCGGGCTCCCGTATCGGCTCCAGCGCGGGCTGCCGTACGGCCTCCTCGGAGGAAGACGCAGACGTGGGCGTGGACGTAAACGTCACCGCCTCCCGCTCCCGCACGATCTCGCCCGTCGTCCCCGCCGTCTCCGTCGTCGCCTCCACCCCCGTGAAGTCCGTGGACCCCGTAGACGTAGAACCGTCGTCCCCCGAAGCCGTCCCCTGGAAGAACGCCTGGTCGAGGCCGCTGGTGCCCCGTACCGCGCGCCGGAAGCTGCTGAAGCGGACGGCGCCGCTGCTGGCGTCGTCGACGGGGCGGGAGTCGCGGTCGGGGCGGGCGGCGGAGGTCTGGGCGCGGTCGCGGCCCGTGGCCTCGGCGAGGGAGTGGCCGCGGCGGCGCCGGGGGAGGGGGTCGGCGGCGGGGGGCACGGCCTCCCCGGCGGTGGTCGGGACGCCGCGGCCGGTGGAGGAGTCGGCCGGCGACTCGTGGGTGGGCGTCGGCTCGGCGTTCAGGTCGTAGGGGGCGCGGGCGGCGGCGTACGACGTGGCCGTATCCGGGTCGTAGGGGGCGCGGGCGGCGGCGTACGACGTGGCCGTATCCGGGTCGTGAGAGGCGCGTGCGGCGGCGTACGACGTACCCGTGGCTCCCGCGTCCAGGTCGTGGGGCGCGCGGGCGGCGCCGTACAACCCTTCGGCCGCAGTGGCCCCGACCCCATTCTCGGCCGCAGTGGCCCCGACCGCCTCCTCGGCCGCAGTGACCCTGCCGACCCCATCCACATCCACCGTCCCCGCAGGCACTCCACCCGCCGGTACGCCACTCCCCGGCACCGCCCCCGCCAGGATGTCCTGCGGAATGAGCATCAGCACTCCCGTACCGCCGCGGGCGGACGGGCGGAAGGAGACCTTCAGGCCGTGTTTGCGGGCGAGGCGGCCGACGACGGCGAGGCCGAGGCGGGTGCCGCTGAGGCCGGTGATGTCGGCGGCGCCCTCGCCGGAGACGGCGCGCTCGGCGCGGCGCAGCTGGACGTCGCTCATGACCAGCCCCGCGTCCTCGACGGAGACGATGACCCCGGCCGGCACCTCCTCGACGTAGACGTGGACCTCTGCGGTCGGCGGCGAGAAGTTGGCCGCGTTGTCGAGGAGTTCGGCGAGCGCGTGCATCACGCCCTCGGCGGCGTGCCCGGCGACGGCGGACTCGCTGGAGGAGTGCAGCCGGACCCGGCGGTACGCGCCGATGCGGCCCATCGCACCACGCAGGATCGACTCCATCGGGATCGGCCGCGCCCAGCGGCGGCCCGAGCGCGCGCCCGCGAGCACGGCGACGGAGTCGGCGAGACGGCCCGCCTGGGCGGTGCGGTGGTCGATGTGGAGGAGGTCGGCGAGGACGTCCTCGTCGGCGTGACGTTCCTCCATGGCGCGCAGATCGGCGAGGGTGCCGGTGGCGAGGGCCTGCATCCGTCCGGCCACGTTGGCGGTGACGGCGAGCGCGGCGGTGCGGTCGGCCTCGGCCTGCCGGGCGCGTTCGACGAGACGGGCCTTCTCCCGCTCGGCCTCTTCCGTCGCCTGGGCCTGTTCCCCGGCCTCCCGGGACCGCTCCTCGGCCAGCCGCTCGCGCTCGCGTTCGAACTCGGCGGTCATGCGGGCCCGTTCCCGCGCGTACTCCGCCGCGATCCGCGCCCGCTCCTGCACGAACTCCTCGGTCAGCCGGCCCCGTTCACGCCCGAACTCCTCCGTCATCCGCGCCCGTTCCTGGAGCAGCAGCCCGGCGTCCCGGGCCACGGCATCGAGGCGCCGGCGCAACAATCGCGCCGACGACCGGGCGTGGACGGCGGCCGTGACGGTGACGGTGAGTAGCAGTACGGCCGCGCCCGCGCCGCCCGCCAGCGGCAGCCGTACGGACTCCGGAGCCAGCGCGACCGCCCCGCCGACCGCGAGCGCGCCGAGCACGGCCGTGAGCAGGGGCGCGGGCAGGAGGGAGCGCAGGGCCGGGCGTTCGCGTGGTGAGTGCGGGGGGTTGGGCGCGGTCATGGGCTGTTGTCCTCGGTCGGTTCCGAACGCCGTATCGGTGACGGTTCTGAACTCTGTACTTGGTGACTCAGTCCGTTCCTGAACTCCGTACTCGCCAACGTGGTCGGCTGCTGATGGTCGGCCGCTGAACGAGAAGCGCCGCATGGTGCTCAATTGGCCGTCACTATATGGGAGTTCATGACTGGGGTTGGCTGGTTTCCCGTTAGCTCCCCGGAATCCGGCCAACGTACCCGGTGACCGCCACCACCTCCGTCGAGGCGTCACGGGATGGTCACTGTCAGTGGTCGGGGGCATCCTGGGGGCATGACGGAATTCGGGGGCAGGACGAGGGCCGGGGGCGTGGACGCGCGTGCGCTGCGGGCCGCGCTGGAGGCTGCCGTGCGTGGCGAGGTCGCCTTCGACACGACCGCGCGGGCGCTGATGACGATGGACGCGTCCAACTACCGGCGTGTACCGCTCGGTGTGGTCGCGCCCAGGGACGCGGACGACGTGGCGGCCGTGCTGTCGGTGTGCGGGGAGCAGGGCGTGCCGGTCGTGGCGCGCGGCGGCGGCACGTCGATCGCCGGGCAGGCCACGGGTACGGGCGTGGTGCTGGACTTCACCCGGCACATGAACCGACTGATGTCGCTCGACCCCGAGGCCCGTACGGCGGTCGTCCAGCCGGGCCTCGTCCTGGACCGCCTCCAGGAGGCCGCCGCCCCGCACGGCCTCCGCTTCGGCCCCGCCCCGTCCACCCACAGCCGCTGCACCCTCGGCGGCATGATCGGCAACAACTCCTGCGGCTCCCACTCGGTCGCCTGGGGCACCACCGCCGACAGCGTGCGCGAGCTGTCGGTGCTCAGCGGCAGGGGTGAGCGGCTGAGACCGGGCCAGGGCTGGGCGGGCGCGCCGGACGGCCTCCGCCCGCTGGTGGCACGGGAGTTGGCCCGCCTGCGCACCGGCTTCCCCGACCTCCCCCGCCGTATCTCCGGCTACGCCCTCGATGCCCTGCTCCCCGAGAAGGGCGCGGACGTGGCCCGCGCGTTCTGCGGCTCCGAGGGCACGCTGGGGATCCTCACGGAGGCGGTCGTACGACTCGTCGAGGCACCCCGCGCCCGTGCCCTGGCCGTCCTGGCGTACGCCGATGAGAGCGCGGCGGCCGAGGCGGCACCGGAGCTGCTGCCGTACGGCCCACTGACGGTGGAGGGGATGGCGGCGGACCTCGTACCGCCGGGGTCGGCGGGGTTGCCGAGAGGCGGGGCCTGGCTGTTCGTGGAGACGGGTGGGGATACGCCGGGCGAGGCGCGGGCGAACGCCGAGGCGATGGTGCGGGCGGCGGGCCCGGGCGGCTCCCTGGTGGATTCGCTGGTGGTGACGGACGCCGCCGCGCAGCGCGCGCTGTGGCGGATCCGGGAGGACGCGAGCGGTACGGCGACCCGTATGCCGGACGGCAGCGAGGCCTGGCCCGGCTGGGAGGACTGCGCGGTGCCGCCCACCCGACTGGGCGCGTACCTGCGCGACTTCCGGACCCTCCTCCGCGAACACGACCTGCGCGGCACGCCCTACGGCCACTTCGGCGACGGCTGCATCCACGTCCGCATCGACTTCGACCTGCTGACCGGCCCGGGCATCGCCCGCTTCCGCCGTTTCTCGGAGGAACTGGCGGAGCTGGTCGTTTCCCACGGCGGTTCGCTCTCCGGCGAACACGGCGACGGACAGGCACGGGCCGAGCTGCTGCCGAAGATGTACGGTGCCGCGATGGTCGGGCTGTTCGAGCAGGTGAAGGCGGTCTGGGACCCCGACGACCTCCTCAACCCCGGCATGCTCGTACGCCCCGCCCCGCTGGACTCCAACCTCCGCTTCGCGGTGCTGCCGCGTGGCGAGCCCCCGGTGCCGGTGGTGTTCGGGTACCCGGAGGACGGCGGCGACTTCTCGGCGGCGGTACGGCGGTGCGTGGGCGTGGCCAAGTGCCGTACGACCGAGGTGAGTCCGGCGTCCGGGGCCGTGATGTGCCCCTCGTTCCGGGCGACGGGGGAGGAGGAGCACTCCACGCGAGGCCGGGCCCGGCTGCTGCACGAGATGCTGGCGGGAGAGGTGGTGACGGACGGCTGGCGCTCGCCCGAGGTACGCGACGCCCTCGACCTCTGTCTGTCCTGCAAGGGCTGCCGCTCCGACTGCCCGGTCGGCGTCGACATGGCCACGTACAAGGCGGAGTTCCTCCACCACCACTACGCCGGCCGTCGCCGCCCGGCGGCCCACTACGCGATGGGGTGGCTGCCGGTGTGGCTCCGCCTGGTCGCCCGTACGCGTACGGCGGGGTTGGTCAACTTCCTTGCCGGGGTGCGTCCTTTGGCACGGCCGGCGAAGCGGCTGGGCGGGATCGCGGAGGAACGGGAGCTGCCGAGGCCGGCGCCGGTGCCGTTCACGCGGTGGTACGGGCGGTGGATGCGCAAGAGGTCCGTTGAGGAGTGGCCGACATGAAGAGCTGATCGGTGAGGAGCGGATCTTCGAGGGCCGCCCGCTCCGCCCCGATGAGACGGCCGACGCCCTGGCGGAGGCGGGCTTCCCGGGCGAGGGCGACGAGGAGAACGAGGGCGACGAGGCCCATGAGCCCCCGGAGGTGGTCGTGCTCTGGACCGACACCTTCACGGAGTACCTCTCACCCTCCGTCGGCCGGGCGGCCCTACGCGTACTGGAAGCCGCCGGGATGCACGTCATCGTCCCGCCCACCCTGCGGATGCGGAGGAAACCGGCCTGGCTGAAGAAGAGGGAGGCGGGCGAGGAGGTCACCCTGACCCAGTGGAAGCTGACCCGGACCCTGTTCACGCTCCGCCAGGGCCGGGTCTGCTGCGGCCTGACGTACATCTCGACGGGCCAGCTCGACCGCGCCCGAGCGGTCCTGCGCCGCACGCTCGACCTGCTGGACGTGTTCCTCGACCCCGTCCCGCACCGCATGCCGGCCGAGGACCCGGACCTCGCCCCGCCCCCCATCCCCATCGTCGTCCTGGAACCGAGCTGCGCCGCCACCCTCCGTACGGACCTCCCGGAACTCCTCCCCGACGACCCCAGAGCACGACAACTGGCCGACTCGGTGGTCACGTTCGCCGAGGCCCTTGAACGCTACGCGCCCAACTGGACGCCCCCGGCCCTCGACCGCCCCGTCGTCGGCCAGACCCACTGCCACCAGCACGCGATACTCGGCGACGCCCCCGACCGCCGACTCCGCGCCGCCGCCGGCCTCACGGGCGACCTCAGCGGCGGCTGCTGCGGCCTGGCCGGCAACTTCGGCTTCGAGAAGGGCCACTACGACGTCTCCGTGGCCTGCGCAGAGGACCAACTCCTCCCGTCGGTCCGCGAAGCCCCCGACGACGCGCTGATCCTGGCGGACGGCTTCTCGTGCCGGACACAGCTGGAGCAGCTGGCGGGGAGGAGGGGACGGCATCTGGCGGAGGTGCTGGCGGAGGGACTGGAGAAGGACTGAGGCCTCTCAAGATCGTCCGAAAAACGCGCTTCGGGAACGTACGGGCGATACGACAGTCGCCTGCCGTTGACGGCTGGGCGCCCGGAACCCGCAAGACCGCGCAGGACGGGCTGTCCGCGGGCTGTCCACCGGCCGTCCACAGCCACCGGAGCGGCGTCCCGGCAGCCACCTGAACACTCCCCCGAACAACTGCCCGCACGAGCCCACCCCCGTCGCAACGGCCGCGATCCATGGGCGGCACAAATGCCTGGCCCCAGCACGCGGTTCACCCTTCAATGGGAACTGCCTTGCGAATAGGGCAAATGGTCAATGAGCGCAGAAGGTGGACGACGCACAAGGCGGACGACGCACAAGGCGGACGGGGGAAAGGCCATGGCTTCAGGAGTGCCTGGCGGCAGCCGCAGCGGTTCCAGCGCCGGTGAGCGGATCGGAGGCTGCCTGGGTCAAGTGGGCTGCTCGATCGTGTTCATCGCGATCCTCCTGGGTATCGGAGCGTCCTGCGACTCCGACAGCAACCCCGAAGAGGGCGACGTCTGCTACGACGTCGGCGAACAGGTGACGAACTCGGCAGGCGAGACCTTCATCTGCCAGTAGCGGGAGGCGGACGACTCTGTCGGTGGCCGGAGGCGGGCGACGGCGCGGAACCGCGCCCGCCCGCCGGGGACACCGCACCGCGCCAGCCCGCCGAGGGCTCCGCCTGCGCGCTCCCACGCGCCGCCCGGGTGACCGTTCGTGTTCGTCCGGACACGGGGAGCATCGGGGTGGTTTCATCCCCAGCTCTCGGCGGGACGGAGGCGCATGGACCAGCACGACGGGGAGATGGAGAAGGAGCGCGAGGAGGAGCCGAAGGAGCGCCATGAGCCGACGAGACGGGGCGAGCCGACGGAGCGGAATCAGCCCACGGGGCGGAACGAGCCGACGGCGCCGGGTGAGCCGACGGCGCCGGGTGAGCCGAGACTGCAGAAGTACCAGAAGGACCGGATCGCCGAGCATGTGATCGGGCACGTCATCGGTGGCGCCATCATCGGTGTGATGGCCTGGTTCTGGACGCAGACGCCGATCGGTTTCGTGATGACCGTGATCTGGGGCGCCGGCGTCTACTGGTGGAACAAGAGCCCCATGGTCCGGGGCTGGACCAGACGCCGCCGCATACGCCTGGGCATCGCGATCACGACGACGTACTGGCTGTTCGCGTTCCTGGTGATGTGAGGCCCCGAGCCGGTCCGGCGCCGCGCGCTCGGCTCACTTCGGATCCGTCAGCCCTGTCGCCAGGCCCTCCCCGTCCCACTCGACCTCCTGGATCCGTACGACGGCGTCCCGGTTGATCGGGCCGAAGACGTGGGGGAACAGCACGTCGTCGCCGACGCCGGGCGGCGGGGCGGGGGCGGCTGCCTCGAACTCCACCCGGGCGTCGAGCCGTTCCTCGTCGATGAGCAGCACGCGCAACGGCTTCGGCGCCTCCCGGTAGAAGGCGTTGATCACGGCCAGGGTGGTCGTCTCGTCGGGCGAGCAGTGGACGAAACCGTCCTCGGGGAGGGAGGCAGGGGCGTACGGCTCGTCGGGCCCGGACTCCCAGGCGTCCGGTGTCACCACGTGATGGATCATGGCCCGGTTATACAGCAGTGGTGCCCGATGATGTCGTACGACTGCGGTGACGTACGACTTGGTGTGCGTCTTGTGCCAGCGCGTGACGTCGCCCTCTGACCTTTCCTGGTTGGCCAGGCGGCCCGCAAAGCGCGTCGGCGACCGCACTCAGCTCGGATTCTCCAACCGCTGTCCACGGCTCTCGGCCACACGAAGTGCGTCCCCGAGCGCTTTGGTCAACCGCTCGGCGAGGAACCGTAGTTCGCCTCGCGGTGCTTCCGGGAGCAACTTCCTGGCGTGCGCGAGGAGTTCCGTGCCCATGCCGAGTTGGATGGCTTCGGTGGCGTCGGCGAGCCGGGAGACCGGTCCGCCCTGCTCGTCGGTGACGACGTAGCAGGGTTTGCCCTCAAGGCTGGTCCAAGGCGGCAGACGTACATCGCCTCGGGGCTCGAACGCGTCCGTGTCCGCTCCAGCCCCCATCACGCGACCTCCGTCCCGTGGATCCAGTGCGGCCCCGGCATGTCCAACCCCATGGCCGCCATGGCAAGTTCACGACGCCGCTGACGCTGTTCGTGTGCGGTGACGTACGGACGCACGGCAACGGTGGCGGCGCCGTCGAGGGGGGTGGCGAGACCGTAAGGGCTGCGGTGGGTGGGAAGGGAGGTGTCGGGCGCTGGTGGGGGTGGGACCGCGAGCGTGGGCCGTGAGCCGGGAGACGAAGCGCGATGCCTGCCGTGCGGCTTGGACAGGAGGCCCAGCCGCGTGGCGAGGCGGCGGATGAGATCGGTCATGTCAGCAACTCCTTGTGGTTCGGCTCGTGGCCGCCCTACCTGGACGGCTCGCTCCCGTTGCGGGGTCGCATGTCATTTCGTGGGCCTGATGAGAGTTGCAGACCCAGCGCAAGGTCAGCGGAGGCCATCCAGCGCCCGACCAACGTACCGCTATTCGCGAATTGCGGAGAGATCTCTTCTTGGGAGGGGCCGTCATCGCGTCGCTTACCGTGTAAACCGGCAAGCTCGCATCGTCGGTCGTATGGAGAGGACGTCATGAGCGCGAACAGGTGGACCAGCACCTCGATGCCGTATCTGACGCCGCGCAGGGAGGAGCAGGGCGATGCGTGGGGCGCCGACGCGGCGGCCCAGGGGCGCAGAGGCACCCAGCGGATCCTCCACGCCGGTGAAGTGCCGGCTCCCGCCGAGGTGGCGCGGCTGTTCGGGCTCGTCGAGGGCGAGTCGGTGGTCGTACGCCGTCGTCTGATCCTGCTCGACGACCAGCCGAACGAACTGACCGACACGTACTACCCCGTGGACATCGCGCGCGGCACCGGGCTCGCCGGGACCGCCAAGATCCGCGGTGGAGCCGTCACGCTGCTCGCCGAGCTGGGTTATGTCGGCGCCTGGGTCCGGGAGGATGTTACGGCCGACGTCCCGGACGAGCAGGAGCGCGAAGCCCTGCGGACCGCACCGGGCGAACCCGTCCTGCGGCTCACCAGGGTCACCCTGGATCGCGACGACCGGCCGATCCAGGTCGACCGCATGGTGATGCCCGCTCTGCGACAGCGCCTCCGGTACGAGATGACGCTCGAGAAAGGGCGGGACTGACCGTGCCCAAGGCCGAACCCGATGCCCCCGACCGCCGTTCGCTCCACGAGCGGATCGCGGCCGACCTGCGTGACGACATCATGAGCGGCGAACTCCCGCCGGGAGGCAAGCTGCCCTCCACCGCCCACCTCAAGGTGCGATTCGACGCCTCGAACGCCACGGTGCAGAAGGCACTCCAACTCCTCAAGGACGAAGGCCTGGTTGTTGGCCGGGCGGGTGCCGCAGTCACCGTACGGGAGCACCGTCAGCGCACCATACGGCCAGCCGCCTTCATGGCGCCGGCCGCGCCCGGAGAGCCGTACCGCTGGCTCACGGAAGCGGCCAAGCATGGTACGAGCGCCCGCAGCGAGCTTCTCGACGTGAGGGAGAGCCGTCCGCCCGTCGACGTCCGTACCGCCCTCGGTCTCCCGGAGAGTGGCCACGCCCTGCTCCGCAGGCAACTGCTCCTGATCGACGACGAGCCTGCCGAACTCGTGGACTCGTACTACCCGTTGGACATCGCCCGAGGGACGGCGATGATGGATCACCGCAAGATCAAGGGCGGGACCCCCACCCTCCTCGCGGACCTGGGCTACCCACCCAGGCTGAGCGTCGACCGAGTCTCCGCCAGGATCCCCACCCAGGGCCAGTACCGGGCACTGGACCTCCCCAGCAGCCTGCCGGTCCTGCGTACCCTCCGTGTCGTCTACAGCGACGACGAACGTCCCATCGAGGCGACGGTGATGGTGAAGGCGGGGCATCTGTACGAGTTGCAGTACGAGTTCACGCCAGAGTGATCGTGGGCGGGGCCCGTTGTTGTGGTGGTCTTGCGGGCAGGTTGTGAATGGATTTGATCGGTGTTGCCTACTGATCAGTCGTGTTCTAGGCATGGGATCAAGAAGTTCAGATCTCAAGCAACACACAATCGAAGGGACGGCCTCCGCCCCCATGAAACCCCCCACCAAGAGGCCCCTGAAGTCCAGGAAGGCGCTGCTGCGCGGCGCCCTCGCCGTCACCGCCGCCGGGCTCGCCGCCGTGCTTCCGCTGGCGGGGACGGCCGGCGCCACGCCGTTGTCCGGCAAGGCCCAGCGGACGGTCACCACCGCCGACGGCGACACGTTCCGGCTGCGGCTGAAGGCCAGCCCCGTCGTCCTGCCCGCCACCGGCGGCACCGTCAAGGTCAAGGGCGCCGGATACAACCGGGCCCAGGGCATCTTCCTGGCGTTCTGCGTCATCCCGGACGGCGTCAAGGTCGGCGACCCCTCGACGTACACCACGCTGCCCAGCCCCTGCCTCGGCGGCCGTGAGGCCCAGGACGGCTCGTCGCGCCGCATCACCGACACGGGCACGGGCACGCCGGGCATCACCATCCCGTACGAGGAGGGCGGCCGGTTCCGTACGACACTGAACCTCCGGCCCGAGATCGCCGACGGCAAGGTGTGCGGCCAGACCGTACGCTGCGCCATCGTGACCCGCGCCGACTTCACGGCGACGAACAGCCGCCTCTACGACCAGTACATCCCGGTGCACTTCGTACCGGGCGGCGTGCAGCGCTAGTGTCCCCCGATCGGGAGATCCTGTCGCAGTAGCGGCAGTAGCGGCAGTAGCGGCAGTAGCGGCAGTAGCGGCAGTAGCGGCAGACGCGGTCGATGAACCGGTCTGCGGTTCTGATCCGCTTGAAGGAACCATCCGGGCGACGGTCTGTCACCTCCGTCGCCCGGAACTTGCGCGGGTGCCGCGTACGGTACGAGGCGCCCAGTGGGTTGCGTGCGACCCCGGACCCCGTGCGGGGCCCGCCGGCTCCGGTCATGGAGCGCCCTTTCGTGACCGATGACGAATGGGCCCGAACGCCGCCCTGTGCGCCCGGTGGGTGAAGTCGCCCGCCCGCCACTGGGTGGCGTTCGGGTGCTTGTTGACGGTGCTGTGCACGAACAGGTGCCCCGTGCGCTGCCGCACCCGGGACAGGGTCGTGAACTGCGCGCACGACGCGTGACAGGTGACGTACGACGGGAACGGACACCGGCGGTTCGGCGGCGAGTTCGGCCTCGCCCGGGTCCTCCGTCCGGGCCGCCGCGTGCACGACTTCGGCGGAGAGACGGATGACGCCGAAGGGCGTCCCGCACCGCAGGAGGGCGACGCCGGACTCAGCCCATTCGTGCCGGCTCCTGTCGTCGTCCCGGCCGCCTCACGCGGCTACGACGCCCGAAAGAAGAGCAACGGCCGTCACCGTTCGCTTGGTGTTGCCCGCCGGGGTGGCTTGCCGTCCTGCCGGGCGTTCCAGAGTGTCCAGTTACTCCAGATCATGTATAAAAGCGCCAATAGGTAAGTAATCAGACATTTTCTGTCCATATGTAGTCCGCTAAGGACCCGGCGCACGAAGGAATCAGAGACGTGACGAACAAGCTCAAGACGGCCGCGGCCGTAGCGATCATGGTCGGTGGCACAGCTCTCGGCGGCGCGGTGACGTCGCACGCCGACGACAACCCTGCGATCGGCAGCTTCTGCGCGGTGATCGGGTCCGGCGCCGACGATGACCGCAGGCGCGACGACGAGGCCGACGTCGTCATCGGCAACCTTCAGGCCGTGGAGTGCAATCAGGACTTCAAGGCCAACATCGGGCCCGTCGAAGATTGACCCCGTGTCTCAGGCCCGATGATGACGACCCGTCGGACGTCGTCATCGGCAGCCTGCGAGCCATGGGGTGTATCGTCCCGGTTCGCCCCTGCGGCGCAGTGCGACACCACCCACCTGGCCCGACTCGTCAATTCCGCCGCTGAACGATTGGGCGTGGGAGGCGATGTGTCCCGCGGCTTCCACCTGGAACGTCCCTCGTGCCCGTCTGGGGCCGAGGGGTCACCGGTTCGCCTTCCCCCGCCCCACCTGTGTCCGTACCGCCCCCATGCTCGCCCCGATGACCAGCGCGATCGCCAGGGACTCGGTCATGGAGAGGGTCTGGTTCAGGATGAGGAACCCGGCGGTCGCCGCGATGGCGGGCTCCAGGCTCATGAGGACGGCGAAGGTGGAGGCGGGGAGGCGGCGCAGGGCGAGGAGTTCGAGGGTGTAGGGGAGGACGGAGGACAGTACGGCGACGGCGGCACCCAGAGCCATGGTCGTCGGGTCGAGAAGCCGCGTCCCGGACTCGATCACCCCGAGCGGCAGGAACAGCACCGCCGCGACCGCCATGGCCAGCGCCAGCCCGTCGGCCTGCGGGAACCGTCGGCCCGTACGCGCGCTGAAGACTATGTACATGGCCCACATCGCCCCGGCGGAGAGCGCGAACGCCACGCCGACCGGGTCCAGGTCGCCGAAGCCGCCGCCACCCCCGCCGCCGAGCAGGAAGACGCCGCACAGCGCCAGCCCGGCCCACACCAGGTTCACCGCCCGGCGGGAGGCGAGGACGGACAGGGCCAGCGGGCCGAGCACCTCCAGGGTGACGGCGAGGCCGAGGGGGATGCGGGCGACGGACTGGTAGAAGAGGCCGTTCATCGCGGCCATGGTGATCCCGAAGACGACGACCGTGCCCCAGTCGGTGCGCGAGTGCCCGCGCAACCGGGGGCTGCAGACGACGAGCAGCACCAACGCGGCCACCGCGAGCCGCAGGGCCACCACCCCGAGCGCCCCGGCCCGAGGCATCAGACTCACCGCCAACGCCCCGCCGAACTGCACCGAGATCCCCCCGGCCAGCACCAGCCCCACCGGCCCGAGAGCGCCCCGCCGCGCGGAAGCCGACGGGGTCGTGCGCGTGGGCGAGGCCGCGGACGCGTGCACGGGTCGGTCAGCGCTGGGGAGTGTCACGGGGGCCGTCCAGGATGAGCGGAGAACCAAGGCATGGAGCATGGTTCAGCCTAGTGGGCTGAGTAGTCCATGATAGTGGACCCTGTCAGGCCTGTAAACCTCATTTGCAACTTACGCCGCTCGAACAAATGGTCGCCTCCGGCCTCCTCGGCTACCGCTCCCCGCCCGGCTCGGCCTCCTCCTCCTCGCCGCCGCCACCGCCGGCGCCGAACGCCTCATCGAGGTCCTGGGTGCCCGCCCCTCCGTCGCCGACCCTCACGCACCCGCGAGTTGATGACCCGTGTGGTGACCTGTCTGTCCGGCATCGTCGACCGCTCGCCGCCGGCGGCCAGATCATGGTCAACGCCCGTTGTGGATCGGCCACTGACCAATGACGGTTGTCGTGCCGCAGTGAAGAATGCAAGCGCGCTTGATTGTTTCTGGTCCGCCTGCCAAGCTCCCCTCCATGGCCGACCCCACGCCCGTCATCGACGATCTATGCGCCGAGGGCGATGAACTCGACGCGCTCGTGGCCGAGGTGCCCGCCGAGCGCTGGGCGCTCGCGACGCCCGCGCCGCGGTGGACGATCGCCCACCAGATCGCGCACCTCGCCTGGACCGACCGCGCGTCCCTGCTCGCCGTCACCGATGAGGGCGCCTTCGCCGGGGAGGTCGAGAACGCCCTGCTCCAGCCCGGGGACTTCGTGGACAACGGCGCCGAGGAGGGCGCCGGCACCTCGCCCGTCCAGTTGCTGGCCGAGTGGCGGGCCGGGCGCCGGGCCCTGGCGGACGCGCTGCGCGCCGCGCCCGCGGGCGCGCGGTTCCCCTGGTTCGGGCCGCCCATGTCCACCGCCTCGATGGCGAGCGCCCGGTTGATGGAGACCTGGGCCCACGGCCAGGACATCGCCGACGCGCTCGGCGTGACCCGCGCCCCCACCGACCGGCTCCGGCACATCGTCCGCCTCGGCGTCAGCACCCGCGACTTCGCCTTCGGGGTACAGGGACTGACCCCACCGTTCGAGGAGTTCCGCGTCGAACTCCGCGGCCCCTCCGGCGAGCTGTGGACGTATGGCCCCGAGGACGCCACCGACCGCGTCACCGGCCCCGCCCTCGACTTCTGCCTCCTGGTCACCCAACGCGCCCACCGCACCGACCTCGCCCTACGCGCCGAAGGCACGGACGCCGACCAGTGGCTGGACATCGCCCAGGCCTTCGCCGGGCCACCCGGCGCCGGACGCACGCCCAAGGGAACCGTCCAGTGAGCGTGCTCCGCATAGGCAACGCCTCCGGCTTCTACGGCGACCGCTTCGACGCCATGCGCGAGATGCTCACCGGCGGCGACCTGGACGTCCTCACCGGCGACTATCTGGCCGAGCTGACGATGCTGATCCTCGGCCGCGACCGCCTGAAGAACCCCGGCGACCCCACCGCCGGCCACGCCCGCACCTTCCTCCGCCAACTGGAGGAATGCCTCGGCATCGCCCATGAGCGGGGCGTCCGCGTCGTCACCAACGCCGGCGGCCTCAACCCCGCCGGACTCGCCGATGCCGTACGGCAGTTGGCGGACCGGCTCGGCATCCCGGTCCGCGTGGCCCACGTCGAGGGCGACGACCTCACCGCCCGGCACCCCGGCAGCCTCGCCGCCCACGCCTACCTCGGCGGCTTCGGTATCGCCGCCTGTCTGCGCGAGGGCGCGGACGTCGTCGTCACGGGCCGGGTGACGGACGCGGCGCTGGTCACCGGCCCCGCCGCCGCCCACTTCGGCTGGGACCCGGGGGAGTACGACCGCCTCGCGGGCGCCGTCGTCGCCGGACACGTACTGGAGTGCGGGACACAGGCCACCGGCGGCAACTACGCCTTCTTCCACGAAGGCGACGTACGCCACCCCGGCTTCCCCCTCGCCGAACTCCACGAGGACGGCAGCTGCGTCATCACCAAACACCCCGGCACCGGCGGCTTCGTCGACATCGGCACCGTGACGGCCCAACTGCTCTACGAGACGTCCGGCGCCCGATACGCCGGCCCCGACGTCACCGCCCGCCTGGACACCGTACGACTCACCCAGGACGGCCCCGACCGCGTCCGTATCGACGGCGTACGCGGCGAGGCCCCACCCCCCACCCTCAAGGTCGGCCTCAACCGACTCGGCGGGCACCGGGGCGAGGTCACCTTCGTCCTCACCGGCCTCGGCATCGAGGCGAAGGCCGCCCTCGTCCGCGAACAGCTGACCGACGCCCTGACCAAGTCCCGCCCCGCGCACATCACATGGGAACTGGCCCGCACCGACCACCCCGACGCTCCCACCGAGGAGACCGCGAGCGCCCTGCTTCGCCTCGTCGTACGCGACCCCGACCCGAACACGGTCGGCCGCGCCCTCAGCGGAGCCGCCGTCGAACTCGCCCTCGCCAGTTACCCCGGCTTCCACGTCCTCGCCCCACCCGGAAAGGGCACGCCCTACGGGGTCTTCGAAGCCATCCACACAGGTCAAGGGGCCGTGGACCATACGGCGGTCCTCCACGACGGCCGCCGACTCCCCGTCCCCCCGGCGCACGACACCCTCGTACTCGACGCCGTACCCGAACCACCCCTGCCCGAGCCCCTGCCCACCGGACTCCCCACCCGCCGCGCCCCCCTCGGCCTCGTCGCCGGCGCCCGCAGCGGCGACAAGGGCGGCGACGCGAACATCGGCCTCTGGGCCCGCACGGACGACGCCTGGCGTTGGCTGGCGCACACCCTCACCGTCGACCGGATTCGCGAACTCCTCCCGGAGACAGCCGAGTTGCCCGTCACCCGCCACACCCTCCCCAACCTCCGCGCCCTCAACTTCACCGTCGAGGGAATCCTCGGCGAGGGCGTCGCCTCCCAGCACCGTTTCGACCCCCAGGCCAAGGCCCTCGGCGAATGGCTGCGCTCCCGCCACCTGGACATACCGGAGATCCTCCTGTGACGGTCCTCAACTCCGCCCTCGACACGGGCGGCCCCGACTACACGGCGAACCGCGAGGCCATGCTCGCGCAGCTCGCCGAACTCGACACCGAGCACGCGAAGGCCCTCGCGGGCGGCGGCGAGAAGTACGTCGAACGGCACCGCGAACGCGGCAAGCTCCTCGCCCGCGAGCGCGTCGAACTGCTCCTCGACCCCGACACCCCCTTCCTGGAGCTGTCCCCGCTGGCCGCCTGGGGCAGCGACTACACGGTCGGCGCCTCCCTCGTCACCGGCATCGGAGTCGTCGAGGGCGTCGAGTGCCTGATCACCGCCAACGACCCGACCGTACGCGGCGGCGCCAGCAACCCGTGGTCGCTGAAGAAGGCCCTCCGCGCGAACGACATCGCACTCGCCAACCGACTGCCCTGCATCAGCCTCGTGGAGTCCGGCGGCGCCGACCTCCCCTCCCAGAAGGAGATCTTCATCCCCGGAGGCGCCATCTTCCGGGACCTCACCAGACTGTCGGCGGCCGGAATCCCGACCATCGCGGTCGTCTTCGGGAACTCCACCGCCGGCGGCGCCTACATCCCCGGCATGTCCGACCACGTGATCATGGTCAAGGAACGCGCGAAGGTGTTCCTCGGCGGCCCACCCCTGGTGAAGATGGCCACCGGCGAGGAGAGCGACGACGAGTCGCTCGGCGGCGCCGACATGCACGCGCGCGTGTCGGGCCTCGCCGACCACTTCGCCGTCGACGAGCACGACGCCCTGCGCCAGGCCCGCCGCGTCGTCGCCCGCCTCAACCACCGCAAGGCGTACGCCGACCCGGCCCCGGCCGCCCCACCCAAGTACGACCCGGAGGAACTGCTGGGCGTGGTCCCCGGCGATCTCCGCACGCCCTTCGACCCCCGCGAGGTCATCGCCCGCGTCGTCGACGCCTCCGACTACGACGAGTTCAAGCCCCTCTACGGCACCAGCCTCACCACCGGCTGGGCCACCCTGCACGGCTACCCGGTCGGCATCCTCGCCAACGCCCAAGGCGTCCTCTTCAGCGAGGAGTCCCAGAAGGCCGCCCAGTTCATCCAACTCGCCAACCAGCGCGACATCCCCCTCCTCTTCCTCCACAACACCACCGGCTACATGGTCGGCAAGGAGTACGAGCAGGGCGGCATCATCAAACACGGCGCGATGATGATCAACGCGGTGAGCAACAGCCGCGTGCCCCATCTCTCCGTGCTCATGGGCGCCTCGTACGGCGCCGGGCACTACGGCATGTGCGGACGGGCGTACGACCCCCGCTTCCTCTTCGCCTGGCCCAGCGCCAAGTCGGCGGTGATGGGCCCACAGCAACTCGCCGGCGTCCTGTCGATCGTCGCCCGCCAGTCCGCCGCCGCGAAGGGCCGCCCGTACGACGAGGACGCCGACGCCGCCCTGCGCGCCATGGTCGAGCAGCAGATCGAGTCCGAGTCCCTGCCGATGTTCCTGTCCGGACGGCTGTACGACGACGGCGTCATCGACCCGCGCGACACCCGCACCGTCCTCGGCCTGTGCCTGTCCGCCATCCACACCGCCCCCTACGAGGGCACACGCGGTGGCTTCGGCGTCTTCCGGATGTGAGGGACCACATGATTTCGACACTCCTCGTGGCCAACCGGGGCGAGATCGCCTGCCGGATCTTCCGCACCTGCCGTGAGTGGGGAATCCAAACGGTCGCCGTGCACTCCGACGCCGACGAAAACGCCCTCCACGCGCGCGTGGCCGACGCGACGGTACGGCTCCCAGGAGCGGCCCCCTCCGAGACGTATCTACGGAGCGACCTGATCGTCAAGGCCGCCCTCACCGCCGGCGCGGACGCCGTCCACCCCGGCTACGGCTTCCTCTCCGAGAACGCCGACTTCGCGCGCGCCGTCCTCGACGCGGGCCTGATGTGGATCGGACCGCCCCCGGACGCGATCGAGGCGATGGCCTCCAAGACGCGCGCGAAGGCACTGATGGGCCTCGAACCCCTGGATGAGGTCACTGAGGGCGACCTACCCGTCCTCGTGAAGGCAGCGGCGGGCGGCGGAGGGCGCGGAATGCGTGTCGTACGCCGCCTGGAGGACCTGGACACGGAACTGACCGCGGCCCGCGCCGAAGCCCTCAGCGCCTTCGGCGACGGCGAGGTCTTCGTCGAGCCCTACGTCGAGAACGGCCGCCATGTCGAGGTGCAGATCCTCGCCGACACCCACGGCACGGTCTGGACCCTCGGCACCCGCGACTGCTCCCTCCAACGCCGCCACCAGAAGGTCATCGAGGAGGCCCCCGCCCCCGCCCTGCCCCCCGCACTCGAAACGGAACTGCACGAGCTGGCCGTACGCGCCGCCCACGCCGTCGACTACGTCGGCGCGGGCACCGTCGAGTTCCTGATCGCCGACGGCAAGGCCCACTTCCTGGAGATGAACACCCGCCTCCAGGTCGAACACCCGGTGACGGAAGCCGTGTTCGACGTGGACCTGGTCGCTCTCCAGATCCGCGTCGCCGAAGGCCACGCCCTCGAAACCGACCCCCCACGCGCGCGTGGCCACGCCGTCGAGGCCCGCCTCTACGCCGAGGACCCGTCCCACGACTGGTCCCCGCAGACCGGCACCCTCCACCGCCTCACCGCCCCCGACGCCGTCCGCCTGGACACCGGCTACACCGACGGCGACGAGATAGGCGTCCACTACGACCCCATGCTCGCCAAGATCATCGCCCACGCCCCCACCCGCGCGGAGGCGATCCGCCGCCTCGCCGGCGCCCTGGAGCACACGACGATCCACGGCCCGACCACCAACCGCGACCTCCTGATCCGCTCCCTGCGCCACGACGAGTTCACACAGGCCCGCATGACCACGGCCTTCTACGACCGCCACCTGCCCCACCTGACCGCCCCGACCCCGGACCCGTACGCCCCCCTGGCCGCCGCCCTCGCCGACGCCCAGGGCCACTCCCGCTTCGGCGGCTGGCGCAACATCCCCTCACAACCCCGGACCAGGCGCTACACGATGGCGGGCGAGGAACACGAGGCGACGTACCGCCACACCCGAAGGGGCCTGAAGGCGGACGGCGTGACGGTGGCCCACGCGGACGCCCACTTGGTCGTACTGGAGGTCGACGGCGTAAGGCGAAAATTCGAGGTGGCGAGGTACGGCGACGCCCGCTACGTGAACACCACCAGGCTCACAGCCCTGCCCCGCTTCCCCGACCCGACCACCGTCCAGGCACCCGGCTCCCTACTGGCCCCCATGCCGGGAACGGTCGTACGAGTGGCAGAGGGCCTGAAGCCGGGCTCCGCGGTGAAGGCCGGGGACCCCCTCCTCTGGCTGGAGGCGATGAAGATGGAACACAAGATCACGGCCCCGGTCGCGGGAACGCTGACGGCCCTGCACGCAGCCATTGGACAGCAGGTGGAAATGGGCGCCCTTCTGGCCATGGTCGAGGACAACCCCCGCTGAAGGGGCGCGGGGCCGTATCGATATGCGGCCCCGCCGCGTGGGCGCGAACAACCCCCACAAACCCGCACCCTCCAACGAACCGACGCACCCTCCCCTTCAGGAGCCCCATGTCCTCCGTGTCCCCTGTGATCGAAACCGAAGAACACAAGGCCCTACGAGCCGCAGTCTCCGCCCTCGGCAAGCGCTACGGCCGCGAATACATCACAACCGTCACCAAAGAAGGCCGCCACCCCGACGAACTCTGGTCCGAGGCGGCAAAGCTCGGCTACCTCGGCGTCAACCTGCCGGAGGCATACGGCGGCGGAGGCGGCGGCATAGCCGAACTCTCCATCGTCCTCGAAGAACTCGGCGCCGCAGGCTGCCCACTGCTGATGATGATCGTGTCGCCGGCCATCTGCGGCACAGTCATCGCCCGCTTCGGCACCGAGGCCCAGCAACAAACCTGGCTGCCCGCGCTGGCGAACGGCACCCGAACCATGGCCTTCGGCATCACAGAACCCGACGCCGGCTCCAACAGCCACCGCATCACCACCACGGCCCGCCGCGACGGAGTCGATTGGCTGCTCACCGGCCGCAAGGTCTTCATCTCCGGCGTGGACAAGGCGGACGCCACCCTGATCGTCGGCCGCGCGGAAGACGCCCGCGACGGCACCCTGAAACCCTGCCTGTTCATCGTCCCCAGGGACACCCCCGGCTTCGAGTACCGCCAGATCGACATGGAGCTCCAGGCCGCGGAGAAGCAGTTCGAGCTGACCTTCGACGACATCAGGCTCCCCGCCGACGCCCTGGTCGGCGACGAGAACGCCGGCCTGCTGCAGCTCTTCGCCGGCCTCAACCCCGAACGCATCATGACGGCGGCCTTCGCGATCGGCATGGCCCGCTACGCCCTCTCCAAGGCCGTCGAATACGCCCGTGACCGCACCGTATGGCGACAGCCCATCGGCGCCCACCAGGCGATCGCACACCCCCTCGCCCAGTCCCACATCGAACTCGAACTGGCCCGTCTGATGATGCAGAAGGCGGCATACCTGTACGACTCGGGGGACGACGCGGCGGCGGGCGAGGCGGCCAACATGGCGAAGTACGCGGCAGGGGAGGCCTGCGTGAAGGCGGTCGACCAGGCGGTGCACACCCTCGGCGGCAACGGCCTCACCAACGAGTTCGGCCTCGCCTCACTGGTGACGGCGGCCCGGGTCTCCCGTATCGCCCCGGTGAGCCGGGAGATGATCCTCAACTACGTCTCCCACCAGACCCTGGGCCTGCCCAAGTCGTACTGAGCCGAGAAAGAACCTCCGCGACCTCAGCCCCACCGCGAACCCGTCGCGACCTCAGCCCCGCCGCGACCCAGGAGCACCCATGACGGACCCCATGACGGACCCCGCCCCCCTCATCCGTTCCGCACACCACCGCGGCATCACCACCCTCACCCTCGACTCCCCGGCCAACCGCAACGCCCTGTCGGCCGCACTGGTGAGCGAACTGTCGGACGCCCTGACCCGATGCGGAAAGGACGACGACGCACGCGCCGTCCTCCTCACCCACACCGGCAACACGTTCTGCGCGGGCGCCGACCTGCGCGACCCGCCCGACCCCAAGGACCTGGTCAAGCTGCTCCGCCAGATCCTCAAGCTGCGCAAACCCGTCGTCGCCCGCGTCACCGGCCACGTCAGGGCCGGCGGCCTCGGCCTCCTCGGCGCCTGCGACATCACCGCCGCCGGCCCCGAGGCCACCTTCGCCTTCACCGAGGTCCGCATCGGCGTCGCCCCCGCCGTCATCTCCCTCACACTCCAGCCCCGCACCGACCCCCGCGCCCTCGCCCGCTACTACCTCACCGGCGAGACGTTCGGCCCCGCCGAGGCCGCCCGCGTCGGCCTGCTCACCGCCGCCGGCGCCGACGTCGACGACATACTCGAACCCGTCCTCGACGGACTCCGCCGAGCCTCCCCGACGGCCCTGGCGGAGACGAAACACCTGCTCACGGCTAAGGTGCTGGAGAGCTTCGACCTGGACGCAGGCGAACTGACCCGCCTCTCGTCCCGGCTGTTCGCCTCCGCCGACGCCCGCGAGGGCATGACGGCATTCCTCGAAAGACGGGAACCGGAATGGGTGTTGTGAACACGGCCGGACCGAGCGCCGCCGCTCCGAAACAGGACCGCAGCCGAGCCACCCGGCAGCGGCTGCTCCAAGCCGCCGTGGCCTGCCTCGCCGAACACGGCTGGGCCGGCTCCACGGTGTCGGTCGTCGCCGAACGCGCCGGCGTCTCCCGGGGCGCGGCCCAGCACCACTTCCGCACCCGCGAGGACCTCTTCACCGCCGCCGTCGAGTACGTCGCCGAAGAGCGCTCCACCGCCCTGCGCGCCCTCTTCCCCGAAGGCGCCACCGACCGCCGGGCCGTCGTCGCCGCCCTCGTCGACCTCTACACCGGCCCCCTCTTCCGCGCCGCCCTCCACCTCTGGGTCGCCGCCTCCAACGAGGACCAGCTCCGCCCCCGGGTCACCGAACTGGAGGCCCACGTCGGCCGCGAGACCCACCGCATAGCCGTCGATCTCCTCGGCGCCGACGAGACCGCCCCCGGCGTCCGCGAAACCGTCCAGGGCATGCTCGACATGGCCCGCGGCCTCGGCCTCGCCAACCTCCTCACCGACGACACCGCACGCCGCGACAAGGTCGTCGCCCAGTGGGCGGCACTCCTCGACGAGGCGCTGGACCGATCGAAGGACTGATCCTCAGGCCACGCACGGGCCGTCGGCGAACCGATCCGCAGACCATCGGAGAACTGATCCTCAGACCACGCCCGGCCATCGGAGAACTGATCCTCGGACCGCGCCCGGCCATCGGCGAATTGATCCTCGGACCACGGACAGGCTGATCCCCGGCCTCATGGACTCAGCCGCTCCACCCGCCAGGACCCATCCGGCTCCGCCACATACCGCAACCGGTCGTGCAGCCGATTCCACCGCCCCTGCCAGAACTCCACACTCTGCGGCACCACCCGGAAACCACCCCAGTTCGGCGGCACCGGCACCTGCTCGCCCTCCGGATAACGGGCGGCCAACTCCTCGTACATGGCGTCCAGTTCGGCCCGCGAGGCGATGACGGAGGACTGCGCGCTGGCCCACGCGCCCAACTGCGAACCATGCGGACGCGTACGGAAGTACGCCGCCGTCTCGTCCCGCCCCGTCCGCCGCGCCGTACCGCTCACGATCACCTGCCGGGCGATCGGATGCCACGGGAAGAGCAGCGAGACATACGGGTTCCCGGCGAGATCGAGGGCCTTGCGGGAGCCGTAGTTCGTGTAGAAGACGAAGCCCTGCTCGTCGAACGCCTTCATCAGCACCGTACGAGAGCTGGACCGCCCCTCGGCGTCGGCGGTCGACACGACCATGGCGTTCGGCTCGAACATCGCGCCGTCCTGCGCGGCCTGCCGGAACCACCGCCCGAACTGCTCCATCGGATCATCGGCCAGCTCGCTCTCGTCGAGCCCGTCGGCCCGGTACTGCTTGCGCATCAGAGCGGGATCGGGCATGGGTACGAGACCGGGATCGTTCACGGGGCCATCCTGCCGCATGGACGGCCGACCGGAAGGCTGGTGGCACTGAGTGCCGCACACTCTCCCCAAACCTGGCACTCAGGCGTAAGGTGCTGGAACATTCTGGTTGGGCCCCTCCGGCCGCATCCACCAGCCGCCCCCTGTCGCACACATCAAGAGGAGCCGCCTGATGTCCGACTTCGTACCCGGGCTCGAAGGAGTCATAGCGTTCGAAACGGAGATCGCCGAACCGGACAAGGAGGGCGGCGCCCTCCGCTACCGGGGCGTCGACATCGAGGACCTGGTCGGCCGCGTCTCCTTCGGCAACGTCTGGGGCCTGCTCGTCGACGGAGCCTTCCGCCCCGGCCTGCCCCCCGCCGAACCGTTCCCGATCCCCGTCCACTCCGGCGACATCCGCGTCGACGTCCAGTCGGCCCTGGCCATGCTCGCCCCGGTCTGGGGCCTCAAACCCCTCCTCGACATCGACGAGGAACAGGCCCGCGAGGACCTCGCCCGCGCCGCCGTCATGGCCCTCTCCTACGTCGCCCAGTCCGCCCGCGGCCAGGGCCTGCCCATGGTCCCGCAGCGCGAGATCGACAAGGCCCAGTCCGTCGTCGAACGCTTCATGATCCGCTGGCGCGGCGAGCCCGACCCGAAGCACGTGGCAGCCGTGGACGCGTACTGGACCTCGGCTGCGGAACACGGCATGAACGCGTCCACCTTCACCGCCCGCGTGATCGCCTCGACGGGCGCGGACGTCGCAGCCGCGCTGTCCGGCGCCGTAGGAGCCATGTCCGGCCCCCTGCACGGCGGAGCCCCCTCCCGCGTCCTCGGCATGATCGAGGAAATCGAACGCACGGGCGACGCCGAGGCCTATGTCAAACGAGCCCTCGACAAGGGCGAACGCCTCATGGGCTTCGGCCACCGCGTCTACCGCGCCGAGGACCCCCGAGCCCGAGTCCTCCGCCGCACCGCCCGCGACCTCGGCGCCCCCCGCTTCGAGGTCGCCGAAGCCCTGGAAAAGGCGGCCCTGGCAGAACTCCACGCCCGCCGCCCCGACCGTGTCCTCGCCACGAACGTCGAATTCTGGGCGGCCATCGTCCTGGACTTCGCCGAGGTCCCGGCCCACATGTTCACATCCATGTTCACCTGCGCCCGCACGGCGGGCTGGTCGGCCCACATCCTCGAACAGAAGCGCACCGGCCGCCTCGTCCGCCCCTCCGCCCGCTACATCGGCCCGGGCCCCCGCGACCCCCGGGACATCGAGGGCTACGAGGACATCGCCGCCCACTGACGAAATCCGACCCTCACGCCACGCGGGACCGACCAGCCCCGCGTGGCCCCCCTCACTCCCCACCCCACAAACGCAGACGACCCGCGAGCTCAGGTCCCCCATCTCAACGACGGAGAAGCCGGCCGGACGTACCGGCGAGCCCACGGGTCGGGTGACTGCTTGAGATTGGGCCGGCTGCGCGTTCAATTCACGCACTGGTCCGGCACCGCACCGAGTGTGGTGACAGGCCGCTAGCCCGCAGCCACCTCACGCGTCCGGTTGTCATACATCTGCCGAACCACCTCCCTTCTCGTGTACCGCACACCTTAAGAACCGTTCTCGTGGCGCTCAAGCGATTTTTCGAGGGGTTTACCGCAGTACGGCGAAAACGGCGCGGGCGCGGGTGTCGTCCGGGAGGTTCCAGTGGCCGGCGACGTGTCCCGTTGCCCCTTCGGGGAGGGTGTCCGGGCCGGGCTGGAGGGTTCGGTTGAGGTGGAGGGTCGTGCCCGGTCGTAGCGAGAGCTTGGTGCTCTTGTCGTCGTCCGCGGGGGTGAGGGCGCCCAGGGACAGAGAGCCGTCGCCGGTGTATGAGCGGGTGATCTCGGGGTCCGGGGTGTCGGTGAGGCTCTGGGCCTGGGGTTCGGCGTTGCCCTCGAAGAGGGCCAGGAGCTGGGTGAGCAGGACGGGGTCGTGGCAGCCGTCGTAGGCCCAGCGCTTGCCCAGGACGCCGTGTTCCATCGTGCCGATGAGGGCGTGGTCGGCGCCGTCGAGTGGGGCGCCGCGGTAGGTGAGCGGGACCAGGTAGTGGACCGGGGTGGAGCCCGAGGTGTCGGTGGCGACCATGAACTCGATGCCCACCTCGCCCTCGGGGTCGTCGAGCCGGAAGCCGCCGGCCTTGGTGAGCCGGGGTTCGCCGGGGCCGTCGGCGTACCACGGGCGGGTGGGGAGCCAGGAGGCCAGGAGTTCGAGCTTGGTGGGCTTGAGGGTGGTGTGGTGGATGAGGGCCATGGTGGGGATTCTGCGCCGGGCCGATGAACGGACGCGAGTGCTTTAAGGCGAGGCCCGGCCACCTCCCCGGGGGATCCGTCCATGCCGGCGGCGTGGGCCCGTGCCGGCGCCCCTGGCGGTGGTGCCCGTGACGGTGATGCGGAACCCCTGGTGGCGGCGGGGACCTTGACGGCGGCGTGGCCCATTGCGGTGCCGCTGACGCGTGACAGCGCCGTGCCCCAGTGGCGCCGCAGACCTCTGGCGGCGCCATGACCCCGCGCGTCGCCGTGTGCCCGTACGTCGCCGTGCGCCCGCGCGGTGCCGCAGGTCCATCGGCGTCCGGTCCGGCCTGGGCCGATCTGGATCCGATCCGGTCGGATCCAGTACTGCGACGGTGCTAGTCCGACGACCTCTCCAGTGCCTCCAGATCCAGGGCCGCGGCGATGCGTACCGCCACGTCCTCCGCGTACACCGCGTCGGCGCGTTCGAACTGGTTGCGGCCGGCGCCGCGGAGGAAGGTGACGACGCCGAGGGTGCGACCGCGGCTGCGGAGTACGGCGCAGAGGGCGTGGACGGTGTCCGGGGGCCACTGGCGGTCGGTGGCCCAGGTGCGGGCGGCCTCGGGGGTGGCGGCGCCGGCGCTGGCGCGGACCGAGCCGGCCCGTTCCACGCACTGCAGGGCGGGGTGGCCCTGGCCGTAGCGGACGGGGAGGCCGGCGTGGCCGGTGAGGTTGCTGGGGCCGGGCGTGCCGGAGGGCGTGGCGGCGGCGCGTACGAGGCGGGTGGGGCCTTCGCCGTCGATGAGGGTGCCGCCGGAGACCCGGTCGATGAGGGCGTGGTCGGCGAAGCCGGCGAGGGCGAAGTCGAGGTGGATGGTGGCGGCCTCGCCGGGGTCCTCGCACTCGGCGGCGGCGCGCGAGGCCCGGTGGAGCTGGTTGACGCGGAAGCGCAGCAGCGCGGCTTCCTGCTCGCTCTGCTTGGCCTCGGTGATGTCCTGGAAGAGCCAGCCGACGCCGAGCGGTACCGGTTCCTCGGCCAGCGGTGAGGCGAGGCGGAGGAAGCCGCTGCGCCAGCAGCGTCGTTTCTCCCCGTCGGGGGTGCGGACGCCGACCCAGATCTCGGCGGGGGCGGGCGGTGCGCCTTCGGCGAGTACGTGGGTGAGGGCGCTCTCCAGTTCCTCGACGCCCTGGGTGAGGAGTTCGCCGAGCGGGCGCCCGAGGACCGCCGTGCGGCCGATGCCGAGGGAGCGGGCGGCGTGGGAGTTGACGACGGCGGGGCGCAGGTCGGCGTCGACGAGGACGACTCCCCAGGAGGCGTCGTCGAAGAGGGCCTCGCTGAGGGCGATGGACCGTTCGAGGTCGATCTGGGCGTGGACCTCGCTGAAGGCGCAGTACAGTCCGGCGGGCTTGCCGTCGGGGCCGGGTACGGCGGCGGACTGGGTCCGTACGAGTACCCGTCCGCCGTCCTTGGTGAGCAGGGCGAACTCGTGGACCTGGCGTCCGGGGGAGTGCATGGCGGCCATCAGCCGCCCCTCGACCTCCTGGGCGTCGGCGGTCCGTACGGCCCATCCGGCGAACCCGCGGCGGCCGACCGCTTCCTCGGCGCTCCAGCCCAGGATTCGCTCGGCCTCGCGGTTCCAGTGGGTGACGACGCCGTCGACGTCGAAGGCGCACAGCGCCGCGTCCATCCCGTCCAGCAGGGCGGCGAGCAGGTCCGAACCGCCGGAGTCCATGGAGTCCTCGGTGTCCTTGAGGCCGTCCGTGTCCTCGGGGTCGGCTGCCGTGTCGTCGGTTTCTTCGTTGTTCTCGCTGTTCTCGTCCGTCGGACCGTCCCGCTCGGGCTCGTCGGGTCCGAGTTCGTCGGTGGTCCCACTACGCCGGGAAGCACTCACCTGAACCCCCTGCAGGCTGCGTTGCGTCCGCATGTACGGCATGTACGGCGCGTTGGTTCGCTCACTCGCCATCATTCAACTCGAACGTGACCCAGCCCACATCTGTTTCCCGCAAGATTTGGACGAAACAGTTGTGCGCCGGATTTCTTCCTCATGGTTTTCCATGGACCACTGGGCGCCCCTGCGTACCCCTGTGCACGTGTGTGCCGCACGCAGCCGCCGTGGGCCTCGTCAGCGCAGGTAGAAGATCCGGTCGCCGTACTCCCGCATGACCCGGTCGTTCCAGTCGAGGCCGCCGTCGACGTTCCCGGAGCGGAGCAGCGGGGGCTGGATGCCCCGGTCGGCGAGGGTGGTGGCGGCGGTGGCCATGACCGCCTGGAGGAGGGCGGAGGTGACGACGGTGGAGGCCGGGGCGAAGGGCGCGGGTACGGCGTCGTGGGTGAGTTCCGCGTCGCC
The DNA here is from genome assembly GCF_000317595.1 of Streptomyces ipomoeae 91-03. GTDB lineage: Bacteria > Actinomycetota > Actinomycetes > Streptomycetales > Streptomycetaceae > Streptomyces > Streptomyces ipomoeae. The sequence goes on along the minus strand of NZ_AEJC01000629.1, from coordinate 37,544 downwards.
GATCGAGATCTTGGAGTCGAGGACGAGGTCGCAGTGGTCCTTGAGGAAGGTGCCGGAGGAGTGGCGGGATTTCGTCTCGGTGGCGTATGCGACGGAGGTGACGCCGATGACCTTCACTCCCAGTTCGCGGGCGTGGATGGCCATCTCGACGGGGAGGGCGTTGCGTCCGGAGAGCGAGATGATCACCAGGAGGTCGCCGGCGCGCAGGGGGCTCGCGTCCAGTACGGCGGTCGCCAGGCCGTCGACGCGTTCCAGGGCGGAGCCCAGGGTCGCGGGCATGACGTCCACGCCTACGGCGCCGGGTACGGGCAGGAGGTTCATCAGTGCGAGGCCGCCGGCCCGGTAGACGAGGTCCTGTGCGGCGAGTGAGGAGTGGCCGGCGCCGAAGGCGAACAGGCGGCCGTCGGCGGTGACGGTGTCCGCGATCAGGTTTCCGGCCGTGGTGATGTTCTCGGCCTCCTCGTCTCGTACGCGCTCCAGCAGTTCGATCGCCGAGTTGAAGAAACGCCGGCCTGCGGGGGTGCCCTCGACCATGCCTGATCCTCCACTTCGTCCGTTCCGGTGGATCACGTTAGAGGTCTGGACCAGTGGGGTGTCAATACGGCCATGGGGTGGGCCGTGGTTCGTGGTTGCTCGCGCCCACGTGGCGGAGCCGCAGATCAATCCAGCCTCGCGAACAGCCACATACAACCCGCGCATGTCCTCGCACCGCGCCCATCCCATGGCCCCGAGCGGGGGTACTCGGGCGGCAACCCCCGGAAATCGGCGGCGATAACCCCGTTGTCGGTCCGATGCGTAAGAATTGAGGCCAGGGCCAGCGCATGCCGGTGGGCCACAGCGACGCTTCCGGCGGAATCTCATCGAGGGGCACGTATGTCCGGACTGATCGATACGACGGAGATGTATCTCCGCACCATCCTCGAGCTGGAGGAGGAAGGTGTGGTCCCCATGCGCGCCCGGATCGCCGAACGGCTCGACCAGAGCGGTCCGACGGTGAGCCAGACGGTGGCCCGTATGGAGCGGGACGGCCTGGTGTCGGTCGCCCCGGACCGCCACCTGGAGCTCACCGAGGAGGGCCGCCGCCTCGCGACGCGTGTGATGCGCAAGCACCGTCTCGCGGAGTGCCTGCTCGTCGACGTGATCGGCCTGGAGTGGGAGCAGGTGCACGCGGAGGCGTGTCGCTGGGAGCACGTCATGAGCGAGGCCGTCGAGCGCCGCGTGCTCGAACTGCTCCGGCACCCCACCGAGTCGCCGTACGGCAACCCGATCCCGGGGCTTGAGGAGTTGGGCGAGAAGGACGGCGCGGACCCGTTCCTGGACGAGGGCATGGTGTCGCTGGCGGACCTCGACCCGGGTACGGAGGGCAAGACCGTCGTCGTACGCCGTATCGGCGAGCCCATCCAGACGGACGCGCAGCTGATGTACACGTTGCGGCGGGCCGGCGTGCAGCCCGGCTCCGTGGTGAGCGTGACGGAGGCGGCGGGCGGAGTCCTCGTGGGCAGCGGCGGCGAGGCCGCGGAACTGGGCGCGGACGTCGCCTCCCACGTGTTCGTCGCCAAGCGCTGACACCGACGGGCCACCCGACCGCCGGCTTCCGTGCCGTCGGCCGACCACGTGACCATCGGCGTCCCGGTCGTCGGCGTACCACCCGACCGCAGGCGTCCGTGTCGGCGGCAGGCCGCCGGCTATCGGCTTCCCGTGGTCGGCGGGCCACCAATCGCCGCCCTCGGCCGGGCCGCCGATCCCGCATCCCGGCCCCCCGCTGAGGGTGACCACCCCGGCCCCCGACCGAGGGTGACCACCCCCGGACCGACCGAGGGCCCGGCCCCCCCGCCAAGCGCGGCCACCACGTCCCCCCAGCTCGGCCGGTGTGGACGTGCGTCGGCGGGGGCCGTGCCCGCCTCAACTCCAAGATTCAGTACGCCGAATCGCAGCGCTCGGGCCGTTCGCGTGCGAGGCTTGCGCGTGAGGCATATGACCTGAGGGCTCTCGGCGGCCCGCGACGGAGAGCGCGTGGCGGCAGGGGAAGGGGCGGGTGGATGTGCATGTGCCGTGGACATGGGGAGGGCCCCGGCGCCGTGTGGCGCCGGGGCCTGTCCTCCCCTGTGCTGACCCGGAGCCCCGAGCTCTCAGGGTCATCCCCCTCGGACCGTTTTCCCCGAGCGGTCCGCCTCCCGCTGAAGATCTCCCCTCGACGGCGGCGGGCAATCCTCGGGGGAGGTCACTCGAACGAGGGGTGTTGTCGCCGAGAACGGCATCTTCGAATACATATTCGATAACCTGGGTGGCGTGACGAGGTGCGGCGAGGCACGACCCGTACGGACCGGCGCGCTACCGCCGGTATCCGTACCGCCGCAGCCACCGCATACGTAACGTGTCACCCGATGGGCACGCTGTAACAACCGTGCTCGCCGTCCGAGCGGCGCGCACGATGGCAACAACTGCGGGAGCAACAGCAGGTCAGCGGTACGACAGCGGTAGGACGACAAGGACCGGCCGCCTCGAAGCGAGGAGCGGGAGGCGGCGGCGAGCGGTCCGAGCGGGAGCCTGGGGGGTGCCAATGGTGCGGCGCATCGACGTGACCGGAGCGGGCGGTGTGAGCCTTGCTGCCTGGGAGTTCGGTGACCCACCCAAGACCGGGGACGAGGCCGGCGGAACCCCGACCGGCGGCGGAACCGGCATCAGCACCGGGACCGGCGCCGGAGCGGGGGCCGGCGACGGCGGGACCGGAGTCGGGAGCGAGTCGGGGCCCGGGGTGCTCTTATTGCATGGCCTCATGGGCCGCGCCTCGCACTGGGCACCCACCGCCCGCTGGCTCTCCGAGCGGCGCCGCGCCGTGGCGCTCGACCAGCGCGGCCACGGGCAGAGCCAGAAGCCCGAGGAGGCCGCGTACACCCGTGAGGCCTACGTGGAGGACGCCGAGGCGGCCGTCGAGCAGCTCGGCCTCGCCCCCGTCGTCCTCATCGGTCACGCCATGGGCGCGCTGACCGCCTGGCAGCTGGCCGCCAAGCGCCCCGACCTGGTGCGCGGCCTGATCATCTGCGACATGCGGGCCTCGGCGCTGGGCGCCGCCTCGCAGCGTGAGTGGGAGAGCTGGTTCAAGGCCTGGCCGCTGCCCTTCGCCACCCTCGCCGACGTGCGCAAGTGGTTCGGCGAGGACGACCCCTGGGTGGAGCGCCCCAACCCGTCCCGGGGCGAGTTCTACGCCGAGGTCATGCACGAGTGCCCCGACGGTTGGCGGCCCGTCTTCGAGCCCGAGCTGATGCTCAAGACCCGCGAGACCTGGGTGTACGACGCGCACTGGGAGGAGCTGACCCAGGTCAGGTGCCCCGCCCTCGTCGTCCGCGGCCTCGACGGCGAACTGGGCCGCGCCGAGGCCCAGGAAATGGTCCGCGTCCTCCCGCACGGCCAGTACGCCGAGGTCGCCGACGCCGGCCACCTCGTCCACTACGACCAGCCCGACGCCTGGCGCGCCGCGATAGAGCCGTTCCTGGACGGCTTCAGCGACTGAGGAGCCGCACCGAGCAAAGGGGCCCCTGGAATGCGCCGCTTCCGGGGCCCTTCCACGTCGTCGCCGGCGCCGGCTCGGGTGCCGGATCCTTGTCGCCGGGGGCGAAAGACCTACGCCCTGCTCACCGCCGCCAGAATCTCCGGCAGCCGCTTGGCCGTCCGTGGCGCGGCCAAGCGCAACCCCGCCACGGTGATCCCCACCCCGTACGCCGCCCCCACCGGCAGCGCCACCCACCTCCACGCACCGCCACCCTCCGCCACGTTCAGCCAGACGAGCAGGGCGATCACCGGGACGCAGAGCAGCGCCGCTCCGACCATCCCCCCGAAGACGGAGATCCAGGCGAGCCCGGCCTGCCCGGGAGCCACGTTCTTGTGGCCCTCCTGGGGGATGGAGTACGGAAAGCGGGCGGAGGCCCAGGCACCGGTGGCGAGCATCGCACCGAGCAGCGCGAACGAAAGGCCCAGCACCTCGGGCAGGGCACCCCAGTCGCCGAGGAGAGCGGTGGTCAGGACGGTCACGAACGTGGCGTACGGCAACGTGATGACGAGCAACGCCAGCGCCCGTCCCCGCAGTTCCACATACGCGTCCCGCGTGGAGGAGATCGTCATGGCGACCATCCAGAACGCGGAGGTGTCCTGCCCGAACTGGTTGTACATCATGATCCCGAGCATCCCGGCGGCGAAACAGGCGAAGTAGATCGACCCGGTGCCCTGCAACGCGTTGAAGACGGGCACGATCAGCCCGATCGCCAACGACGTCACCCACGCCGCCTTGGTCTTCGGATCCCGCCAGACGTACCGCAGACTCCGCTCCATGATCGTGCCCGTCCGCCCGGCGGGCAGCAGCCGACTCAGCCCGCTGGAACGCGTCCGGGCCGCCGAGCTCTCCCCGGCATCCAGCAGCGTCGACCCGTCCGGCGAGGTCATCAACCGCGTCAGACTCGCCGCCCACATCCGCACCAGCACCACCAACGCACCGGCGGAAAGCGTGAGTCGGGCCACCCCGACGCCGTACGAGCCCTCGCTCATCGAGTGCACCGCGCCGAGCGCGGACGCCGGTGGCACCCAGCTCAGTACGTCCGCCGCCGGGTCGAGCTGACCGAGCCCGGCCGCCCCCAGCCGCTGCACACCGAAGTTGACGATCTGGACGCCGACCGCGATCAGCAGCCCGCTCAGTACGGCGAGGTCACGCCCCCGGCGGCTGCTCAGCAGCCGGATGTTGGCGGCGGCGACGGCCCGCGCGAGCGCCACGCACCCGAGCAGCGCGAGCGGCACGGCGGCCACGGCGGTGACGTACGCGACCGCGCCCCGTGCCACCGCCACCACCGACCCGACCAGCAGGCACAGCGTGAACAGTGGCCCGATGCCCACGAGCGAGGCCGCCAGCAGCGCCCGTACGAGCGGTCGGGGCCGCAGCGGCAGCATCACCAGCCGGGTCGGATCGAGGGTTTCGTCGCCGCTCGGGAAGAACAGCGGCATCACCGCCCACCCGAGCGCCAGCACCGCCACCAGCGGCACGGTCACGGACGCCGCGTGCTCGTCGCCCCGCAACGCGATCAACCCGATCAGCTGGAGCGCCGCGAACAGCAGCGTCACCACCGCGGACGCGACATACGCCGCCCGCCGCCCGGCCGACTGCCGCAGCCCGTTGCGCAACAGGGACAGCTTCAGCCGTACGACGACGGAGGTCACGGAGGCGGCGCCCGTACCCGTAGCACCCGTGCCCGTACTCGTACCGCCCGCCGCGCTCATCGCGGTGACGTCCCGCCGCCCAGCCAGTCCAGCTCCGCGCCGGCGTCCCGTTCACCGGCTCCGACCAGCTCCAGGAAGGCCTTCTGCAGCGAGGGCGCGTCGCCTCGTACGTCGGCGAGCGGGCCGTGCGCGCGGATGCGGCCCGCGACCATGACGGCCACCCAGTCGCACAGCGATTCGACGAGCTCCATGACGTGGGAGGAGAACACGACCGTGGCGCCCGAGGCGGTGTACCGCTCCAGCACGCCCCGGATGGTCTGTGCGGACACCGGGTCGACGCCTTCGAACGGCTCGTCCAGGAACAGCACTTCGGGATTGTGGAGCAGGGCCGCGGCGAGCCCGATCTTCTTCCGCATACCGGTCGAGTAGTCGACGACGAGCTTGTGCTGGGCGCCCGCGAGATCGAGTACGTCCAGCAGTTGGGTGGCCCGCCGATCGACCTCGGCACCGGGCAGCCCGCGCAACCGGCCGGTGTAGGAGAGGAGTTCGCGCCCGGTGAGCCGCTCGAAGAGCCGTAGCCCCTCCGGCAACACCCCGATCCGGGCCTTCACCTCCACCGGATCCCGCCACACATCGTGCCCGACGACCTCGACGGACCCCTGATCGGGCCGCAGCAGCCCGGTCACCATGGAGAGCGTGGTGGTCTTCCCGGCCCCGTTCGGCCCGACCAGCCCGATGAACCGCCCCGCGGGCAGCTCCAGATCAACCCCGGCAACGGCGACATGGGCCCCGAACCGCTTCCAGAGTCCGTGCACGCGTACGGCGGCGACAGCACTCAAGCCGACGGCTCCTTCCGGTCGATGGAGCCTCCAGTCTTTCAGGGGCGCGGGGCAGTGCCGATATGCGGCTCCGCCGCGGGGCGCGAGCCACCACGACCGACCCGCGGTCGTGAAACCAACCCGCAGCCCCCGCCCGGAGCGTTACCGGCGCCCATCCCTACCGCACGCGTAAGCGAGCGGCGAGATCAACTCCTCGGCGTCCGGCAGCCACCGGTTGGCCGGAGTGGGACGACGCGCCCACTGCACAGCTCCCCGAGATCCATACCGCGTCGGCGGAGCCGCCACATACTCGCCCTCCCCCAACGCCTTGAGGTCGAGCGAAAGCGGAGACCAGCCCAACTTCCGTACAAGATCGGGGGCCTTGACCGAGGCGCCGGGCAGCACGAAGAAATGCATACGGCGGTCCGGCGTCCAGGTCACCGGCCCGAGCGTCAGCTCCATGCGCTCCATACGGGCCAGCGCCAGCAGCCCCGCGGTCTCGGGAACATCGATCGTGTCGAACGTACGGCCGGTCGGCAGGAGGATCGACGCGGTCGGCTGCTTCGACCACAGTCGGCGTGCGACGGTCGCACTGCCTGTCGCCTGGGTCGCCCAGTCCTCGCGCGCCGGGTGCGCGCCGGGGGTGGCACACGCGGCATTGCCGCAGGAGCAGTGCTGCACCCCGTCGACGGCTTCCAGCCATGTGCCCGGGAAAACGTCCCAGTGGCGCTCTTCGGCGTATCGAACGGCGGTGTCCAGCAGCGATTCACCGCGCTGCTTCGGGATTTGGGCAGCTTCAGGGCCCGCGATGGTCTCTTCCACGATGAACACAACTCTAGCGGTCATCAGTGGTTACGGATGTCACATGCGCGGGGGAGAGCATCATTCACAGAGCTGGGGCGCATGGGTGCACCGTCGGGGGCGCGCGGGAGGGATCGCGGCGTGAGCCGGGTAGCCACGTGTGGGGTACAGCATGCGTGTTTACCCCGGCAATCCTGGCATGTCTCGCATCTTCGTCATGTCGGCGGGGCATTGATCTTCGAGGCCGGATCTTTTCGATACGTGGGCACGCCTTTTCGGTACGCGTGTTCGGTGCGGGAGTGCCGTGCGCGCCGGTGGCGTGTGACCGCGTGAGCGAAGGGGTTCGGCCGCTGAAGACACGTCAACTCGGTGCGTGGGCAGGCACCACAGCCACAGGGGGTACGCCATGGCCGCAAGGCCGCTCGTCGCCAGGCAGCCGAACGAACGACTGCAGGCGCTCATCCAGGAAGCGGGTTGCTCCAACGCGGGGCTGGCCCGGCGGGTCAACATGTGCGGCGCGGAGCACGCACTCGACCTGCGTTATGACAAGACGTCCGTCGCGCGCTGGTTGCGGGGGCAACAGCCGAGGGGCCGTGCGCCCGCGATCATCGCCGAGGCGCTCGGCCGCAAGCTGGGCCGTACGGTCACGATCGACGAGATCGGCATGGCCAACGGCAAGAACCTCGCGTCCGGTGTCGGTCTGCAGTTCTCGCCGACGGTCCTCGGGGCCATCGAGCAGGTCTGCGAGCTGTGGCGCAGCGACGTGGGGCGGCGGGACTTCCTCTCCGGGTCGTCCGTCGCCGCGTCCGCGCTCGTCGAACCCAGCCGTGACTGGCTGATCTCCGCGCCGGACTCGCAGGTGGCGCGCTCGGCGGGACCCCGGGTGGGGTCGGCGGACGTGGCGGCCGTACGCGCGATGACACAGGCGCTCGTCGACCTCGACCACCAGTACGGCAGTGGGCATGTGCGGCCGGTCGTCGTGCACTACCTGAACAGTGTCGTCTCCGGATTGCTGGCCGGGTCGTATCGGGAGGCGGTCGGGCGTGAGCTGTTCGCCGCGGTCGCGCGGCTGACCGAACTCGCCGGGTACATGGCCGTCGACACCGGGCAGCCCGGGCTCGCCCAGCGGTACTACATCCAGGCGCTACGGCTCGCGCAGGCCGCCGGCGACCGCGCGTACGGCGGCTATGTGCTCGCCGCGTCCATGAGTCACCTCGCCGCGCAGCTCGGGAACCCGCGCGAGATCGCGCAGTTGGCGCGCGCGGCGCAGGAAGGGGCGCGGGGGCGGGTGACACCGCGTGCGGAGTCGATGTTCTACGCGGCGGAGGCGCGGGGGCATGCGCTGATGGGCGACGCGCGGTCCGCGCAGGAGGCGGCGGGGCGGGCCGTGGCGGCGTTGGAGTCCGCCGATCCGGCCTCGGGGGACGACCCGACCTGGATCAGGCACTTCGACGAGGCCTATCTCGCGGACGAGTTGGCGCACTGCCACCGGGATCTGGGGCAGGCCGCGGCTGCGGCACGGCGCGCGGAGGAGTCGCTGGCCAAGCATCCCGAGTCCCGTGCTCGGCGGCGGGCCATCGGGTATGTGCTCCTCGCCACCGCCCAGGTTCAGCAGCGGGAGGTCGAGGAGGCCTGTCGTACGGGGCTGAAGGCCGTGGAGTTGCTGGGGACGCTGCGGTCGAATCGGGGCGCGGAGTATCTGGAGGACTTCCAGCAGCGGTTGGAGCCGTTCAGGGAGGAGGCGGTGGTTCGGGAGTTCGGGGCGCGGATGGAACTGCAAGCGGCGTAGGCGCTCCGCTTGGGGCGGCGGTTCACTGGCGTCGGTTCACTGGGTGTCGGCTTGCACGTGCGGGTCGGCTGGGGCGGGCCCGTGCCGGGATGTGCCGTGGGGGCGGGGTTCGTTGCGGGCCGCGGGTCGTCTGTGGTTGCTCGTGCCCCGCGGCGGAGCCGCGTATTGATCCCTGGGCGGAGCCGCGTATTGATCCCGTGGCGGGGCCGCGTATTGATACGGCCCCGCGCCCCTTGACTTGGGGCGCGGTCGGCGTCCGGTACCTGCGCCCCCTTTGGGGGGCGCGGTGCTGCGTGGCAGTCGGTTGTGGGGAACCGGTAGCGTGAGGCGTTGATTCCGCAAGTCGCTCATTCGTAGGAGTTTCGGTGGCGCAGAGTGGACAGGGCGAGGAGCCCTCGGCGCGGCCCGCGCGCGAAGGCATCGTGCTGCCCTCCGACGGGAGTGCGCCGCTGATGCCGGGGGATCTGCCTCCGACTCCGGTTCAGCCGACGGGACGACAGCAGTGGGGGGCCGGGCAGGACGCCGTGGCCCCTCCGGCCCAGCCGCCGGGCGATGCCTGGGGCGCCGGGAGCGGCGTGGACGGCGTACACGGGGCTGGTTCTGCTCCCATGCCGGAGTGGGGGAGCCAGGGCGCTCAGGGCCTTCCGGATTATTCGGAGGGCCAGGGCGCTCAGGGCGGGCATGGAGTGCCGTTGCCGCCCGAGGGGACGCCCGGGGGCTCGTACGGCGTCCAGACCTATGGCGGGGCCGGGTTCGGGGTGCCGTTGCCGCCGGTCGCCGGGGAGGTGTCGCTGCCGTCGGACGTGGCGCCGCCGGCTCCGGGTGGTGCGCCGTTGCCGCCGGTCGCCGGGGTCGACGAGGGGGCCACGCAGTACATCCCGTATGTGCCGCCGGTCCAGCCCGTGGAGGACGCGGCCACTCAGTACATACCGCCCGTGGCGGCGGGGGATCCGGGCGCCGAGGCCGCTACGCAGTATCTGCCGCCGGTCGGGCCGGGGGCCTTGCCGCCGGAGGCGCCGTCCGACGCGACGACGTTCCTGGGTCGGGTGCCGAACAGCGGCGCCGGGCCGAACGGCGGTGCCGGGCCGCTGCCGCCCGCGGCGAACCCCGGGCACCCGGGGCAGCCCCCGCACGGTGCGCCGCCCATGCACCCCGACTCCCAGGCCACCCAGTACATACCGCCGGTCGCCGCACAGCCCCAGGCCCAGCCGTACGGGGCTCCGCAGCCGCAGCCCCAGGCGCACGCCCAGCAGCCGGATGTGTTCGACAGCCTCTTCCGGAGTGAGCCGGAAGCCGCCGGGGCCACGCAGCAGATGCCCCGGATCGAGCAGCCGTACGACGCCCCGCAGCCGCCGCGGGGGCCCGGCCACGGCGGGCCCGGCCACGGCGGGCGGGGCTCCGGCAGACGCGACGGCGGTGGCGGGGGCGGTCGTCCGAGGTCCCGGGTGCCGTTGATCGCGGGCGTCGGGGTGGTCATCGCGGCGCTCGGGATCGGGGCGGGCGCCCTGATGAGCTCCGGGTCCGGGAGCGATCAACAGAGCGACAACCTGCCCGTGTCGGCGACCGAGGCCGCGCCCGAGGAGTCGGCGTCCGCGTCGGCGGACCCGGCGAAGGAGCAGGCCGTCGCGCTGGACAAGCTGCTGGCGGACAGCGGCGCCAGCCGCAACACCGTGGTCAAGGCCGTCTCGAACATCCGCAGCTGCAAGAACCTCGGCCAGGCCGCCACCGACCTTCGCAACGCGGCCAAGCAGCGCAACGACCTGGTCACCAAGCTCGGCGAGCTGTCCGTCGACAAGCTGCCGGACCACGCCGCCCTGACCACCTCCCTCACCAACGCCTGGAAGGCCTCCGCCTCCGCCGACAACCACTACGCCGCGTGGGCCGACCAGGTCGCCGGAAAGAAGGGCTGCAAGAAGGGCCAGGCCCGCACCACCGCGCAGACCCAGGCCGGCAACAAGGCCAGCACCACGGCCAGCACCGAGAAGACCAAGGCCGCCGAGCTGTGGAACTCGATCGCCTCCACGTACGGCCTGACGCGACGCCAGGCGGGGCAGCTGTAGCGGCGCCCAGCCCTTGGTGGTCGCTCAGGTGGCGTCCACCAGGGTCTCCTCCACGTTCACGAAACCGCGCCGCGCGGCGACCAGCTGCCCCTTGCGCACGACCTCGAAGGTGACCTCGGGGTTGGTCAGGCGGGGAAACTTCGCGGCGGCGATGAGATCTTCGAAGCGCCAGCTCAGCGTGGGGGTCAGACCGCCGGTGTCGACCTTGAGGCCGTCGTCGAGGACGCGGCGGATCGAGGCGGAGGTCACCTCCTCGTCGCCGAGCGCCTCGATGGCGGCCGTCAGGACGGTGTACGCGATCCAGGTGGTCTGCACGCCCGGGTCCGCCGGGTCGACGCGGTTGTCGCCGAAGGCGTGCTCCTGGATGACGTCCTTCATCCTGTCCCAGCGCTTGTCGCTCTCCACCGGGTACCAGCCGGTGACGTGCGCGCCCTCGTAGGGGCTCTTCCTGCCGCCGGTCGAGTCGATGATCGACTGGTCGATGCTGCCGATGACGGTTCCGATGCTCACGTCCGGGTAGTCCCCGCGGTCGCGGCGGAAGGAGTCCATGAAGGTGGAGGTGCGGTCGCCGAGCGCGGGCACCACGCAGCCCTGCTTGGCCGGGTCGGTGGAGGCGTGCCGCAGGGCCTCGGAGGAGTGGTTCGAGTACTCGGTGGCGTCCTCGGCGGCCAGCTGGTCGGAGACCTCGTCGTGGCCCCCGGCCCGCAGGCCCGAGTTCATCAGCAGCGGGAGCAGGTCGCCGGCTATGGAGTCAGGGCGTATCAGGGCGATGGGGCCGCAGGCCTTGGCGAGCTGTTCGCCGAGGCCTGCCATGAGCGCGGCCTGGCCGCCGTTGACCGGGTAGGACAGGGTGCTCGCGAACTCGTCGTCGGTGACTCCGTAGCCCCCGATGTACGGGATGCCGGCGGACTCCAGCGGGGCGAGGAAGGCGCGGCCGTACTGGCTGTAGGAGCCGACGACCGCGACGACGTCCTCCTTGGCCGCGCGGCGGGCGCACTTGGCGGCGGTCACCGTGTCGTTGCGGTCGTTGCAGGTGAGTATCTTCAGCTCATGGCCGTTGATGCCGCCGTTGGCGTTGACCCAGCGGGCGTACGCCTTGGCCATGGCGGGCATGCCGGGCTTGTTGGTGGCGGCGGTCTTCTCCGGCGCCCAGGTCATGACGGTGACGGGGCCGTCCCCGGAACCCCCCGTGGTACCAGGGATGACTCCGCACCCGACGGCGAGCGACGCGCACACCGCCAGTGTGGTGGCTCTGGCCAGGGCCCTGGCGAGGCCTTCGGCAAAGGGGTTCCGTCGTGCCTGGAAGCCGGTCATGGCTCCGCACGATTCTGTCACATCACCAACCCGGGAGTGACGGATGGTCAACGTGTGGTGACCGGGAGGTGAATTACAGGAAGCTACGATCGTATATTCGAGAGGTTTGAGAGAGGAATGCGAGATCGATGACCGTCCAAGGTCCGGAGACCCCTTCCCGTCGTGGGCGTCGCTCATTCACCATGGGCGGCATGCCACTCAACGACATGCCGTGGTGGCGCTGGCGCAGCAATGTGCGCTCCGCGCTGCACATGCTCTCCGACCCGGTCTTCCAGCGGGACGTCTGGCTGGCCGGCGTCGACGGCTACGGTGACGTCACCGACGCCGTGTACCGCTTGGTCGAGGACACCTGGCTGGACAACTGGTCCGCCGACAAGTACGTGGGCACCATATTCCGCGACGCCCAGGAGGCGGCCCTCGTCGACACGGCCGTACTCCGCGTCCTGCGGATCATGCACCAGGTCGGCCCCGACGCGCCGGTCTCCGCGTACCTCGACCACGCCGCCTGGCCCGAGGCGGTCCGCGCGGCCCGCGAGGCCCATGTGCGCCTCTCGGCGAGCGACGGGGAGGACCCGGACACGCCGCCGCGGACGCTCGAGGTGCTGCGGATCATGACGAGGGCGGCGTAGGGCCACTGGGGATGACGAGGGCCGTGTGGGGGAGCTGAGGACCGTGTGGGGGAGCCGAGGTCGGGTGGGGGCGACTTTCGACCCGGTCCGGCTTTCGGGACGGTTGTCGCCATCGGCAGGCCGTATGGGACCCTGTCCGGCATGAACGAGCAGTCCACCCGAGCCGCGGCGGCGCCCGCCGACCAGTACGTCCTCACCCTCGCCTGCCCCGACAAGCAGGGCATCGTGCACGCCGTGTCGAGCTACCTCTTCATGACCGGCTGCAACATCGAGGACAGCCAGCAGTTCGGCGACCACGACACGGGTCTGTTCTTCATGCGCGTCCACTTCTCGGCGGAGCCGCCGGTGACCGTGGACAAGCTGCGGGCCAGCTTCGCGGCGATCGGCGACTCCTTCCAGATGGACTGGCAGATCCATCGGGCCGAGGAGAGGATGCGGGTCCTGCTGATGGTCAGCAAGTTCGGGCACTGCCTGAACGACCTGCTCTTCCGGGCCCGGATCGGCGCGCTGCCCGTCGAGATCGCCGCCGTCGTCTCCAACCACACCGACTTCGCCGAGCTCGTCGCGTCGTACGACATCCCCTTCCACCACATTCCGGTGACGAAGGACACCAAGGCCGACGCCGAGGCACGGCTGCTGCAGCTCGTCCGCGAGGAGGACGTCGAGCTGGTCGTCCTCGCCCGCTATATGCAGGTGCTCTCCGACGACCTCTGCAAGCAGCTCAGTGGCCGGATCATCAACATCCACCACTCGTTCCTGCCGAGCTTCAAGGGCGCGAAGCCGTACCACCAGGCGCACGCCCGTGGTGTGAAGCTGATCGGCGCCACCGCGCACTACGTCACCGCCGACCTCGATGAAGGGCCGATCATCGAGCAGGAGGTCGAGCGGGTGGGACATGGGGTGACGCCGGAGGAGCTTGTCGCCATCGGGCGTGATGTGGAGTGCCAGGCGCTGGCGCGGGCGGTCAAGTGGCATGCCGAGCGGCGGATTCTGATGAACGGGCGTCGGACGGTCGTTTTCGCGTAGAGCGACCCCGCACCCCTACGGAGCGCCTGCTGCCCCTGTGTTGATGTGCAGGATCGCGTCCGCCGCGTCGATGGTCGGCCGGTCCAGCGGGAAGTAGCCCTGTTGCGGGGTGGCGTCCGTGCGGCTCCGGGCGGGCGGGACCTCGATGGCCGTTGTCAGGCCCCATGCGGGGATACGGGTCTGCAGAGCGCCCTCGTACGTGTCCGGGGCGGGGGCCTCGAGGGCTATCGCCTCGCTCTTGCCCAGGCTGCCCGCGACGAAGGCGTACGAGTGGCTGCCCGGCAGGGCGCTCACGATGGCGCCGGCGGAGGACCAGACGAGGTGCATGTGGCCCATGTCCATGCTGCTGAGGTTTCGCTGCAGGTGGACGTTGTGGGAGAAGACCAGCGTCGGACCCCGGCGGGCCTCGATGGCTCGGATGTCGAGGAGGTTCTGGGCCATCAGCGCGTCCCGGGTGGCGCACAGACGGGTCCAGCGAGTGGTGTCCGGCACGCGTTGTGCCGCCTGCCGGTGATGGCGGAGGAGGCCGAGGGCGGCGGTGGCGTGGGTCTTCGCCCGCGACCACTCGTCCTGTGATGTCGCCGCGATCAGTTCCGGTGCGTACATGTGGAGGGCGGTGAGCAGGTCGTCGGCGATCGTACGCAACCGGTCGGCCTCCGGTGTGGCGCCGATGGACATCGCCGGGTCCAGGACCGCCTCCGTACGGCTCCACCGTTCGTCGTCGCCGAGGAGGCTCGCGAGGTCGCTTCCGTCGAGGCCGAGGTCGGCGCGCTTCAGGTAGTCGCGGGTGTGTTCGAGGTGGGGGCGTGGGCTGGGGACGCTCATCGTCTCCATGGGGGCGTCGAAGCCGTGGAAGGACAGGCGCTCCTCCGGTGGGCGGGTCTCGTTGTGGTCGCGCATCCAGGCGATCAGTCGCCTGTTGGGGGCCAGTTCGCCGAAGCCGTGGGAGAAGCCTTCGCTCATGACGGTGTCGAGGTCGCCCGTTCCCCCCTGGACGAAGTCGTTCACGGTGAGCGCGGCCACTCGGTCGGTTTCGAGGGCGATGGATCGGAAGCCGTGGTCGACGAGCTGGGCGAACAGTTCGTTGCGGATGTGGGCGAAGGCCGGTTCCAGGTGTGTGGGCTCGCCGAGGCCCAGCAGGTCGCATGACGGGGGCAGGAAGGTTCGGATGTCCTGGGTCATGGGCCTCAAGCGTATCTTTGAAAAGTCGGTTGAGGCTTTGGGAAGGCTATACGTGGGATGCGTGGGGCTTTGAGGGTACGAACGTCCTGGTGCCGCTGTGAAGCTTCAAACCGGTGAGAGGCTTGCGGCCGGTCGACCTCGCGCGTGGGCACGGGATCTCGACCCAGGCGGTCCGCAACTACGAGCGGGACGGGTTCATCCCGCCCGCCGAGCGGACGCCGAGTGGCTACCGGGTCTATACGGAGGTGCACGCGGCGGCGCTGCGTGCGTTCCTCGCGCTTGTTCCGGCGTACGGTCATGGCGCCGGGGGCCGGATCATGAACGCGGTTCATGAGGACGATCTCGACGGTGCGTTGACGATCATCGACCGGGGGCACGGTCAGTTGCTGCGGGATCGGGAGACGTTGGATGCGGTGCGGAGGGCGGTGGGGCACCTGGGGGTGGGCCATCTGGCGGTGGGGTCCTCCGATGCCGTCGCCGCGTCGTCGGGCCCGACGGCAGGGCCGGGGCCGGACGCCCGAACCGTCGGGGAACTCGCCCGTCGGCTCGGGGTCACGCCGGCGACCCTTCGCAACTGGGAGGAGGCCGGTGTTCTCGCTCCCGTGCGCGACCCCGTGACCGGGTACCGCGTGTTCCGGGCGGCCGATATCCGCGACGCCGAGCTGGCCCACCTTCTGCGGCGCGGGGGGTATCCGCTGGATCACATCGCCACCGTGGTCCAGCAGGTCCGCACGGTCGGCGGTACGGACAGCCTGTCCAGCGCCCTGGACGACTGGCAGCGGAGGCTGACGGCACGGGGTGTGGCCATGCTCGGGGCGGCCACGCATCTGAGTCGCTATCTGGGGTTGCGGGGTGTCAACGCCTAGCAGCTCGGGGGGTGTTGTGGGTTTGCGACTGCGGGTGGTTTCTTGGCCGCGGGCAGTCGTGCCGCTGGGGCGATGGGGCCCGGCCGACCGAAGCTGCCGGGCGCCCAGGTGGCCGGTGGCTACATGCGGCTCAACGACGCCGCCGCGAACAGTACGTCTCGGATCGCCGCGCGGTCACCCAGCTGACCCGCGGCGGCCTCCTCCGGCGGTACGTGGCCCGCGGCCAGGCGGCAGAACTCGACGCCGTCGAGGGCCACATGGGCGACCTCGTGGTCGGCGGAGCCCAGGGCCGCGGGGGAGTCGAGCGGGATGAGCCACTCGCCGCCGCCGGAGCCCTCGATCTCCAGGCGGAGGGTACGGCCGGGCGCACCGGTCGGGGTCAGATGGCGGCCGGACGGTGGCGACGCCAGCCCCGCCCGGCGGCGCTCGGCCAGCACGAGGGGCAGCATCCGGGCCGCCAGGTCGATCATGCCGTGCAGATGGCGCCCGGAGGGTGCCTCGTACGGGTAGTCCACCGCCTCCGCGATGTCCTCCGCATGGATCCAGCACTCGAACGCGCGGTCGAGCAGCGCATCCCGCAACGGCAGTTCGAAACCGCCGTACGACACCCACAGCCGCCCCGGGCCCCATGACCCGCTCACGGGGCCGGTGACAACACCGGTCCCGTCCGTCCCACCGGTTCCCTCCGTGTCATAGGCCTTGTCGACGCCGTCGGCGCCCTTGAAGGCCGTCGTCCGCACGATGCCACGGCTCTGCGCCCGCCACGGTCCCCGGATCGAGCGGTTCGGCGGGAAGGGGGACGCCTTCCAGAACGCCTCGGTGCGCGCCTCGGGCGTACGGTCGTCCGGGACCGGCACCTTGAGCTGGTCGAGCGGGTCCTCCAGGCCGAGCGCGGTCGCGACGAGACCGTCGACGCTCAGCAGGTGGGCGATGACCCCGGCGACGGTCGTACGACGGCTCACCGGCCCCTCGCCCTCGAACCAGCGCAGCTGTACCGGGGCGTGCCAGTCCGAGCTGTCGATGTCCTGGAGCAACGCGTCGAGCCGGGCCGCCTCCGCGTCGTACGGGGCCGCCCAGAGCGGTACCGGGATACGCGGAGGTCGGCGGCCCAGACAGGTGTCCAGCACCTGGTTGCGCAGGGAGGGGGCCAGGTCGAGGCTCTCCGGCTGCTGCAGCAGGCCCACGGCTTCCCGTAGCCGCCGGGCCTCGTCCGCACACGACCCGCACACCCCGAGGTGCTCCTCCACCGCCAGCGCCTCCTCCGCCGAGCACGCCGTCAGAGCCCAGGCCCCGAGCAGCGCCTTCAGTATGGGATGCTCCAGCACGAGGGGTACGTGGGGCATGCGCGGCGGCAGTACGAGAGGTGCCGGCGGCGCGGGCGGCATCTCCTCCGCCTCGGACTCAGCCTCGGGCGCGGGGGCCGTTTCCGGTACCGCGTCCGGCAGCGGAAGTCCCGTGTCCTCCACCGAGGTTCGCGGCAGCGGTATGCGCGGCGGCCTGCTCGGCTCGTCGCCGTCACCGCCGCCCGTGTGGCCATCGCCCGCGGCACCACCACCCAGGGGGCCGTCGCTCACAGGACCCCCACCGGTGGGACCGCCGCTCCCAGGGCCGCCACCCGCCGGACCACCAGGCGCCCGAGGCTCCCCGGCCCCGCCGTCGGTGCCCTCCGGCCCCTCGTCGTACGCGTCGAAGCTGTGGGTGCCGCCGTTCACACGGCACCCCCGTGTTCGGGTGGGGTGCCGGAGAGGCGGGTGTCGTGGGCGGTGGCGAGGAGCTGGAGGCCGAGGCGGAGGCGACGGCGGGCCTCGTCCTCGGTGACGCCGAGGTCGGTGGCGGTCTGGCGGTAGTCGCGGCGCTGGAAGTAGGCCAGTTCCAGGGCGGCCCGCAGGGGCGTGGGCATGGCCTGCACTATGTAGTCGGCGCGGGCGGCGACCGAGGCGCGGTGGACCTTGCGTTCCAGGTCCTCCGTGGTGCCCTCGCCGCCCTGGGCCAGCGCGGCGGTCTCGGTGGCGCGCAACCGCTGCACGGCCAGGCGGTGGGTCAGTGCCGCGACCCAGGAGCGCAGGGGGCCCTCCTTGGGGTCGTACGCCTCGGGGTTCTCCCAGACCTGGGCGAACACCTCGCGGGTGATGCCGTCGGCGGCCCGCTCGTCGTCGAGGACGCGGTGGGCGAGGCCGTGCACGAGGGACGCGAACCGGTCGTACAGCTCACCGAGCGCCGCCGCCTCGCCGTGCGTCAGTCGTTGTTGCATCCTGCGGTCCCAGCGGGGTGGTGCGTCCTTCGTCGCCATACGGCCCCCTCGCCCCCGCTCGTACCTGCGCCGTTCCTGATCGCCGAGCCATCGACCCGGCCCCGGTCCTGCCTGCGTCCAGCCTGTGTGCACTGCTTTCTCGAATGTAGTCGGCACTGCTGACCGCGCACGCCCCTTTATGCCAATGTGCGCCCCCCCGCGGGGCCGAAGATGGTATGGATCTGCTCCGAGCTCCTCCGCGAAGCGCTTTCCGGCTGCCCACGTGGGCGTCTGTCCACCCTCATGTCCACCCTTACGGGCCTCTTCGCATCGCTGTGCGATATCCACCCTGCGCGAAATCGACCACATGGCAATGCTGTTGGTCCATTCTCGATCAATATGTGATCACGTACGACCGTACTCGATGGAAAACGCACCGAAAAGGTCCATGAAATGGCTTGCTTACCATGCGCTTTCGGTGCGATACGGGTGTTTCATGGAACGACGGCGGGGCAGCCGCGCAGCAGGAAGCGGTGTTGTGGCTTCCGGTTCAGCGACTGAGAGGCATCGCGGTGACGTTCGAAGTGACCGACGGCGAGCAGGGTGAGTGGGCCGTGCTGCGTGTGTCAGGAGAGATGGATCTCGTCACCTCTCCGGTCCTGCGCCAACGGGTGCACGAGGCGGTGGCGGACGGCCGCCGAAGTCTCGTCCTCGATCTGTCGGGGGTCGTCTTCTGCGATTCCAGCGGTGTCGGCGTCCTCATCGCCACCCGCCGCCTCATCCGCTCCTGCCAGGGCCGGCTCCGTCTGATCCTCCCGGCCGACGGCAGGGCGGGCGGCGGCCCGGCGGAGGGCGCGCACGTCAACCGCGTCATGGCCGCCCTCGGCGTCCGCCGCCTCTTCGACGTCCACCCGGACGTGGACTCGGCGGTCGCCCCCGCATCCGACGGCGAGGCCGACCCCCTCTCGGCGTGACCGGGCTCCTGCCGATGTGACGCGCTCCTCGTACGCCAAGTCCCCCGCACGCGCTGGTGTGATGTCCATCACCCGACGATGTCCCGGTGGCCACACTGTTGTCCTGGAATTCCCGCAGTCTTGGTACAAGCGCCGCTTTCGTGCTCCCTCCCGGCCTCCGACGTCGTACGCTCCCTGGCGAGAAGCACCCCACTTGACGTAAGGCGGGCCCGAAACACATGGTCAGCAGCGAGTACGAGCGCAGGATCGCCGCCCGGTTCGCCACCTTCGACCAGGACGGCAACGGCTGGATCGACCGCGAGGACTTCAGCGCGGCGACCAAGGCGGTACTCAACGAGTTCGGCACCACCGCCCGGTCCGACAAGGGCCAGGCCCTGTACATCGGCGCCGAGGCCTTCTGGCAGGGCATGGCCGGGATAGCGGACCGGGACGGC
This sequence comes from Streptomyces ipomoeae 91-03, assembly GCF_000317595.1. Classification (GTDB taxonomy): domain Bacteria; phylum Actinomycetota; class Actinomycetes; order Streptomycetales; family Streptomycetaceae; genus Streptomyces; species Streptomyces ipomoeae. Next base: position 18,219 of record NZ_AEJC01000629.1, on the reverse strand, counting down.
GACCAGCGCATCACCCGGGACGAGTTCGTGAACGGCGCGGTCAAGCGGCTGCGCGACACCCCCGACCGGTTCGCCGAGATCGCCCGCCCCTTCCTGCACGCGGCCCTCGCCGTCGCGGACGCCGACGGGGACGGCGCGGTCACGGTCGAGGAGACCGCCCGGGTCCTCAAGGCCCTCGGCGTCCCCGAGCACATCGCCTCCGCCACCGCCGCCGCGCTCGACACCGACGCCGACGGCAAGGTGAGCGAGACGGAGATCGTGACGGCCTTCGCCCGCTACTTCACCGTGCCGGAATAGCGCTCCCTGAGCTTGTACTTGAGGACCTTCCGCAAGGTCTCGTTGCGCGGAAGGGCGTCCACCACCTCCAGCCGCTCCGGCAGCTTGTGCACGGACAGCCCTTCCGCGCGCAGATACGAGGTCACCGCCTCCAGGGTCAACCCGGCCGCCCCCGGCGGCTGTTCCACCACCGCGCACACCCGCTCCCCGCGCTCCGCGTCCGGCAGCCCGATCACCGCCACATCGCCCACGGCAGGGTGGCGGTGCAGCAGGTCCTCGATCTCCTTCGCGGAGATGTTCTCGCCCTTGCGGATGATGACGTCCTTGAGACGGCCGGTGAGGACCAGATGGCCCTCCTCGGTGAGACGCCCGAGATCACCGGTGACGAAGAACCCGTCGGCGTCGAAGGCCTCCGCCGTCTGGGCCGGATCCAGATACCCCTGGCAGACGGCCTCCCCCCGCAGCCTCACCTCCCCGTCCACGATCCGTATCTCCATCCCCTCCGGCGGCCGTCCCTCCGTGGTCGCGAGGTTCTCCACCGTGTCGTCCGGCGCGCCCATCGTGATCATCGGCACCTCGGTCATGCCGTACCCATGGGTGAGCTGCACGCCCATCTCGCGTACGACCCAGTGGTACAGCTCGGGCGGCTTCGGCGCCCCGCCGCCCGCGAGCAGCCGGAGCGTCGGGACGACCGGGGTCCCCGGCTGTTTGCGCTGCTCGGCGAGGAACATCGAGTAGAACGCCGTCGAGCCCCCCGCCACCGTCACCCCGTGCTTGCGGTAGCCCTCCAGCGCGGCCGGCAGCGCGAAGTGCTCGAACAGCACCGCCGGGAAGCCGTACAGCAGGAGCATCACCAGATAGTCGGGGCCGCCGATGTGCGCGTACGGGAAGGCGATCGAGCCGACGTCGTCCTGGGTGAGCCGCAGCGCGTGGGCGAGGCAGGAGCCGCCCGCGATGAGCGAACGGTCCGTGTGCAGTACGCCCTTGGGGTCGGAGGTGGTGCCCGAGGTCCAGTAGATCCAGCGGACGGCGGTGCCGTCGACGGGCGGGGCGGGGAGCGCGTCCGGGTCGCCCTCCGGGAGCGTGTCGTACGCCTCGAAGATCCCCTCGGCGTCGAGCCGCCGCGCCATCTTCGTGTGGTCGAAGCCCCGCCACTCGCCGGGCACCGCGAAGAACTCCGCCTTCGACTCCCGTAGCGCGAAGCCGACTTCGCGATCGCGGTAGAAGGGGATGACCGGGGACTGTACGGCGCCGAGGCGGGCCAGGGCCAGGGAGAGCAGGACCGTCTCGATACGGGTGGGCAGCTGCCAGGCGACGACCGTGCCGGGGCGCACGCCCCTGTCGTACAGCCCGGCCGCGACCCGTTCGGCGCGGGCGCGCAGCTCGCCGAAGGTCAGTGTGCGGTCGTCCTGGAGGAGGACGGGCCGCTCGGGGGTGAGGTCGGCGCGACGGGCGACCAGTTCCCAGAGGGTGCGGGACTCGCTGAGCGCGTGGGCGGTGTCGTTCACGGCGGCCCCCTGCCAAAGAGAGCTGACGGAGTGTCAGTTAGTGGGCAGAGCGTAGGGCCGGGCGCCTTGTCGGTCCAGGGGCGGGCCACTAGCCTTCTTGAGGAGACTTATCTGACGGACCATCAGATAAGTCATCGGGTACCCGTCGGGTACGCACTCCAGGCGGAGGGGACCTCATGACCGAACTGCCCCGCATCATCAGCGTCGACGACCATGTGATCGAGCCCGCGCACCTCTTCGAGACCTGGCTGCCGGCGAAGTACCGGGACCGGGGGCCCCAGCCGCTCACCGCCGGGATCGGTGAGCTCGCGTACATCGCCGGGAAGTACCGGATCACGATGGACCCGGAGGGGCAGCCGACCGACTGGTGGATCTACGAGGACCTGAAGTTCCCGTACAAGCGGAACATCGCGGCCGTCGGCTTCGACCGGGACGAGATGACGCTGGAGGGGATCACCCGGGAGGAGATGCGGCGCGGCTGCTGGGACCCCAAGGCGCGGCTGGCGGACATGGACCTCAACCATGTCGAGGCGTCCCTCTGCTTCCCCTCCTTCCCCCGCTTCTGCGGGCAGACCTTCGCCGAGGCGCACGACAAGGAGGTCGCGCTGGCCTGCGTGCGCGCCTACAACGACTGGATGGTCGAGGAGTGGTGCGGCGACAGCGGCGGCCGGCTGATCCCGCTGTGCCTGATCCCGCTGTGGGACATCGACCTGGCCGTGGCGGAGATCCGCCGCAACGCCGCCCGTGGCGTCCGCGCGGTCACCTTCTCCGAGATCCCGACCCACCTCGGGCTGCCGTCCATCCACTCGGGCTACTGGGACCCCTTCTTCGCCGTCTGCGAGGAGACGGGCACGGTCATCAACATGCACATCGGCAGCAGCTCGCAGATGCCGGCCGCCTCGCCCGACGCACCCCCCGCCGTCCAGGCGTCCCTGTCCTTCAACAACGCGATGGCCTCGATGATGGACTTCCTCTTCAGCGGGGTCCTGGTGCGGTACCCGCGCCTCAAACTCGCCTACAGCGAAGGGCAGATGGGCTGGATCCCGTACGCCCTCGAACGCGCCGACGACGTCTGGGAGGAGCACCGCGCCTGGGGCGGGGTGCGGGATCTGATCCCCGAGCCGCCGTCGACGTACTACTACCGGCAGATGTTCTGCTGCTTCTTCCGCGACAAGCACGGGGTCGCCTCGCTGGACGTCGTCGGGCGGGACAACGCGACCTTCGAGACCGACTACCCGCACGTCGACTCGACCTTCCCGCACACCAAGGAGGTCGCCCTCGACCATGTGAAGGGCCTCGACGACGAGACGGTCTACAAGCTGATGCGCGGCAACGCGATCCGCATGCTCGACCTGGACTTCGACAAGTAGCCCCGGGCGGGTCGGCTGTCATGGATCTCGCGTACACGCCCGAGGAGGAGGAGTTCCGGGCGAGGCTGAGGGAGTGGCTGGCGAAGGCGCTCCCGTCGCTGCCGCCGAAGCCGTCGCCCGACGACTGGCCGGGACGGCGCGCGTACGACCTCGGCTGGCAGCGGATGCTGTACGACGCCGGGTACGCCGGCCTGCACTGGCCCGTGGACGCGGGCGGCCAGGGCGCCACCCCCACCCAGCACCTGATCTACCTGGAGGAGACCGAGAAGGCGGGCGCCCCGTACGTCGGCGCCAACTTCGTCGGGCTGCTGCACGCCGGGCCCACCATCGCCGCCGAGGGCACGGCCGGGCAGCGGGCGCGCTGGCTGCCGCCGATCCTGCGCGGGGAGGAGGTCTGGTGCCAGGGCTTCAGCGAACCGGACGCCGGCTCCGACCTCGCGGCGCTGCGCACGCGCGCGTGGCGGGACGGCGACGAGTACGTGGTGACCGGGTCCAAGATCTGGACGTCCCACGCCGAAGTCGCCGACTGGTGCGAGCTGCTGGTCCGCACGGACGCGGACGCCCCCAAGCACCGCGGTATCTCCTGGCTGGCCATGCCCATGAACGCGCCCGGCGTCACCGTACGGCCCCTGCGCACCCTCGCCGGGTCCACCGAGTTCGCCGAGGTCTTCCTCGACGAGGTACGGGTGCCGGTGGCCAACCGGGTGGGGGACGAGAACGACGGCTGGCGCGTGACCATGGTGACCCTGTCGTTCGAGCGGGGCACGGCCTTCGTGGGTGAAGTGGTCGCCTGCGGACGGGTGTTGGGGGAGGTCGCGCGGGAGGCGCGGGCGAACGGGCGTTGGGACGACTCTGCCGTACGGCGGCGGCTGGGGCGGTTGAACGCCGAGTTCCGGGCGTTGTGGCGGCTGACCCAGTGGAACGTGAGCGAGGCGGAGTCCTCCGGAGGGGTGCCGGGGGTGGGGGGTTCGGTTTTCAAACTGAGGTACTCGCGCGCGCGTCAGGAGCTGTACGACGTGGCGGCGGATGTTCTCGGGCCGGCCTCGCTGGATCTCGAGCGGCCGTGGGTGCTGGATCGGCTCGGTTCGTTGTCGTACACGATCGCTGCGGGCACCTCTGAGATTCAGCGGAACATCGTGGGGGAGCGGATCTTGGGGTTGCCGAAGGGGTGACGTGACGGTTCGTTGGGGGCGCGCGGTCGTACTCGGCACTGACAAGGGGCTCTTTCGTCATGCGGTTTCAACTCAGCGAGGATCAGCGGGCGTTGCGGGACGGCGTCCGAGGGCTGCTGGCCCGCCGGTTCGGGCGGGAGGCGTTGCGGGCGGCCGTCGATGAGTCCGGTCGACTGGACCGGGCGCTCTGGCGGGAGTTGGGGGCCGCCGGGGTTTTCGCTCTGTGCGTGCCTGAGACCGACGGTGGGGTGGGGCTCGGGTTGCCCGAGGCCGTGTTGGTGTTCGAGGAGGTGGGGCGGGCGTTGGTGCCGGGGCCGTTGGTGGCCACGCATCTCGCGGCGGGCGCGGTGCCGGGGGCGGCCACCGGGGAGGTCGTGGTGACCGTCGTCGGGCCCGGGGGACTGGTGGCGTGGTTGGACGCGGCGGATGTCGTACGGGGGGACGCGGGCGGGGCCGTACCGCTGCGGTCGGTCGATCCGTTGACGCCGTTGCATCGGGTGCCGGGGGGTGGCCTCTCGGGGGAGCCGGATCCCCTCTTCGTGCTGTTGACCGCCGCCGAACAGCTCGGTACCGCCGTGCGGTGCTGTGAGGCGGCCGTGCAACATGCGCGGACCCGGGAGCAGTTCGGGCGGCCCATCGGGGCGTTCCAGGCGGTCAAGCATCTGTGCGCGGAGTTGCTGGTACGCGTGGAGGTGGCTCGGGCGGCGGTGTACGCGGCGGCCGTGACGGCCGACCCCGTGGACATCGCGGCGGCCCGGCTGTTGGCCGACGAGGCCGCGGTGCGCGGGGCCCGCGACTGTCTTCAGGTCCACGGCGGAATGGGGTTCACCTGGGAGGCCGACGTACATCTGTGTCTGAAACGTGCGTGGGTACGGGCAGAATGTGGCGGATCGATCACGGACAGTGAGGAGTTGCTGGCGGGGGAACTGTTGATCGAGGCGGGCGATCGTCGCTGACCAGGGCCGTCTTGGAAGTGTGTGGCACGGCATCGCCCGAGTGCCGCGGAATGTGGCATACCGGAATTACCGAGCGTTGATACCGGGTTGTGTCCTAGGTGTGACTTGTCACGGCCTGGAGTCGGAGTTCCGCTCCGGTACCTTCTGGGGGATGCGAGCGGTTCCGAGGTCGAGCCCGTCCGGTGTTGCCCCTGTGGTGACCCCGGGATCGGCGATGCGCGCCGCAGGTGAAGTGGGTCGGAGCCTCGTCGCTCCGGTCTGTTCGACTCCCCGCGATGAGCGTCGCACAGTATGCCGTATGCGTACTCCTTCGCGCTGGAATATGCCCGAAGCGCTTGTTGGGGTGACTGTACGTCAACCATGCTGTCTTTTAAGGGAATCACGTTCCGTGATTCCGGTGCCGACGACGGTGGAGTCGGCCAGACGGAAGATGACCACGATCGTGGCCCCTGAGGGGCGTGCGGAGATGTGTCCGCCGGTTCGGATGGTGTGAGCGGTGCAGGTGCTTCAAGTGCAGCTGGAGATCCGGCCCGACCCCGCGGAGGTGGGTCGGGCCCGGAAATGGGCCCGTTCACGGCTCGCGGGGTTCGGGATAGGGGCGGATGAGCCGCTGGCCGAGACGTTGATCCTGCTTGTCTCCGAGTTGGTCACCAACGCCGTGGTGCACACCGGTCGTCCGGCCGTGCTGCGGCTGTTGATGTCCGGGCGGCGGGACGGGACCATCGGCACGGTTCGGTTGGAGGTCGCCGACAACTGTGCCTGTGCTCCCGCTCCGCGGTGTGCCGACAGGGACGAGACCGGGGGGCGGGGGCTCGCCCTCGTCGAAGGGCTCGCCGATCGGTGGGGGTGGAGTCGTGAGGGCGCCGGCAAGCGGATCTGGTGCGAGCTGGATCGGGTGGTGCCGGGGGTGGTCGGTGCGTCCGGTGCGGGGGATGTGGTGACGCCGGTCGTCCATCCGGCGGGCAGTGCGGTCACCGGCGTGGCGGCTGCGGCCCGCGAGGAGCTGGCCCGGGAGGGGTGGGCTGCGGTGCGGGAAGGGTTGGCGTACGAGGTGGTGTAGCCGCCGCCGGGGTTCGGCTGGGCGTTGGGTTCGGTTGGGCCGGGGTTTCTTGGCGCCCGGGGGTGGTGCCGGCCGGGGCGGGGTTTCGCTTACCGGCGCGTGCAGGGTGCCGCTGCGCCCACCCGTGCCGCCCCAGCGGCACGATTGCCCGCAGCTATGTGGGCGCGGGGAGCTGCGTGATCGGCCACACGCCACCCGCAGTCGCCGAATCACCCGTACCCCCGAGCTACTTGGCGGCGCGCGGCGTCGGCGTACGGCGCGTTGTGGCATGGGGTCGGCGGAGCCCGGGGCGGAGTGCGCCGCCGCGTGCTTCTGTACGCGGCGCCGCGGCGCAGCTGCCGAACGGTAAATCCCCGAAGGGGTGTTGACGCGCCATGTCCATTTGATCACGCTTGTGTTCATCGATTCGCCGTGAGGGGACGACGAGGGCTTCGGTGACGCAGGCCCTCGACGAGTGTGGGTCGTGTTTCGGCGTCGGCTCCCGACTGGGCCCGGGAAGCAGGGCGGGTACGCCGAAGCCGGATGGCGGCGCGCGGTGCCGTGCTCGGGGCGGGCAGAGGCGCGCCGCCAGCCGACCCGGAATCCCAGGGGAACGCAGAGTCGTACGGGTTACAGGATCGCCACCGGCGCCACCGGGGTTCCCGTGCCGCCTGTGAACGGTTCCGGCATCGCGGAGAGCAGGAAGTCATAGCGGCCGGATTGTCCACAGGCTGTGGACAATTCTTCGAGATTCCAGTTTTGACCCTGTGGCATGCCCATTTCGACCAGATGGAGCGCGTGCACCGGTAGCCACAGGTCCTCGATCTCCGGTGGGAAGATCTCGAAGGTCAGGGTGTCATTGGCGACGGCGGCGACATCGCGTGCGTGGAACCACTCAGGGGTGCGCAGGGACAGGCCGGGCGAGGGGTACGCGTACGCGTGCTTGTCGCCGGTGAGGTAGGCCTGGATCTGTCCGGTGCGGACGAGGACGATGTCGCCGGCGCGAACGCGGGTGCCCGTCAACTCCTCGGCCGCGTCGAGGTCTTCGGGCGTGACGGCGTGATCGGAGGGGAGACGGTCGCCGGACGACAGGCCGAGCGCTCGGGGGACGTCGAGGAGGACGCCGCGCGAGACGATGTGGCGGGCCTTGTCGATGCCGGCGAACGTGGCGCCGGCGTGCGGGGTGATCGTGCCGGCCGGGCGGCCGTTGTAGACGCGGCCCGAGTGGGAGACATGGGTGAGGGCGTCCCAGTGGGTGGCCGCCTGCAGCCCCATGGTCACGGCGTCGTCGCTGCACGCGACCGTGCCCGGGCCGAAGATCTCCTGGTTGATCTGCACCATGACGTGCAGCGGGTTGACCCGGCCCGGCATCATCCCGGTCTGCACGCCGTCCTGCTGGAGAGGGAGTGCGAGCGGGACGCGGCGCCCTGAGCGGACGCGGGCGGCGGCCTCTCGTACCACCTCGTCGGTGATCAGGTTGAGCGTGCCGATCTCGTCGTCCGTTCCCCACCGGCCCCAGTTGTTCACGCGCTTGGCGATATCGGTGAACGCGGCGAACTCGGTGGGCGGTGACATCGGCCCTCCCCGGGGCTTGTGTGGGTGTATCTGACGGGTCGTAGAATCGCCGTGCGTGCAGATCTAACGGTCCGTCAGAAACCGCGATGAGGGGAAGGGGCCGGGGTGGGAAACTTCTTGGCAGGCAAGGTCGTCGCCGTCACGGGCGCGGGGCGGGGGATCGGCCGCGCGGTCGCCCTCGGCGCGGCGGCCGAGGGCGCGCGCGTCGTCGTCAACGACTACGGGGTGTCCGTCGACGGCTCCGAACCGACCAGTTCCGTCGCCGAGACGGTGGTCAAGGAGATCGAGGCGGCCGGGGGCGAGGCGGTCGCCGTGGCCGATGACGTGTCGACGATGGCGGGTGGGCAGCGGGTCGTCGACACGGCGATTGAGTCCTTCGGGCGGATCGACGGGGTCGTGTGCGTCGCCGGGATTCTGCGTGAGCGGATGCTCTTCAACATGACCGAGGAGGAGTGGGATCCGGTCGTCGCCACACATCTGAAAGGCACGTTCACGGTGTTCCGGGCCGCGTCCGCCGTCATGCGGAAGCAGCGGGCCGGAACCTTGATCGGGTTCACGAGCGGCAATCACCAGGGGTCCGTCTCGCAGGCCAACTACAGCGCCGCCAAGGGTGGGGTGATCTCGCTCGTACGGAGCGCCGCGCTCGGGCTGCATCGGTACGGGGTGACCGCGAACGCGGTGGCGCCGGTTGCCCGTACGCGGATGTCGGCCGGTGTGCCGGTCGAGTTGACCGAGATCGGTGAGCCGGAGGATGTGGCCGCGTTCGTGGTGTACCTGCTGTCGGATCGGGCTCGGGAGGAGCGGATCACCGGGCAGGTGTACACGGTTGCCGGGCCGAAGATCGCGGTGTGGGCGCAGCCGCGGGAGCTGCGCTCGGCGTACGCGGACGGAGGGTGGACGCCCGAGCGGATCGCGGAGGCGTTGCCGGGGGTGGTGGGGGTGGATCCCATGCCGATGCTGGAGCGGGTGGAGGAGATGGCCCGGGCGGCGGCGACCGGGCAACGACCGAACGCCTGATGGCTCGGGGGTACGGGTGAATCGGCGACTGCGGGTGGTGTGTGGCTGGTCGCGCCCGCGCGGCGGTAGCCGCGGATTCAGTGCCGTCCCGCGCCCCTTTGGTATCCGGCGGCTCCAAGTCCCGCTTCACTGCGGGCAGTCGTGCCGCTGGGGCGACAACGTTCAGGGCAAAGGTTCCAGTCGGCCAACCTAGGGCGGCACGCATGGAGTTCGGGTTCAGCGAAGAGGACGAGGGGTTCCGGGCGGAGGTCAAGGCCTGGCTTGCCGCTCATGCGGGGGGCGGCCAGGACCGGCGTACCTGGGAGCGGACCCTCGGCGCCGCCGGGTGGATCGGCCTCGGCTGGGGTGAGGCCGGTTACGGCAACCGCACCGCCGGCCTGATCCAGCAGGTCGTATGGGCCGAGGAGTACGCCCGCGCCGACGTACCGGCGAGGTCGGGACACATCGGGGAGAAGCTGCTGGCGCCGACGCTGATCGCGTTCGGGACGGAGGAACAGAAGAGGCGGTTTCTGCCGCCGGTCGCGCGGGGCGAGGAGCTGTGGTGCCAGGGATACAGCGAACCGGGCGCCGGGTCGGACCTCGCCGGGGTGCGCACCAGGGCCGAGCGCGCTGGGGACGGGTCGTACCGGATCACCGGGCAGAAGATCTGGACCTCGCTCGCCCACGAGGCCGACTGGTGCTTCGTACTGGCCCGTACGGAGGCCGGGTCCACGCGGCACCACGGGCTGTCGTTCCTGCTCGTCCCCATGGACCAGCCCGGCCGCATCGAGGTACGGCCGATCCGGCAGATGACCGGGACCAGCGAGTTCAACGAGGTGTTCTTCGACGGGGCGCACGCGCGCGTGGAGCACGTGGTGGGCGGTGAGGGCAACGGCTGGAGCGTCGCCATGGGGCTGCTCGGCTTCGAGCGCGGGGTGTCGACCCTCGCCCAACAGATCGGCTTCGCGGAGGAGTTGCGTACGGTCACGCGTACGGCTGTGGAGAGCGGTGCCGCCGCCGACCCCGTCGTACGCGATCGGCTCGTACGGCAGTGGGCCGAGCTGCGCGTGATGCGGTGGAACGCCCTGCGGACGCTGGGCGGTCCGGAGGAGCCCGGCGCGCCGAGCGTGGCCAAGTTGCTGTGGGGGCGGTGGCATCAGCGGCTCGGGGAGCTGGCCATGGAGGTACGGGGAGCGCGGGCGGCGGTCGGGCCGGCCGACTGGTCGCCGACCGAGCCGTACCGGCTCGACCCGCTCCAGCATCTGTTCCTGTTCAGCCGGGCCGACACCATCTACGGCGGTTCGGACGAGGTGCAGCGCACGATCATCGCCGAGCGGGTGCTCGGTCTGCCGAAGGAGCCGAGAGGGCCGAGGGGTCCGCGAGGGCCGGGAGAGCCGAAGGGCTGAGGGGGTGCGGGTGTGAGAGGTGTGGTGTTCGACGGTGCTCGGGTCGAGGTCGTCGATGACCTGGTGGTACGGGATCCGGGGCCCGGTGAGGTGCTGGTGGCCATTGCGGCGACCGGACTCTGTCACAGCGATCTGTCGGTGGTGGACGGGACGATTCCGTTCCCGGTGCCGGTGGTGCTGGGGCATGAGGGAGCCGGGGTTGTCGAGGCGGTGGGGGCCGGGGTCACCCATGTCCGGCCCGGTGACCATGTGGCGCTGTCCACCCTCGCCAACTGTGGGACCTGCGCCGACTGCGGCCGGGGCCGGCCGACGATGTGCCGCCGGGCGATCGGTCGCCCGGAACGGCCGTTCGCACGGGGGGAGGGAACCACCGGTGGCGAGCGGGGTACGGGGGGACTGTTCCAGTTCGCCGCCAACTCCGCCTTCGCAGAGCGGACCGTGGTCAAGGCCGTGCAGGCGGTGCGGATTCCGAAGGAGATTCCGTTGCCGTCCGCCGCGTTGATCGGGTGCGGGGTGTTGACGGGTGTGGGGGCGGTTCTGAACCGGGCGCGGGTGGACCGGGGCGACAGTGTCGTGGTGATCGGCGCCGGGGGGATCGGGCTCAATGTCATCCAGGGGGCGCGGATCGCGGGGGCAGTGCGGATCGTCGCGGTGGACGCGAATCCGGAGAAGGAGGCGGTGGCCAGGCGGTTCGGGGCCACGCACTTCCTGACGTCGGTGGGGGGCGTGCGGGATGTCCTTCCCACCGGTGCCGACCACGCCTTCGAGTGCGTCGGTCGCGTCGAACTCATCCGCCAGGCCATCGATCTGCTCGACCGGCGGGGCCAGGCGGTGCTCCTCGGTGTTCCGGCCGCCACCGCCGAGGCGTCCTTCCTTGTCTCCTCCCTCTACCTCGACAAGTCCATCCTCGGCTGCCGGTACGGATCGTCGAGACCGCAACGCGACATCGCCCTCTACGCCGAGCTGTACCGGGAGGGGCGGTTGCTGCTGGACGAGTTGGTCACGGCCACGTATCCGGTGGAGGACTTCGCGAAGGCGCGGGCGGACGCGGAGGCGGGGAGGGTGGCGCGGGCGGTACTCACGTTCTGACAGGGCCGGGGTTCCTCGGCGTCCTGGGCTGGTGCCGGCCGGGCGGGGTTCCGCTCACCGGCGCGTGCAGGGTGCCGCTGTACGGAAGGTTCGCCTGTACGCGGTCGGCGTCACGCCAAGTGCCCCCTGCAAATGCTGCCGCATCGACTGGGCCGTGCCGAAGCCCGCGGCGTGGGCTATCTGGTCGATGGAGAGGTCGGTGGATTCGAGGAGGTGGCGGGCCCGTTCGACGCGTTGCTGGGTGAGCCACTGGCCGGGGCTGACGCCGACCTCCTCGCGGAAGCGGCGCGTGAAGGTGCGTACGGACATGGACTCCTGCTCGGCCATGTCCCGGAGCTGGATCGGCTCGTGGAGCCGCCCGAGCGCCCACGCGCGGGCGGCGGTCGTGGTGGCCGACTGCGGCTCCGGCAGCGGCCGTTGGATGTACTGCGCCTGCCCCCCGTCCCGGTGCGGCGGCACCACCGTACGCCGGGCCACGCGGTTCGCGACCCCGGTGCCGTGGTCACGTCGTACGACATGCAGGCACAGGTCGATCCCGGCCGCGACGCCCGCGGAGGTCAGGACGTCGCCGTCGTCGACGAAGAGGACGTCCGCGTTGACCTCGACCTTCGGGAAGAGCCGCTGGAAGTGCTCGGTGTGGTACCAGTGCGTGGTGGCCGGGCGGCCGTCGAGGAGACCGGCGGCGGCCAGGATGTAGGCGCCGGTGCAGATGGAGACCAGCCGGGTGCCGGGGCGGACATGGGCGAAGGCGGCGGCCAGTTCCGGGGTGAGGACCCCCTCCTCGTACACCGGGCCGAGTTCGTACGACGCGGGGACGACGACCGTGTCGGCGGTGGCGAGGGCCTCCGGGCCGTTCTCGACGAGGATGTCGAAGTCGGCGTCCGTCCCGACCGGGCCGGGCGGCCGGATCGAGCAGGTGACGACCTCGTACAACCGCCTACCGTCCGCGTCCCGCGCCTTGCCGAAGATCCGCTGCGGGATGCCGAGTTCGAAGGGGAGCAGCCCGTCGAGCGCGAGCACGACGACGCGGTGGAGTGCCGGTCCGGGATCGGAAGCAGGGCCCAGCCGGCGGCGGCGGTCGGTTCGGTCGGGTCGGTCGGCTCGGCTGGCTCGGTCGGCTCGCTCAGTGCCCATGGCCCGATCCTAACGAATGCTGTCCTTCCGGCCACTCGTTTGCGATGACCGCAGGTCGGACGCTTGATGACATGAGCCAGACAGCCGACGCCCGTACCGCTGACGCCCGCACCACCAACGCCCGTACCGCCGACGTCCGTACCACCGACCAGGAGCCCACCGAGTCCCGCCGCACCCCTCGTCTCAGGCGCCCGCGTATCCATCGCGCATGGTTCGTCGTGGCCGTCACCTTCGTGACGATCATCGGGGCGGCGGCCTTCCGTTCGTTGCCGGGGTTGTTGATCGATCCGCTCAACCAGCAGTTCCACTGGTCGCGCGGCACGATCGCCTCGGCGGTGTCGATCAACCTGGCGCTGTACGGCCTGACGGCACCCTTCGCCGCCGCGCTGATGGACCGCTTCGGCATCCGCCGGGTGGTGGCGGTCGCGCTGACGGTGATCTCGATCGGGGCGGGTACGACGGTGTGGATGACGTCGGCCTGGCAGCTGATGCTCTGCTGGGGTCTGCTGGTGGGCCTCGGCTCGGGTTCGATGGCGCTGGCGTTCGCGGCGACGGTCACCAACCGCTGGTTCACGGAGCGGCGGGGCCTGGTGTCGGGCGTCCTGACGGCGGCCTCGGCGTCAGGACAGCTGATCTTCCTGCCGCTGCTGTCGTGGATCGTGGCGGAGCGCGGCTGGCGCCCGGCCGCCGTCACCGTGGCCCTCGCCGCGCTGGCCGTCGTCCCCTTCGTCTGGCTGCTGCTGCGTGACCACCCGGCGGACGTGGGGCTGAAGCCGTACGGGGCGACGGAGTTCGTACCGAAGCCGGCGCCGGTGCCGGGGGCGGCGGCCAGGGCGGTGAAGGTTCTGTTCTCGGCGATGCGGACGGGACCGTTCTGGCTGCTGGCCGGCACCTTCGGGATCTGCGGCGCCTCGACGAACGGTCTCATCCAGACCCACTTCGTGCCCGCCGCCCACGACCACGGCATGCCCATCACCGCGGCGGCCTCGCTCCTCGCCGTCATCGGTGTCTTCGACGTCCTCGGCACGATCGCCTCGGGCTGGTTCACGGACCGCTTCGAACCGCGGCGGCTGCTGGCCGTGTACTACGCGTTCAGGGGCCTGTCGTTGCTGTTCCTCCCGATCCTCCTGGCGCCCGCCGTACACCTCCCGATGGTCTTCTTCATCGTCTTCTACGGCCTCGACTGGGTCGCCACCGTCCCGCCCACCATGGCCCTGTGCCGCGCGCACTACGGCGACGACAGCGCCATCGTCTTCGGCTGGGTCCTCGCCGCCCACCAGGTCGGCGCCGCCCTCATCGCCTTCCTCGGCGGCCTCGCCCGCGACACCTTCGGCTCCTACGACGTGGTCTGGTACGCCTCGGGCGCGCTGTGCGCGGCGGCGGCGCTGATGGCGTTGGTGATACGGAGGCGGCCGGCGGGGACAGTGGCGACGGCCTGACCGGGGTGCCCGGTGGATCCGGGCATCCGCAGCCCGAGGGGCTGAGGATGGGCAACCCGAGGGCCCCGAAGTGCAACCTTCCCCGCCGGGGAACGCTCTCTGTGGGCGGGGAGGATTTCTGGTGATGTACATGGCGGCGGGGAGTGTGCCGAGCGCGGGCGGGAGCGGAGGCGGGGAGGCGGTCCGCAAGGGCGCCGAGCCGTCGGCCGTGTCCATGGCGGTGCTGTCCGTGGAGGGCGCGCTGGCGTGCGCGGTGCTGTTCGTCGTCGGGTACGACGCCCGGCTGGGCCCGGGGGGCGACGGCGGTGCCCTCGCGACGCTCGTACTGGCCCCGCTGCTGCTCCTGCTCGTCCTCTTCGCCGGCACGGTCCTGACCGTCGCGTACGTCCTGCCCGCCCTGATGCTGGCCCACTGGACCGGACGGCAGCTCACGGGCCGTACGGGCTGGTGGTGGGTGCCCCCGGCCGCCACGCTCTGGGTCCTCCCGATCCTTGCCGTCCCCTCCTGGCACCTCCCGGCCCTCGCCCTCTACGCCACCGTCCTGCCCCCGGCCCTCGCGGCCCACTTCACCCTCGTACGCGCGAACGAGGGCCGCCCGGTGCAGCCCTGCGGGGCGATCCTCACGTGGGGTGGGCTGGCGGTGGTGTGCGTGATGGTGGTGGGCGGGGTGATGGTGGCCTGAGGGCGACCATCCGTCAGGGCCGGAGCTCCCCGAACCGACCGCGGTGGAACAGCAGCGGGGCGGTGTTCTCGTCGTCCGTGCCCAGTGCCTCCACCCGGCCCACCACGATCAGGTGGTCGCCGCCGGTGTGTACGGCGTGGATGGCGCAGTCGATCCAGGCGGTGGCGCCGGTGAGGCGTGGGGAGCCGGTGGCGGGGGCCGGCGTGTGGTCGACGCCGGCGAACTTGTCGGCGCCGCTCACCGCGAAGCGGCGGCACAACTCGCTCTGGTGGGCGCCGAGTACGTTGACGCAGAAGACACCGGCACGGGCGATGCGCGGCCAGGTCGTCGACGTACGACCGACCATGAACACGACCAGCGGCGGGTCCAGGGACAGCGAGGAGAACGACTGGCAGGCGAAGCCGGCGGGGTGGTTGTCGCCGCCGCCGTCGGAATGGCTGCCGGAGGGGCCGTGGGGGTGGCCGTCGGCGTCGTCGGGTGCCGGGGCGGTGATCACCGTGACGCCCGTCGGGAAGTTGCCCAGTACGCGGCGGAACTCGGCCTGGTCGACCGGCGCGCGCTCGTCCTCGCCGACGCATCGCAGCTCGGGGCGCGGCAGCGCTTCGACGACCGGCCTCGCGGCCGTACCGCGACCCCGGTCCGCCTTGAGGTAGCGCACGGCGGCGGCTGCCATTCCCGCATGTCCCATCACACCGCCCATTGAAACTGACGATGCGTCAGAAGTGAAGCGGTCGGTGGTCATGGAGTTCGGGGACGGCGGACGGGACTCAGCGGCCCTCGTAGCGCGGGGTCCGGCGCTCCACGAAGCTCGCCACGCCCTCCCGGGCGTCCGCCGTCGTCATGTTGATCTCCTGTGCGGCGGCCTCGGCGGTGAAGGCGGTGGCGCGGTCGGTGTCGAGGGAGGCGTTGACGAGCTGTTTGGTGAGGGCGAGGGCGCGGGTGGGGCCGGTGGCGAGGCGTTCGGCCCAGTCGCGGGCCGTCTTCTCCAGGTCCTGGGCGGGGACGACGCGGTTGACCAGCCCGAGGCGTTCCGCGTCGGCGGCGGGCAGGGCGTCGCCGAAGAACATCAGCTCCTTGGTGCGGTGGAGGCCGATCAGCCGGGGGAGGAGGTAGGCGCCGCCGCCGTCCGGGACGAGGCCGCGGCGTACGAACACCTCGATGAAGCGGGCCTCTTCGGCCGCCAGTACGAGATCGCAGGCGAAGGCCAGGTGCGCGCCGATGCCGGCCGCCGTGCCGTTCACCGCCGCGATCACCGGCTTCTCGCAGTCGAACACGGCGGAGATGAGGCGCTGGGCGCCGAGACGGATGGTGCGGGCCACGTCACCGGGGACGCGGTCATCGGTGCCGGCTGACGCGCCGCGCAGGTCCGCCCCCGCGCAGAAGCCGCGGCCGGTCGCGGTGATCACGACGGCGCGTACGGCGGGGTCGGCGGACGCGTCCGAGAGCAGCCGGATCAGGCGTTCCCGCTGGTCGGGCGTGATGGCGTTCATCGCCTCGGGGCGGTTGAGGGTGATCCACGAGACGGCGTTGTCAGTGGCGTGCAGTATCAATGAGTCACGGGATTTTTCGGGAGGTTCAAGGGGGGAAGCGGACATGTGGATGCTCCTGTTCTCACGGGGAGTGATGAATGTCCTCGGTGTGTGGATGGACGTTCTGCGTGTGCGGTGGTGCTCAGCGGCACACCGCCAGCGCGTCCAGCGCCACGGCCCCCTGCCCCCTCGGCAGCACCATCAGCGGGTTGATGTCCAACTCCGCGATCTCGTCCCCGAGTTCGAGCGCCATGCGCTGCACCCGGAGGATGACCTCCACCAGGGCGTCCACGTCGGACGGGGGAGCCCCGCGGACCCCGTCCAGCAGGGCCCGCCCGCGCAGCTCGGCGAGCATCGCGCGGGCCTGGTCCTCACCGAAGGGCGGTACGCGTACGGCGGAGTCGCGCAGCACCTCGACGAGGACACCGCCGAGCCCGACCGTGACCGTGGGCCCGAAGAGGTCGTCGTGCGTGACGCCCACGACCATCTCCACGCCCCGCTCGACCATCTGGCAGACGAGCACGCCGTCGAGGGAGACGTCCTCGTAGCGGGCGATGTCGGTGAGTTCGCGGTAGGCGTCGCGGATCTGGCTGGCGGAGGTCAGCCCGATCTTCACCAGGCCGAGCTCCGTCTTGTGGGCGATCCGCGCGCCGGACGCCTTCATCACCACCGGGTAGCCGACGAGGCTCGCCGCGCGCACGGCCGCCGCCGCGCTGGTCACCAACTGCTCGCGCGGCACACGTATCCCGTACGCGCGCAACAGCTGCTTCGCCGCGTGCTCGCTCAGCTGCTGTCCCGGCCGCATCAGCGCCCGTGCCTTGCGGAAGGAGGGCGAGGGGGAGCGCGGGGCCTCGTCGAAGGGGGAGCGGTAGGCGGCGGTGAAGCGGGCGTGGTCGAGGTGGGCGCGGACGGCCGTGATGCAGTTGGCGAAGGTACGGAAGGTCGCCACCCGGGAGGACCCGAGCAGCGTCTCGCGGTACGCCGCCTCGGTGCCCACGGGCGACCCCCACACCACGCACACCAGCTTGTCCGTCCGCTCCGCCGCGTCCACCAGGTCCTGGGCGAGCTTGTCGCTCATCGGTGGGAAGGGCCCGGTGATGGGGCAGATCAGCACCCCCACCGCCGGGTCGTCGAGAATCGCGTCCAGGATGCGGGGGCCACGCCAGTCGCCCACCGGGTGCCCGCCGTTGTCGACGGGGTTCGCCACGCTCAGATACTCCGGGATCCACTGGTGCAGCTCGGCCTGCTTGGCCTCCGACAGCGTGGGGAGACACAGCCCGGCCTCGGTCGCCAGATCCGCGAAGTGCGCGCCCGTACCGCCCGAGATCGAATAGACGACGACACCGTCACCGTGGGCGCCGGCAGCGAGTGAGCGGGCGCCGGGGCTCGTCGGCCGAGCCGCCCGGGCCAACAGTGTCGCCGTGTCCTGGAGTTCGTCGAGGCCGTCGACGCGGATGACGCCGAACTGGCGCATCGCGGCGTCGACCACGGCGTCCGCGCCGGTGAGTTTGCCGGTGTGGGTGGCGGCGGTGCGGGCGCCGGTCTCGGTGCGGCCGACCTTGACGGCGACGACGGGGACGCCGCGCCGGGCGGCCCGGTCGGCGGCGAGGAGGAAGGCGCGGCCGTCCTTGAGGCCCTCGATGTAGCAGGCGATGGCGCCCACCTCGGGGCGTTCGGCGAAGTAGGAGATGAAGTCGGCGGTCTCCAGGTCGGCCTCGTTGCCGGTGGGGGCCCAGTGGGAGAGACGGACACCGAGTTCCTGGAGGGAGAAGACGGGGCGGCCCTGGTGGCCGGACTGGGTGATCAGAGCGATCGCGGGACCGTCGAGATCGTCGCGGAAGCGCTCGAAGGCGTTGAGGTTGGTGTTGGGGCCGAGCAGCCGCAGGCCGTCGGCGCGGGCCACGGCGGCGGCCAGCCGCTGCTGCGCGGCCGAGCCATCCGCACCGGTCTCGGCGAAGCCGGAGGCGAAGGCGACGGCGAACTTCACCTTGGCCTGGGCGAGTTCGTCGATCACGGGAAGGGGGTCGGAGACGAGCAGTACGGCGAGA